>NZ_JADNQV010000001.1:0-484120 GCF_015594635.1 Streptococcus sp. HF-100
TTGCAACTTATATTGTTTATTACAACAATAAACGGATTAAAACAAAACTAAAAGGACTTAGTCCTGTGCAGTACAGAACTAAATCCTTTCACTAATATTTTTTGTCTAACTTTTTGGGGGCAGTACAAAGAGTATACCCGTTTTTCTTGTATTGCGCCAGCCAATTTGGAAACATTCCTTGGTTTGGGAGGGCATAATCAAGACTAACACTTCTTTGCGAACGACCTTCAAGAAGAACTTTATCAATCATTTCTTGTTTTAATTCTGGAGAATAATAACGATTCTTTCCTTTCTTGACTATTTCTATCCCGTAACGAGCAATCAAACTAAACATGTATGTCAGTGTAGAAATACGTACTCCAAATTTATTTGAGAGTTGCTTTAAGCTGATTCCTTGTTTTTTTAGTTCATAGATTTGCACTTTATCTTCATAACTCAATTTCATAATAAAATACCCCAAAAGTTAGATTTTTTCTGTCTAATTTTTGGGGTGCAGATCATTCAGGCTCTATTTTTTTGAAATCTATGTAGAAATCATGTTTGAATTTTATAATAAAAATCCCAATTTTTCTAGTGCTTTTTCGACATAGTCTAAATCTTGTTGCGAATCAGCTTCTACTAGATGATAATGAACACCGTCTGTTAATTCAGATAAACCGCGGAAATTGGTCTCGTGAATTTGTTGAATGAATTGCTGAACATCTCTGCGACAAGTTAATTTCAGATAGGTTTGAATTTCCCCATAAACGGGATGCTCTACCATAATATTTTGAACTCGTCCACCGTTATCTACAATTGCCAGTAATTCCACTTCAATATCTTCAATCGTATGCTTAACTTTAAAAAGCTGGTGATAATATTTAGCAGTATCATTCGTTTTGTAAATATAGCCTCGATTTGTACTAATAATAGGGGCGCCATCTGCTCGTAAAACGGCAATGTCTTGTACAATGATTTGCCGAGTAACATGGAATTTCTCTGCTAAAATTTGTCCATTTAAGGGAGTTTCCGCAGTTTTTAAAAGCTGTAATAAATCTGTTCTTCTTTGTTTTATCATAAATTCATTGTAGAATAAATCTGTTAAATATTCAAGATTTAGCGGATTTTTTGTAGAGCTTTATAGATAAATTGTGCAATGATAAAATCAACGATACTATGAATAATAGTTCCAACTCCTACGAGGATGAAAAGCAGATAAAACATATTTGCTGGAAAAGAAGTTGAGGCGTAAAAGATGAGGCAAGCAAGGACTTCAGCAATTGCATGAATAAAGGCAAGGACAATATTAAGAATCCAAGTCTGGATTGGTTTATCTAAAGCTTTAGGATATTTTTTTAGATAAAGAGCGCCTACCAAGCCGAAGAATATGTGCGACAGGGCGCGAAGAACGATAACAATGGGATAACCAGCTACTAAAAAACCAAAAGTAGATCCTAGAATAACGATCAAAGCCATTAACGGCGAGATAAACATGGCTAAAAAGATGGGAACATGGCTTGCCAAAGTGTAGGATGCAGGTGGAATAATAATTTTTGCAGGCATAACCATCGGAATAACAATAGCTAGTGCAGTCAAGAGAGCTGTAAGAGTTATAAATTGATTTTTTGTTTTAGGTTTCATAATTTTCTCCTTTTTACTGTATATACACAAGTATAGTATACTGTTTTTTCAGATAATGTCAAGAGAAAATTTTGATAGAATAGGACAGAATTCCTAAACAATCTGTGTCATTTCTGTTAGAATGTCAGTAAGAGGAGAATATTATGATAGATGTAAAGAAACAACCAGAGTATATTTCCATTGATTCTTCCTTACGTTTGCGAAAGTATGATGGACAAGCTCATCTCGCCTTTTCTTGGTATCAAGACCCTGAGGTGATTCATTTGATAGATGGTAGTCGAGAGCTTTACACGCTTCAACGAATCAAGAAAATGTATGATTATCTTACTCAGCGTGGAGAAGTGTATTTTATTGAAGTTTTGACAAATGCAGGTTGGCAGCCGATTGGTGATGTGAGTTTTTGGCAAGAGGACATGCCGATTGTTATTGGCAATTCAGCTTATCGTGGTCAGGGAATCGGGAGGACAGTTGTTCAGGCATTGGTTGAACGCGGACGCAAGTTGGGTTATAAGCGCTTGTATGTTCAAGAAATCTATGATGACAATGAAGCTTCTAAGAAGATGTTTGAGTCAGTAGGGTTTTATCCTTTGGAAAAGACTGAAAATGGGCATCGCTATGCTTTGGATTTGACGCTTCCTTTGTCAGCTATTCAACCAAGTCAATTTTATCTTTCTGAGAAGAAATTAGAGCAGGTACAGGCATGGTTTGATACAAAGGACATAAATGCTTTAAAGCCTTTACCAATTAAGCGATGGAAAGATAAAATCTTTTTCACTGATGGACATAGCAGAGCATTTATAGCTTATCAAGCTGGTTTTGAATAGATTCCAGTTTATGCAGAAGAGGACGATTTGAATTGGGATTTCTATTACTATTGCCTTCAAACTTGTGAAAAAATGGGAATTTTTACGATAAAAGATTTAGAAAATCGTATCTTGCCTGAGTCGGATTATAGGAAAAAATGGTTGGATTGGTGCCAGCGAGTCGCGAAAGATTTTGAAGAATAAATAGTGATTATGTTATAATAAACAAGAAAACACTTTCACATAGAAGAGGTCAAAAATGATTTATGAATTTTGTGCAGAAAATGTGACTAATTTGGAAAAAGCCATGCAGGCTGGTGCTCGACGAATTGAACTTTGCGATAATCTAGCAGTTGGCGGAACAACGCCTAGTTACGGTGTCATAAAAGCGACTGTTGAGCTAGCAAAACCTTACAATGTGACCGTTATGACGATGATTCGTCCACGCGGGGGAGACTTTGCATACAATGACTTGGAAATGGAAATCATGCTAGAAGACATTCAAATGGCGCGCAGCGCTGGGACACACGGACTTGTTTTTGGTGTTTTGACAAGTGCTAATAAAATTGATTATCCAAAAATGGAAAAATTATTAAAAGCCTCGCAAGGGCTGGAAGTCGTCTTTCACATGGCTTTTGACGCCATTCCAAGAGAACATCAATTTAGTGAAATGGACTGGCTAATGGAACATAGCGTGAAACGGATTCTAACTCACGGTGGACTGGCAGAAGAGCCGATTCAAGAGCATTTTTCTTGGTTATATGAATTGATAAATCATGCAGCTAGTCGGATTGATATTTTACCAGGAGGCGGTATTACGGTTGATAATCGTGATGAAATTGTTGCAAAGCTCGGCGTCAATCAACTTCATGGTACCAAAATTGTATTTTAGAAAGTGAAGATCATGTTAGACTTATTTGAGAAATATCAAGCAAATCCAGAAAAATTACAGGTATTTGGTTTTGAAAAAAGAGGAGAAGAGTTTGTTTATTCTCAGGAAATAATGAATGGTGATTTTCTGTTACAGCTAAAACTGCAGGGTGAGAAGCTGGACTATCAAGTGTTTGACCAAGAGACTGGTGATGAATACGTACAAGTCAAAATGAAGACTATGACGGGTGAATTTGTCGGTCAAGTCCGTGAAGCTTGTCAGGATATTTTTTTGATGATTCGAGCTAATTGTTTTGAGGAAGTTGGCTTTCTTTATGAACAGAGTAGCCGCTTGCAGGAGTACGTAGCGAAGACCTATGGCGGACGACTGGAATATCTCTGGGAGAATTCTTCAAAAAATAGCAATCTTCATGCTGGTGTTTTTCGACATCAGGATACTAAAAAATGGTATGGCATTTTTATGACGATAGACTGGTCGAAGTTTGAAAATGGCAAAACTGGTCCAATAGAAGTGCTGAATGTCAAAAACAATCAAGTAGCTAATTTACTTAAAAAAGCAGGGATTTACCCAGCCTTTCACATGAATAAAAAATATTGGCTGAGCCTGCCCTTGGATGATACTTTGACGGATACAGAACTTTTTTCCCTTTTAGATAAGAGTTTTGAATTGACCCAAAAGAAATGAGGAACACAGTTAGGTTGCGCTAGCTGCGTTTTATTTTTACAGATAATGCAACAAAATAATGTATAATGGTAATTAGTAATAGCAGAGGAGAAAATATGAATCTTATCAGAAAATTGGGCTGGTTTTTCAAACTGGAGAAAAAACGTTATATTATCGGAATTCTAGCCTTGTCTTTGGTTAGTGTTTTTAATTTAATTCCTCCTAGAGTAATTGGTGTGGTCATTGACCGTATTGCTAGTCGAAATCTAACATCAGAGCAATTACTTTTAAATCTTTCACTTTTGGTTGCTTCGGCCTTTATTATGTATGGTCTGCGTTATCTTTGGCGTCTATATATTTTTGGTACGGCAAATCACTTGGGACGACTTTTACGTTCTCAACTCTTTGAGCACTTTACCCAAATGGCATCGTCTTTTTACCAAAAATATCGAACAGGAGATTTGATGGCGCATGCAACGAATGACATTAATGCAGTTGTAAGTGTGGCAGGTGGGGGTGTCATGTCGGCGGTAGATGCCTCTATCACAGCACTGGTAACGCTGCTGACCATGTTTTTTGTTTTAGACTGGCGCTTGACTTTGATTGCTATTCTGCCATTGCCATTTCTTTCCTGGGGAACCAGTTTAATTGGACGAAAAAATCATGAGAGCTTTAAAGCGGCTCAGGAGGCTTTTTCTGACTTGAATAACAAGGTACAGGAAAGCGTTTCAGGGATTAAAGTAACGAAATCGTTTGGCTATCAAAAAGTAGAAAGTCACTCTTTTGCTAGGACAAATCAGGATGTCTATGAGAAGAATATTTTAGCCGCTAAATACAATTCTCTCTTTGACCCTATGGTTCTGATTTTCATTGGCTTATCTTATGCGTTAACTTTGATTTTTGGGGGAATATTCATCTCTAGAGGGCAATTTACAGTCGGGGAATTAGTGACGTTTATTACTTATCTAGATATGCTGGTATGGCCTTTGCAGGCGATGGGCTATCTCTTCAACATCAGCCAGAGGGGAATGGTGTCTTATGAACGGATTGAGCGACTGTTGGCAGAAAAATCTGATGTCAAAGAGACCAAAAATCCCGTTTCCCCTATACAAAATGGTCGTTTGCTCTATTATATTCAGCGTTTTTCTTATGAGAAAGCAGCCACTTTATCCAATATTCATTTTGCATTAGAAAAAGGGCAGACGCTAGGAATTGTTGGACAAACAGGTTCTGGCAAAACAACACTATTACGCCTGCTCATGCGAGAACGGGATATTCAAGAAGGTGCTATTTATCTGAATGATCATGATATTCGAGATTATAGCTTAAATGATTTGCGGAGTTTGATTGGTTACGTACCACAAGAACAGATTCTTTTTGCAATGTCGATTGCGAACAATATTCGTTTTGCAAATCCAGACTTGTCAGATGACGAAGTGATTCAAGCTAGTAAACTTTGTGGTCTTTATGAGGATATTATTGCCATGCCAGAAGGCTTTCAGACGATTGTCGGTGAACGAGGGGTATCACTTTCAGGAGGTCAAAAGCAACGATTAGCGATGAGTCGAGCGCTCGTTTTGAAACCAGATATTTTAATCTTGGATGATTCTTTATCTGCTGTTGATGCTAAAACAGAGCATTTGATTTTGGAAAATCTCAAGGAAGAAAGAGATGGTAAGACGACGATTATTACTGCTCATCGGTTATCAGCAGTTGTTCATGCAGATTTGATTTTGGTGATGGAGAATGGACGCATTAAAGAGCGTGGCACTCACCAAGAATTGCTGGCTCAAAACGGTTGGTATGCGCATACTTATCACAACCAGCAACTGGCAGAAAGTCTGAAGGAGGAGTGATTATGAAAAAACAAACAACTTTTCATCGCCTTCTGACTTATATGTGGCGTTATAAATGGGTGAGCATTTTGGCACTTACTTTTATCTTTGCGACAACTTTGGTGACGACAGCTTTGCCTCTTTTGGCCCGGTATTTTATTGACCATTTTATCAGTCGTCGTCAGATTATGGCGGGATTTTATATTTTGATTCTCTATTATGCTCTCTTTCTTTTGAGGGTACTATTTACTTTCTTGGGACAGTATTCTTTTGCCCGTGTGGCATATAGCATTGTTCGCGATCTGCGTCAGGAGAGTTTTGAAAATATTGAGCGGCTACGTATGGCTTATTTTGATCAAACGGCTGCAGGAGCGATTGTTTCCCGTTTGACGAATGATACACAAGCGGTAGCAGATATGTTTAGTAGCATATTTTCAAGTTTTCTAAGTTCCATTTTTATTCTTGTTGTAACAGTAGTGACGATGTGCACCTTGAATTGGCGCTTGACAGGACTTATTGTACTTTTTTTACCAGTCATGCTGGGCTCCATTTTACTTTATCAACGCTTATCTAATCGTCTCCTCAAACTCGTCCGAAGCAAACTGAGTGATTTGAATGTTAAACTTTCTGAAAGTATTGAGGGAATGCGAATTATTCAGGCATTTAGTCAGGAAAAGCGTCTGATAAATGAATTTGAAACGATTAACGGCGAGCATTTGGAGTATACAGTCCGCTACCTCAATATCAATAGCCTTTTTCTGCGTCCAGCTATGTCTTTGTTAAAAATTTTAGCTTATGCAGTTATTTTAGCTTACTTTGGCTTTACTTGGCAGGTTGCAGGAGTGACAGCAGGGGTTATGTATGCTTTTATACAATATGTCAATCAACTTTTTAATCCTCTGATTGATTTGATGCAGAATTACTCTGTTTTACAGACATCTATGGTGGCTGCAGACCGTGTTTTTGCAATCATAGACCGCAGAGACTATGAGCCCAATCAAGCTAATCTTCCATTGGAAATTACAGCTGGGAATATTGAATTTCGTCATGTTTCCTTTTCGTACGACGGCAAGCGTGATGTTCTGAAAGATATTTCATTTTCAGTCAAGCAGGGGGAAACAATCGCCTTTGTCGGTGCGACTGGCTCAGGCAAGTCTTCGATTATCAATCTCTTTCTGCGTTTTTATGAATTTGAAAGAGGAGAAATTTTAATTGATAATCAAAACATTAAGGATTACAGTCAAGCTGAATTACGCCGCAATATTGGTTTAGTTCTTCAAGATCCTTTCCTCTATCACGGTACCATTGCTTCTAATATCCAAATGTATCAGGAAAATATGAGTCGAGAAGATATTGTAGAAGCTGCTAAGTTTGTGGATGCTCACGACTTTATCACTCAGCTTCCTGCAGGTTATGACAGTCCAGTAACCGAGCGAGGTGCGACTTTTTCAAGCGGACAAAGACAACTATTGGCTTTTGCGAGAACAATTGCTAGCAAGCCCAAAATCTTGATTTTGGACGAAGCAACTGCTAATATTGACTCAGAGACCGAAGAACTTATCCAAACTTCGCTGAAAAAAATGCGCCAAGGACGAACAACGATTGCCATTGCTCACCGTCTGTCTACCATTCAGGACGCTAACTGCATTTATGTCATGGAGCAGGGACGTATCATTGAATCTGGCACACACGAAGAGCTTCTAGCGCTTAAGGGGACTTATTATAAAATGTATCAATTGCAGGCTGGAATGATGAAAGAAGAGTGATATGTTAAAGAAGGAGGCTGGGCAAAAAGTGTCCCAGCTTCTATTAGATTTAGTAATAAACAAATAACGCAGTAGGTGATTGGACTCTTCATTCGCTTTTCAAGCTCAGAAGAGCGCTTTTGGCGAAAACTTCGTTTTCTTCATCTGCAACCTTAAACAGCTTGATAACTGTTTAAGCACCCTTGCGGGGGTGGGACTACGAACTAAAAATTTTCGATTTTTAGTTCTGTCCCACTCCCTTATAAATATTCATTTAAGCGTTCTAAGGTTTTTTCTAGATCCCCGTATTTAATTTTTGCATATTGATAAGGACAATCCTGTATATAACTTGCTTCAAAAAAATCCAATGGCAGATTGCTATGTTTGAGGGAGCTGACAGATTTAAGTCCACGTAGATCTAGTAAGATACCATCTCTATTGATAAAGTAGGAAAGTTTGAGCTGATTTTGGCTTAAAAGTTTTCTAGATCTCGTCAATTCTTTTTCTTGTTGATTGAGCAGAGAAAGACGATTTTTTTCAAACATGAGATTGTCAATATAAAGGGATAGAGCTTTCTGCATGATGAGATTGCTGTCGTAGTCTACTGCTTTTTTGTAGGCTATAAAAGTGGGCTGAATAGCTGGAGGAAATAGCAGAGCTGTTATCCGAAGGGCAGGGAAGAGGCTAGTAGAAAAAGATTTGATATAGATGACATGCTGGCTGTCGTCCAAGTAATGGAAGGTCAGTTCGCGTTTGCTGTCAAAGTCAGCCAAATAATCATCTTCTATGATATAAACATCATAAAGCCGAGCAAGACGAATGATTTCTTCCTTCTCCTTTCGACTGTAAGAATGCCCCAAGGGATAATGAAAGCGTGGGATAGTATAGAAGAATTTGATACGACCAGATTGAAAAATCCTCTCCAATTCTCCTAAATCAATTCCTTCTGGAGTTCGCTCAATTGTTTGATAAGGAAGTTTTTGGGCAGTTAGCAAATCATTTATCCGATGATAGGTAGGCTGTTCAACTAGAATTTCATATTTTTCATTTGGAAAGGCAATTTGCGAAAGAATATAAAGAGCTTGCTGGGTACCAGATGTCAGAACAATCCTATCAGCAGAGGTGTAGATAGCTGAATCTAGAAGCAGCTGCTGGACAGATTGTCGCAAATCCTCTAGCCCCTCTTGTTGCGAGTAGTAGTTAAAAAGATAATTCTCACGTCCAATCAGCGTTTCATTGAGACAAAGTCGAAAGTCTTCATAAATTTGGTAGTGGTCATCTCTGACGGTTAGCTCCATGTCCTGCTGATCCTCCAGACTATTTTCCAACACATAGTAGCCACTTTTAGGAACCGCATAGATATACTTCTGATATTTCAATTCCATTAGCGCCTTTTGAGCTGTATCCTTGCTACAGCGATAGTATTCTGCCAGCTGACGGACAGAAGGAATCTTTTGTCCCTTGGACAATTCCCCACTTTTAATATCTTGGCTAATCTGATCTACAATACATTGATACTTAGGTTTTATCATCTCAACTGTCCCCATACAGAAGAATTTTTCTCTATTGTAGCGTATTTTGAAATCTTTTACAATCAGGAAATGATAGTTTGGATTGTGTAGGATTCCCCCATAGATTTCTCCCTACCAATAATTAATGTAAAAGAAATTTAATGAAATAGTTATCTGAGTAATACATTAGCGGAATTGTAATTTAGGCTGAAATGGTTTATAATGAAAGGTAGCAAGTATATTAGGAGGCCGTCTAATGGAGAGAAAAATTAAAAAATCAGTAGTTGCGACCGGTTTAGCTGCAACCACTATTATTTCAGGCAGTTTATCACATCAAGTAAATGCCGAAGAAGTAAAAACACAATCTACTGAGCCAAAGACATCTGAAAAAATCACCAAACCAGTTACAGAAACAGATGTTCAATCAGCAAAGCTGCAAGCCGATGCTGCAAAGGTTCAAACAGATGCTCAGCAAAAAGTTGTAGAGCAAGTCAAAGGAGATGTAAATACTTCAAAGGACGCGGTGGCAGATAGCGAAAAAGCTGTTGCAAATGCTGAGGCAGAAAAGAAAGAAGCAACTCCAGAAGTTATTGAAACCGCAAAAGAAGAAGTGGCGACATCAGAGAAGACGGTTACAACAGAGGAAAATAAAGTTCAAGCAGCAGAACAGTCTGAAACAAAGGCAAAAGAAGCTGTTAAAAATCAAGAAAATGTTGTTGCAGGGCAACAATCACTTGTTGACGTTGCACAACGCGAATTAGACACAGCTAAAGCTCCAGTTGCCAATGAAGAACAAGATCTTAACCGCGCAAAGGAAGAAGAAAAACAAGCTGAAAAGAATTTGGCAGAAAAGCAAAAAGATCTTGCTAAAGTGAAAGAAGAAATCGCTAATCTTCCTAAAGAAATCGATTCAGCGACTGAACAAGTTAAGCAAAGTGAGCAAAAAGTTGCAGAAAATCAAGCGGCTATTGATCAAAAAGCCGCTGAAGTAGCCCGTGCTGAACAGTCAGCTACCAATAGAAGAAATGTTGATTTAAACAAGGCAACCTATGGTGAATTTTTACAACACGCTAAAACAAATGGAGCCAACGAAGCGATTCGTAATGCAGCTACTGAAGCTCTAGCAACTTATGAAAGAGCTAAACGTGAAGACGGTATTACAGTTGGTTCTGACGCAACAAGTCCAGCAACTTTAGCAAATAACTTAAAAGCGATTGAATTGGTTAGAGCTATCAATGCTTATCGTAGACAAGCTGGATTAAAAGAATTATTGATTGATCCTTACAAGAATCCAGCCAGCCAAGTCCAAACTCTTTATTTTGAAAGAGCAGATTGGCATATGGGCAAATATTTGAGAAATGAAAATGTAGCGATTAGTTTTACTCCGAAAGGAGCCGTTGATTTTTGGTATAAGGAAAAATCTATCTATATGGCTGAGGCAGCTAAGTATGGCTTAACAACCAATGAGCGAGACATTGATTCCAATCAAATTTATACCACCTTACGTAATCGTGGTCAACTTGCTTTCTTCTATAGAGTTGGTCACTATCTTCAAATGATGGATAAAAACTTTAATACCATTTCAGCTGCATATGATAAAGTTCCAAATCAATACAGTAATGTATATGGAACGTCTGAAGTTGGATTTCATAGAGAACCTAATTTTAATGCACGTGTTAACAACGGTACTCTTCTTAGCGCAGACGCGTATGAGCAAGCAATCCGTAATTTTGCTGGTGCTGCAAAAGCCGCAAATGCACAAGCAACAGTAGCGAAGAGTCAATTAGGCATGTTGCGAGCTCAAAGAACGGGTTATGTATCTACTTTAAATATTCAAAAAGCAAAATTAGCAGACCTTCAAAAGTTGACTGCGAATCGTTCAGCTGCTCTTGCTACTGCGAATGCTGGAGTGATTACAGCTGAAGCGGCCTTGACAAAAGCAAAGCAAAATGTTGTAACAAAAGAAGCTGCTTTGAAGCGCGCAACTGCAACTATTGCATCCAAGTTGGCACCAAAACAGGCAGCATTAGCAAAAGAACAAGGATTACTAGAAACTGCTAAAAATAAATTAGCAGAACTCAAGAAAGTCTTAATTACAGCAGAATTAAATGTTGCCAAGGCAAAAGACGCTTTGCAAACTAGTCAAACCAAGCTAAAAGAAGCACAAGATAACTTGGAAAAATTACAAAATGCACCACAAGCACTGGAAGCAGCTCAAAAGGCTCTTCAAGCTGCACAAGCTGACTATGCCTCTAAGGTTAAAACGTTAAAAGATGAAGAAGCAAAACTAGAGATTTCTCGTTCAATTTATACCAAGTTACAAGAAAACTATGAGCAATTGAGAAGTCAACTTCCTCCGAAGGCTCAAAAAGAAACAGGTGGAAAAGTACAAAACTTACACTTATCCAGAACTTACCAACCAAAACCATTGTTAGTTAGACAACAAAATACTGGTCAAAAAGTTCTGCCTGCTACAGGTACTAAAGCAGATCAGGTTGCTGCATTAGGTTTGCTACTTGGTTTGGGAACTCTAGCTAGTGCTCGCCGTCGTAAAAGAAATAACGAAGATTAAATAATTGAAGATTTTAGAAAAAATCTAATCTTTCTTCCCAAAGGCAAACAACTCTGTTTTCGAGTGTTTGTCTTTTTGATTGAGATAATTAAAATCAACAGTGAAGAAATGATAATAAAATAGAATTTAAATTAAATGTAACTTCTGCCTGATAGATATTTAAAGTATCTATCATTTTGAGAATCAGCACAAAAATAGTATAATAGACTGTATTCTCTTAACGAAACGAATAAAACTAAAGGAGTTTTTCATGCAAGTCATCAAACGTAATGGAGAAGTTACTGATTTTAATCCAGATAAAATTTATCAAGCTATTCTGAAAGCAGCACAAACAGTCTATGTCTTGACAGATGATCTACGTCAAAATTTAGCGCTTGTAACTAAAAAAGTAGTGTTAGATCTAGAGGAAGCTGGTGTTGAACGAGCTACTATCAGTATGATCCAATCTATGGTAGAAAATCGCCTGTTAGGTGCTGGTTATATCACCATTGCCGAGCATTATATCTCCTACCGATTGCAACGAGATTTGGATCGCAATGGTTATGGCGATCATATTGCAGTCCATTTACATTTTGAACAAATTCGATAAATTTACAGCCTAGATTACAGAATGAAGTAGTTGGCAGATTTTTTGAAAAATTTGCTAAAAATCAACTCTCTTTTAAGTTAATAATATTGCTTGTTCTAGAAAAGTTTACCACATTCCCTTAATTTCTGGGACTTGACAAGTGTATTTTAATATGATAAAATTTAAAAGATTTTAAGCTTGAAGGGAGTGAAAAAAATGTCAAAAACAGTAGTACGTAAAAATGAATCCCTTGACGATGCTCTTCGTCGTTTCAAACGTGCGGTTACTAAAGCTGGTACTCTTCAAGAAACACGCAAACGTGAATTCTATGAAAAACCTTCTGTAAAACGGAAACGTAAATCAGAAGCAGCTCGTAAACGTAAAAAATTCTAATTGAGCAAAATGACAGACTTCGGTCTGTTTTTTTATTTCTATTTAGATAAAATCGAACTCGTACTCAATAAAAATCAATAGCTTTAGCAGTTTTACCGTATGGACGTTATCTGTCATCTCAAAACTCCACCGCAAGTTTAATAGAAGTAGCAGCTAGAGGGGCAGGTTAAGGCAAACAGAATATCAAGAAACCGTGAGAGTAAACAAAAACACTGATTTTCATCAGTGAATTTTTTTCATAATTATTTGCTTTCGAGCAATGCTTTGATTTCTTGAAGAACTTCTAATTCAGTTGGTCCTGCAGCTTCTTCAGCAGTATCTTCTTTTTTAGTAAGACTTTGCGCTTTTTCAACAGACTTGACGATGAAGAAGAGAACTGTTCCGATGACGAGGAAATTGATAACAGCGCTTAAGAAACTACCGTATGCAATCCCATTCCATTTTAAACCAGCAATTTGTTCTACACCAGCAGCTTTTAAAGCTGGATTGAGAAAGAGTGGAGTAATAACATCTCCAATAAGCGAAGTCACAATAGCTCCAAAAGCATTGGCAATAATAACACCGACCGCCAAATCAATTACATTGCCGCGAAGCAAAAACTCTTTGAGGTCCTTTAACATTTTCTTTTTCCTTTCAAAATATTAAACTATATTATATCCAAAAAAAGGGGAAAGTCAATAAAATGTCTAAAAAATATAGTGAATATTTTACTTTTTGATAAATTTATTATAAAATGTAAATTGTTATTCTATGATAAATTGGGGGTGTTGTCTATTGATTGATAAAGAAATCATTTCTGATATTAAAAATAGCGTCAATATCGTCGAAATCATAGGAGAAGTCGTTGCTCTAACAAAGGCCGGAAGGAATTATTTGGGGCTTTGTCCTTTTCATGGGGAAAAAACTCCATCATTCAATGTAGTAGAAGAAAAACAATTTTATCACTGTTTTGGCTGTGGAAAGTCAGGTGATGTCTTTAAATTTATTGAAGATTATCGTGGTGTTTCTTTTATGGACGCTGTACAAATTGTTGCCGATCGTGCAGGGTTTCCATTAGAAATAGAGCATAGTAGAAAAGAGCT
Source organism: Streptococcus sp. HF-100 (assembly GCF_015594635.1). Lineage (NCBI taxonomy): Bacteria > Bacillati > Bacillota > Bacilli > Lactobacillales > Streptococcaceae > Streptococcus > Streptococcus sp. HF-100. The sequence goes on from NZ_JADNQV010000001.1 coordinate 13,685, forward strand.
GTCAACACATACACATCCTCATCAAGCACTTTATGATATTCATGCAGAAGCTGCAAGGTTTTACCATGCAGTATTGATGACAACAAAGATAGGAGAAGAAGCACGTTCTTATCTTTATGAACGTGGCTTAACAGATGAGGTTATCAAGCATTTTCAAATTGGTTTAGCGCCCAATGAAAATAACTATCTTTATAAAAGTGTTAGTGGAAAGTTTGACGAGCAAGTCATTATGAATTCTGGTTTGTTCAACTTAGCTAATAACAATTTGGCTTATGACGCCTTTCAAAATCGGATTATGTTTCCATTGACAAATGATAAAGGCCAAGTCATTGCTTTTTCAGGTCGTATTTGGCAAGCAAGCGATATAGAGCAGAAAGTTGCTAAGTATAAGAATAGCCGCAGTACACCGATTTTCAATAAAAGTTATGAGTTGTATCATCTGGATAAAGCTAAACCGACTATTAAGAAAAGTCACGAAATTTACTTAATGGAAGGCTTTATGGATGTCATAGCTGCTTATCGTGCTGGAATTGAAAATGCTGTAGCATCTATGGGGACAGCATTGACGCATGAGCATGTGGATCATCTTCGTAAATTCGCAAAGAAAGTCATTTTAACGTACGATGGTGATAAAGCAGGACAAGCAGCGACAGCAAAAGCTCTGAATGAATTGCACGATTTATCAGTTGAAATTGTCAGGATTCCTGATAATATGGATCCGGATGAATTTATCAAAAAGAATTCTGCTGATGATTTACAAAATTTACTGACTAAAACACGAATTAGTGATATAGAGTTTCTTTTGAACTATCTGAAGCCAGATAATATCGAAAACTTGCAAGCTCAAATTGAATTTGTTGAACAAATGTCTCCGCTGATTGCACAGGTTCAATCAATTACTGCACAAAATTCCTATATTTATATGTTAGCTGAATTGTTACCTGATTTTGACTACCAGCAGGTGGAGCAAGCTGTTAATAATCATCGTTTAGTAAATAGAAGAGAGCAACAACAGCAATCGCATCAACAAGTGTCAAGACTTGACATTCCGGTAACACAGCAAGTATCACGGCTAATTAAGGCAGAGATTCATCTTCTGCAGCGGATGATTGATAATCCTGTGATTTTAAATGATTATCGTTTGAGGAAAGATTTTCATTTCGCAACAGTAGAATTGCAGACTTTGTACGATATTTTAAAAACAAATGGCGAGGTAACGCCACAAGATTTGTCTGAGCAAAATGATTCGGTACAGCAAGCTTGGTATCGGGTCTTAGAAGAAAATCTACCAGAGGAAGTTTCTGAGCAGGAACTGATTGAAGTGGAGCAAACGCGAGATAAGGAATTGCTTCGCAAAGAAAATCAATTGATTGGTAAAAAAGTCCGTGAAGCATCTCATAGTGGGGATGCAGATACGGCATTAGAAGAGCTAGAGCGATTTATTGCTCAAAAAAGGAGAATGGAGTAGGAATGGCTACAAAACAAAAAGAAGTAACAACTTTTGATGTTCAAGTTGCAGAATTTATTCGCAACCATAAAAAAACTGGTACAGCAACCGATGATGAAATCAATGATCGGCTAGTCATTCCATTTACTTTGGAAGCTGATGGCATTGAAGATCTTCTTCAACGGATTCAGGACGCAGGGATTGCTATTACGGATAAAGAAGGCAACCCAAGTGAACGGGTTTTAAATACAGAGGAAGAAGAAGCTGAATTAACAGATGAGGAGTTGCTTGGTAGCAATTCTGCTAAAGTGAACGACCCTGTCCGTATGTATTTAAAGGAAATTGGTGTTGTTCCGTTATTGACCAATGAAGAAGAGCAAGAATTAGCTGTTCTTGTGGAGCAAGGCGACTTAGAAGCGAAACAACGTTTGGCAGAAGCTAATTTGCGGTTGGTTGTCTCTATTGCTAAGCGCTATGTTGGACGCGGCATGCAGTTTCTTGACTTGATTCAAGAAGGCAATATGGGATTGATGAAAGCCGTTGACAAGTTTGACTATACCAAAGGTTTCAAATTTTCGACCTATGCCACTTGGTGGATTCGTCAAGCGATTACTCGTGCGATTGCTGACCAAGCGCGTACGATTCGGATTCCGGTTCACATGGTTGAGACAATCAATAAATTAGTGCGGGAGCAACGAAATCTTTTGCAAGAATTGGGACAAGATCCAACGCCAGAACAAATTGCTGAGCGCATGGATATGACACCAGATAAAGTTCGTGAGATTTTGAAGATTGCCCAAGAGCCGGTCTCTCTTGAAACTCCAATTGGAGAAGAAGATGATAGTCATCTTGGCGATTTCATTGAGGATGAAGTGATTGAAAATCCAGTTGATTACACAACACGTATTGTCCTACGTGAGCAATTAGACGAGGTTCTTGATACATTAACAGACCGTGAAGAAAATGTACTACGTTTGCGTTTCGGTCTAGATGATGGTAAAATGCGTACGCTGGAAGATGTTGGAAAAGTCTTTAACGTGACTCGTGAACGGATTCGACAAATTGAGGCCAAAGCCCTACGCAAATTGCGTCATCCAAGTCGTAGCAAGCCACTTCGTGACTTTATTGAAGATTAGTAGACAAAAGGAGGCACCATGGCATACACAAACGAACAAATTGATGATATTAAAAATCGTATCTTGGAAAGTTTGGAACAAGTTATTGACCCTGAATTAGGAATTGATATTGTAAATCTTGGTTTGATTTATGAAATTCGGTTCAATGGTGAAAATGGTGAGACGCAGATTGATATGACCTTAACAACAATGGGATGCCCGCTGGCTGACTTATTAACTGATCAGATTCATGATGCGATGTCAGATGTACCTGAAGTGAGCAAAGTAGAAGTGAGACTGGTGTGGTATCCAGCATGGACTGTGGATAAAATGAGTCGCTACGCACGCATCGCCCTAGGGATTAAATAAGAATATGGCAGCATGACTTGATTATGCTGCTTTTGTTTTGCTCAAACATTCAGAATTTGTGCAATATTTTAACTTTATATCACTTGAAGTATTGTAAGAATCTGTTATAATAGTTGAACATACTGAATTTTAGAAAAGGGAGAGAAGATGGTTAAAAAAGGAGCACTGACAGGATTACTCTTGTTTGGAATATTTTTCGGCGCAGGGAATTTAATCTTTCCGCCAACTTTAGGAGCTTTGTCTGGCGAACACTTCTGGTCAGCGATTGCAGGATTTGTGCTTTCAGGAGTTGGAATTGCTATTTTAACATTGATTATCGGTACTTTAAATCCCAAAGGCTATGTTTACGAAATTTCTAAAAAGGTTTCTCCTTGGTTTGCGACCAGTTACTTGGTAGTTCTGTATCTAGCGATTGGTCCATTTTTTGCCATTCCTCGGACGGCAACGACTTCTTATGAAGTTGGGATTGCACCATTGCTTTCGAGTAATATGACTGGATTAGGACTTATTATTTTTACAATCTTGTATTTTGTGGCTGCTTACTTGATTTCATTAAATCCTTCCAAAATTTTGGATCGGATTGGTCGGATTTTGACTCCTGTGTTTGCCATTTTGATTGTCATTCTAGTCATTTTAGGGGCAATAAAATACGGAGCAGCTGCACCGCAAGCTGCTAGCGCGGAATACGCAAAAGCAGCTTTTGGAACTGGCTTTCTTGAAGGGTATAATACGCTTGATGCACTTGCCTCTGTTGCTTTTAGCGTTATCGCTGTGCAAACATTGAACCAACTCGGCTTTGCCAACAAAAAGGAATATATCTCAACGATTTGGATTGTTGGAATTGTTGTTGCATTGGGATTTAGTGCACTTTATATTGGATTAGGATTTCTTGGAAATCATTTCCCAATTCCGGCTGATGTAATGGCGTCTAATGCCAATAAAGGAGTTTATGTCTTATCTCAAGCTACACAAGCTATTTTTGGTCCGACAGCACAGATTTTCCTTGCAGCCATGGTAATAGTGACTTGTTTCACGACTACGGTTGGTTTGATTGTTTCAACATCAGAATTTTTCAATAAAACCTTTCCTAAAATCAGCTACAAAACTTATGCAACAGCCTTTACCTTGATTGGATTTGCAATTGCAAATCTTGGTTTGGGAGCGATCATTCAGTATTCAGTTCCTGTCTTGCAAATTTTGTACCCGATTACCATTGCGATTGTAATGATTGTGATTGTCAATAAGTTTGTTGCCTTATCTAAGATTGGAATGCAGCTAACGGTCGCAGTTGTAACAATTATTGCCTTTGCGAATATCATTGGCTCGCAATTTAAATTGACTAGTGTGAGCAATTTAATCAATGCTTTGCCATTTGCGCAAGCTTCAATTCCTTGGCTGGTACCGACGATTGTCGGGATTGTGTTGTCCTTGTTTTTGCCAAATAAACAAAAAAGTGACTCATTTGAAATGGAATGATTAAAAAACTATCACGGAAGTGGTAGTTTTTTTATGACCATATCAAATTCAAGTTTTTACAAATCGTATCCTCTATTTTTAGATAGTGAACCAGTGTATACTTTTCTTAGAAAGAAAATGAGGAGGAAAAGATAATGATATCTATTGTGTTTTTGATTTCTGTATTTCTAGCGGGAATTTTATCATTTTTCTCGCCTTGTATATTGCCATTGCTTCCTGTATATGTTGGTATTTTATTGGATACAGATGAACCAAGAACAATCACTATTTTTGGAAAGAAGATTGCTTGGTACGGAATTATAAAAACACTATTTTTCATTGCAGGATTGTCCGTAGTCTTTTTAATTCTTGGATATGGCGCTGGCTTTTTGGGAAAAGTTCTCTATACAGAGTGGTTCCGCTATGTATTAGGAGCAATTGTTATTTTGCTCGGTGTTCATCAAATGGAACTGATCAATTTTAAGCTACTACAACGACAGAAAAGTGTTCAATTAAAAAAAGATAAAAATAGAAATGATTTTTACAATGCTTTCTTGCTAGGTGTGACCTTTAGCTTTGGTTGGACACCTTGTGTAGGTCCTGTTTTGAGTTCTGTTCTCGCAATTGCAGCTTCTGGTGGTAATGGAGCAGTACAAGGTGGCTTCCTCATGTTAGTTTATACCCTTGGTCTTGCTATCCCATTTCTCATTTTGGCGCTTGCCTCTTCTATTGTTTTACGCCATTTTGGGAAAATAAAACCTTATATGGGACTACTAAAGAAAATTGGCGGGTTACTTATCATCTTGATGGGAATTTTACTTATGCTGGGAAATCTTAATGTTCTAGCTTCAATATTTGGTGGATAAAAGGAGGAATCTCATGAAAAAAACAATGTTAGTCATCACAGGTCTTGTTTGTATTGCTCTGTTGGGTGCCTGTGGAAATCAAAAATCAGCTAGTGGAACTAAGTCTGGACACGGACAATTTACAAATAAAACGACAGCTACAAAGTTGAATCAAGGCGAAGCAGCTCCTGATTTTGAACTAAAAGGAGTTGACGGGAAAACTTATAAATTGTCAGATTTCAAAGGAAAGAAAGTTTATCTCAAATTTTGGGCATCTTGGTGTTCTATCTGCTTATCTACATTAAAGGATACTGATGAGTTAGCTAAAAATGCTGGGAAAGACTATGTAGTTTTGACGGTTGTTTCACCGGGGCATGTTGGTGAAAAATCTGAAGCAGATTTTAAAAACTGGTATGAGAAATTAAATTATAAACATTTACCTGTTTTACTAGATCCTAGTGGTAAACTATTGGAACAATATGGTGTTCGTTCTTATCCGACAGCTGCATTTATTGGAAGCGATGGAAAATTGGTAAAAACTCGTCCTGGACTTATTAAAAAAGCAGAAATTGAATCAACTCTTAAAAGCCTTAAATAGGAGGGGAGGATGATGGATCATAAAATGAAATGGTTATTATTTGGTGGAGCAGTCCTGCTGGTTTTAGGTTTATTTGTGCTAGGAAGTCGCATGATGCCAACCCTTAAAAATCAATCTGCTATTAATCAGATTAAAGAAGCAGCTGTTAGCCAGGCTGAACCGGTCAAGCAAAAGAAAGCGGACCTGAAAAATGCAAATTTAAAGCATATCTATTTGGCAGGAGGCTGTTTCTGGGGTGTAGAAGAATATTTTTCGCGTGTAGATGGAGTGGTTGACGCAGTCTCTGGTTATGCTAATGGCACTAGCGAAACCACGAAATACGAACTAATCTCGCAGACAAAACATGCAGAAACGGTTCATGTAACCTATGATGCCAATAAAATCTCTTTAAGAGAAATCTTGCTACATTACTTTAGAATTATCGATCCAACCAGCAAAAATAAGCAAGGCAATGATCGTGGAGTGCAATATCGTACAGGCGTGTATTATAAAGATCAGGCTGATGTAGAAACGATTAACAAAGTCTTTGACGAGCAGAAAGAAAAATTTAAAGAGCCATTGGCGGTCGAAAAACAACCATTAAAACATTTTATTAAGGCTGAAGAGTACCACCAAGATTATTTAAAGAAAAATCCAAATGGCTATTGCCATATCAATGTTAAGCAGGCTTCTTATCCAGTTATTGATGCTTCCAAATATAAAAAGCCTAGTGATGCAGAGATTAAAAAGAAACTATCTGATGAAGAATATGCTGTAACACAAAAAAATGATACTGAGCGTGCTTTTTCTAATCGCTATTGGGATAAGTTTGATGCAGGTATTTATGTAGATGTTGTAACAGGTGAGCCACTTTTCTCTTCCAAAGATAAATTTGAGTCTGGTTGTGGCTGGCCTAGCTTCACCCGTCCAATCAGCCCAGATGTCGCAACTTATAAGGAAGATCATAGTTTTAATATGACACGGACGGAAGTTAGAAGCCGTATTGGAAATTCACATCTTGGTCATGTCTTTACGGACGGACCAAAAGATAAGGGCGGACTTCGCTACTGTATCAACAGTTTAGCCATTCATTTCATTCCGAAAGACCAAATGGAAAGTAAAGGCTACGGTTATTTATTAAACTATGTGTAACAGCAATTTTCACAGAAATTTGCTATAATGAGTTTAATAAATAATAGGGGTGCGCTAGTGTATTCAATTATGATTGTAGAAGATGAATACCTTGTTCGGCAAGGTATTTCGTCTTTAGTAGATTTTGAAACATTTGATATGGAAGTCATGGGTGAGGCTGAAAATGGCTTGGATGCTTGGGAAAAGATACAGCTTGCACAGCCTGATATTGTCTTGACAGACATCAATATGCCACATATAAACGGGATTAAACTAGCTCAATTAGTCAAAGAACAATATCCTTCTGTTCATATTATCTTTTTAACGGGCTATGATGACTTCGATTACGCTTTATCAGCAGTAAAATTAGGTGCTGACGATTATTTACTAAAGCCGTTTTCGCGGGAAGATGTGGAAACGATGTTGTTTAAAGTCAAAGAGAAATTGGACAAGGAGCGAAAGCAGCATCAAGTTCATGAACTGGTTGAGCAAGCAGAATTTTCTGATTTAGAACAAGCAATTCATGATCGTTTGACCGATACAGAATTATCTCTTAAATCACTCGCTTTTCAACTCGGGTTTAGTTCGTCTTATTTGAGTGTTCTCATCAAAAAAGAGCTGGGCTTGCCATTTCAGGATTACTTAATTCAAGAACGGATGAAGAAAGCAAAATTACTGCTTTTGACAACTGACTTGAAGGTTTATGAAATTGCAGAGCAGGTAGGCTTTGAAGATATGAACTATTTTTCTCAACGCTTCAAGCAAGTCGTTGGAGTAACACCGCGGCAATTTAAACGAGGAGAAGGGCAATGAAACGATATTCGCTCCTAATTCAGTTAGTGATTTATGTTTTTATTATGATATTAGCTCTTTTGGGAATTGTCGGTGGGATTTATTATCAGACTAGTTCGGTTGCTATTCGCCAGACAACTGAGCAAAATACACGCAAGACCATTCAGCAAAGTGGTCAGTTTATCACTTCTTATTTACAAAAAGTTAAACAGACAACGAGTAGTTTGGCTGAAAATGAGAAAATAAAGACATACGCACAAATACCAAGCCAAGAAAACGCTGAACAACTTTGGCAATTATTCGCAACGATTTTAAAAACAGATTCGGATTTGGTATCTGCTATTTTGGTAACAAAAGACGGGAATCTCATATCAACAGATCCTGAATTAACCATGAAGACATCCGCTGATATGATGAAAGAAAAATGGTATCAGGATGCTATCCATAAAGGTTCTATGCCGATTTTGACACCAGCACGAAGAACCGTCAGTCATACAACTGGTGAAAAATGGGTGATTTCAATCATGCAGGAAGTTGTAGATAAAGATGGTAAAAATCTAGGGGTTGTTCGCTTAGATATTGGATACAAGACGTTGGAAGCTTATTTAGATCAACTACAGTTAGGAAAAGAAGGATTTACCTTTATCGTCGATGCCAATCATGACTTTGTCTATCATCCTAAAAAAGCAGTTTATTCTTCTCACGCTGAAATGAAAGCGATGGCGCCTTATCTTTCTGTAAAAAATGGATATGTCAAATCAAAACAAGCTTATGTATCTCAATATCAAATTCCAAATAGTGGTTGGACATTGATTGGGGTTTCTTCAATGGAACAATTGCATGCAGTTCAAACGCAGATTTTGTGGTCTTTTATTGGAACAGGTCTGTTTGCTTTGGGGGTTTGTCTAATAGGGATCTGGTTTGTGCTTCGGCTTTGGATTAAGCCTTTGCGAGATTTGCAAGCAACCATTTTAAAGGTTGGAAGTGGGCATTCAGATTTGAGGGCTAATGAAACCGGCTCTCCTGAATTAGTTGATTTGGCAAGACAATTTAATATTATGTTAGACCGGATTGATCAATTGATGATTGCAGTCAAAGAAGAGGAACAAAATGTCAGAAGATATGAATTGCAGGCGCTTTCCAGCCAAATCAACCCGCATTTTCTTTACAATACGTTAGATACAATTGTATGGATGGCAGAATTTAATGACAGCAAGCGTGTGGTAGAAGTCACAAAATCACTGGCTAAGTATTTCCGTTTAGCTTTGAACCAAGGACATGAACAAATTTCTCTTAAAGATGAAATTGATCACGTGCGTCAGTATCTCTTTATTCAAAAACAGCGCTATGGTGAGAAATTGCAATATGAAATTAAAGAGTTGAAGCAATATAATGACTACAAAATTCCAAAGTTGATTTTGCAGCCTTTGGTTGAGAACGCCATTTACCATGGTATCAAAGAAATGAATCGTCAAGGGAGGATTCGAGTTAGCGTCTCTGAAAATGACACGCAGCTCATCGTTTCAATTTATGACAATGGTCGTGGCTTTGTCGCCAGCGAAACTACAAATGCTACACTCGTTCGCTTGGGTGGTGTCGGTTTGAAGAATGTTAATCAGCGTTTGCAATTACAATTTGGTAAATCCTATCACATGGACATTCAATCTGAAGAAAATACTTATACGGAGATTCGTCTCTATTTTCCAAGGGCAAATAAAACCAACTGATGAAAGATTTCAGTTGGTTTTTAATATTTAATTCCCAACACTGGAGAATTTTTTCATGCCGTATTTGAATAGAGCGTAGTTGATAGTAAAAATAACAAGTAGGACTAAAGGAAGTAGCAAACCAATCCAGCTTAGATTTAAAAAATAAAGAGCTGGAAAAAAAGAAGTAAAAGCATAAGGAAATACAAAAATTAGTATCAATTGGATAAAGGTTGGGTAAATTTTGATAGGGTATTGTGCCATTTGATTGAGGGAGAAAATCCCCATTGTGATAGGGAAAGATTCGACAATCCAAAAAGCAAGAGCAGTAGGTCCTAATTGAATAGCAGCATAGAGTAAACCAATACAAATACAGATAAAGACAAAGAGAAGTAGATGAAAAATGTTCCAGTGCAGTCCGAGTAAATGATAGGCTTGATAAGTTGCAATAGCTCCCATTAGTGTTGTGCCAAATCCTTGTAGCTGCACGCGTTCACAAATTAGCTGAAAAAGAGGATTGATGGGCATGATAAGTAGGCGTTCAAACTCACCTTTGCGAATATAGCGGCTTCCAAACATCCAAAGATTGTCAAAGAAAATCAGGTGAACTGAACGTCCGATAGTTGCCATTCCATAAATAAATAGCATTTGTCCATAGTTGAATCCGGCAATTTCCTTGATATTTGCAAATAATACATTTAAAAAGATTAAATAAACAATCTGTTCAATCAAAGAAGAAATAAGTCCAATAAAGAAGTCCATCCTATAAGACATACTAGCAATCAAGTAAGCTTTGAGGTTATAAAAATAAATGTTGATGTATTTCATCTTCAACCTCCTAAAATGACTAAACGACGTTTAGCTTGATACCAAAGAAAAGCAATGAAAGCTGAAAGTATCGGAATCCAAGCCAATTGAATCCAGAAGAGATCAAAATTAACCTGTCTTTTCAAAAGGATATTGACCGGAAAATTAACAGCAAAGCTATAAGGTAATAGTTTCAAAATGTTTGCAATATTTTCTGGATAAAAACTTAGTGGCAAAAGCGCTCCTGAAGCGAGTGAAAAAAGCCCGTTTCTGAGAATCAATATTCCCCATGTATTTGCCGTGAAGAAGGCTGTTAAGCTAAATCCTAAATCTAACAGGAGGATGATAAACATTCCTAATAAACTAGAAAATAGGAAAAGCAAGCCTGTCTGCCAATTTGGAAGATAAAGCTGTCCTTGAAGCAAAGGGATAACTAATAAAATTGGAATGAATTTGATAATTTCAACGATTTTGACAGCAAAGTCTTGGAAAAAGAGAGAAGTAATGAGGGAATAAGGATAGAGTAGCTCACCAGTAATATTCCCATCTACAATCATCAGAGATAGATCCCGTCCAATACTAAAACTATTTAGATTTCCTAGTAGATTTGCGAAGATAATATAGGTAGTGAACGTTTCTAAAGTATAACCATTAACGTGAGATTGAGTGAAAAAAATAGTTTTCCAAACAAAAATAGAGACAAGAACTTGTATGAAAGTACGAATCAGGGTCGCGACAAAGAAAGATTTATATTGAAGTTGCGTAATAAGAGCTAATCGTGTGATATGGATATATTTACTCATCAAGCCCCTCCTCATAAATTTGTTTGACGATATTTTCAATTGTCAATTCTTTGATAGCTAGGTCTTCGATTGAATAATGATCAAAAATCTGATTGATAACTTGGGCATTAGTATAAATATCCGTCTGATAATGAATATTGAAATGATAAGAGTCAATTTTCTCAAAACGAAAACCATTGATTTGGAATAGCTCTTCTATTGGCGTTTGCGTTTTGAAAGAAATGGTTTTAACTGTTGAAAATTTTTCTCTTAATTTCGTCAGACTTCCATCATAAACCTTTTTGCCCTTATCAATAATGAAAATTCGTTCGCAGAGCGACTCAATATCCTGCATATCATGAGACGTAATGAGGAAAGTTGTCTGATACTCTTTATTCATAAAGCGAATGAAAGAGCGGATGGTTTCTTTTACACTGGCATCAAGACCGATTGTAGGTTCATCCAAGAAAACAACGGCAGGTTGATGAATGAATATAGCAGCAAATTCGCAGCGAACTCGTTGCCCGAGCGAAAGATTACGAACAGGCTGGTGAATAAAATCTCCTAGCTGCAACAGGTCAATTAATTGCCCCAAGCGTTCCTTAAAAACTTTATCAGAAACGTCATAGATTTTCGCATGCAAAATAAAAGATTCCAGCACAGGAATATCCCAACGTAAATGTGATTTTTGTCCAAACAAAACGCCAATTTGCTTATTGACTGCTGTCCGATGTTTCTGTGGGATGAGTCCATTAATTTTAACACTGCCTCGATCTGGATAAAGAACACCCGTCAGCATTTTTATAGTCGTGGACTTTCCGCTTCCATTCGAACCAATATAACCAACAATTTCACCTTTTTGAACCGTTAATGAAATATTCTGTACAGCGTGAATTTGTTTTTTCTTAGGGTGAAAAAAGGCTTTGATAGAACCTTTAAGGCCTAATTCTTTCTCGACAATACTATATGTCTTATATAATTGATTTGCTTCAATCATCATTATCTCCTTGTGGCAGAAAACGTTTGCGTATATTCATTATTATAACAAGTTCACGAAATCTGTGCAAGTGAATCTTATGGAATGATCTTTTACACAGAAAAAAGGATGAGACAAAATTGCTCAACCTTTTCTTTGATTTCTTTAGATCAATGACTGGAAGCAGCAGAAGTAGCATCTGCCTCACTCGTACTCTCGCTGTGACTACCTGTATCCGAAGCACCGGAAGTTGCATCAGCTTTAGCCTGTCCTCCTGCAGGAGCGAATGGACCGCTTCCGCCAACTAGCTGCTGACCAGTTGTTTCCAAGTACCATTCCAGCCATGGTCTGAAATTAAAGACAATTTCATTGATCCCAGCGTAAGAGCCGTCTGGATAGTACATGGCCTGATAATTGTGTGTATTTAAAACTGGTGAATACGGATTTGGAATCAGGGTGCGGACATATTCTTGATTGCCGTTACGCAAGGTTCCGACCACCCACTCTACATTTTTCATTCTGCCAGCCGGAAGTGAATTGTGAACCGTTGATAGGCGGTTTCCTGACTGAGATGGTACACGTTTTGCCAGCATGGTATCAGGGTCTTGATGTGCATTGTTGTAGTAGAGGAATTGGTTGTTGTCATCGGCGTAAGTCAGTTCAAAAGGCATGGATTTCAAGAACATATTAATCTGATCCACCGTTAAAATACCGTGGTCTAGTTTTACATAGGTATCTCCTGAGACAGCGCCCACCATGGCAGCGGCTTTTTCAACCCATTCAGGATCATCTGGGTCAATGCCTTGAATCGTTGTTGCGATAGGTTTGGTAACATCTAAATTTTCTGGTTCAATTGGTTTTGGTTTTTTCAATTTTGAAACGACCTCTACATATTTCATAAAATTATCCAAGCAGGTTTCAAGGAATTTGACGGTTCCTTCGTTGGTAATATTTCCCTCATCGTCAAAGGCTTCTTTGGCTTTTCCAAGCAGAAATTCATTTCCGGGAAGAGTATAAGCATTGACACCTGGTGCGTCGAGAATTTTGCGTAAATGGACCTGTGCGCGTGAAGTTCCTTGATCGTAGTAAGAAGCGCCCACAATCATGACAGGCTTGTTTTCAAATGGATGAACTTCAAATGACAGCCACTCAAGCACGCTTTTCAGAGCGGCGGTAATGGTATGGTTGTGCTCAGGTGTTGCGATAATGACTCCGTCTGCACGGGTAATTTTGTTGTATAGGAGGCGAAGCTGGAAAGATTCGTCCCATTTTTCGTCTTGATTAAACATCGGAACTTCATCAATTTCCAAGACTTCCAATTCAAATTTTAGTTTAAAATGTCTTCTGATAAATTCCAGTAATTTACGATTATACGATTGCTCTGCATTTGAGCCTACAATTCCTACAAATTTCATTGCGTCATTCTCCTTTACTTACAAGTTTTCCCAGTCGAAGTTTTCAGCTTCTTTGTGCAATAATTCCTGCGCGCTGGATAGTTTCTCGGTAATTTTCACAAAAAGGCGGAAATCATCAAAGAGTGCATCTAATTTCTGAATGGTTTCAAGGTCGATGAGATTGCCATCTTTATCAAATGCCTGCAGAGAGTGCGACAGCAAAAATTCAGAGCCAGGCATGACGGAAGCTTTCAACTCAGGGGCATCCAAAATCTGGCGAAGCTGTAACTGTGCACGAGATGACCCCAATGTTCCATAAGAGGCGCCTGTAATCATCACTGGTTTATTGAGCAGTGGATAAAGGCCGTAAGATAACCAAGCCAGAGCACTCATGAGCGAAGCTGGAATAGAGTGGTCGTATTCAGGCGTTCCGATAATGACCCCGTCAGCGGCTTCTATTTTTTCAGCGATTTCCGTTACAATAGCTGGAAGTTTTTTGTCTGCGGGTTTATTGAAAATGGGGATATCTTTGATTTCCACCAGTTCAATTTCTGCTTTATCCGCAAAATGTTTTTGCATATATTGTAATAGTTGGCGATTAGTGGAACGTTTTGAATTTGTGCCAACTAAACCGATGAGTTTTAACATAATTATTTCCTTTCCGATATTAAAATAGCAATTCTGGTTTTAAACCAGAAGAATAGAATAATTGATCGTCTTTTGTAATACCTAACGCTTCAATCTGTTCTTCTTTTTCAACTTGTTCTAGAATAGACGATGGGCTTTCGCCAAATAATCGGGTTGTCCAAATTTCACCGTCTACAGAGCGATTAGACACGATCGTTAAACTAGCGACATCTGTCTCCACAGGATAGCCTGTCTTGCTATCAAGAATATGGTGATAGGAATGTCCTTGTTTTTCAAGGGTTCGCTCATAAATTCCTGAAGTCACAACGGATTGATTTACGATAGGAAGAACAGCCAGATTATTCCCGCGGGTTAATTTGGGATGCTGGATTCCAATCCGCCAAGGACGCTTAGAAACTTGGTTGATTCCTAGGGTTAATACATTCCCGCCTAGATTGATGAGAGCAGAAGTCACGCCTTTATTTTTTAAGAACTCCATCACTTTATCAGCAATATAGCCTTTTGCAAGTGCTCCAAGGTCAATTTTCATTCCTTCTTTTGCTAAAAAAACACTAGAAGAAGTGGGGGCTAGTTTGATAGAAGCGGGATCTATCAAAGAAAGACAATGTTTTATTTCCTCTGGATTAGGAATTTTTGCATCTGGAAAACCAATTCGCCATGTTTGAACAAGTGGACCGATAGTAATGTTTAAATGACTATTTTGAGCTAAACTATGCCGTTTTCCTAACTCAATAAGCTCAAACAAATCCTCATGCACCTGAACCCATTGTTGTCCAGCTTGATGATTGATTTGCATCAATTCAGAAGTATCATCGTTTGCACTAAAGCGTTTTTCATACAGAAAAAGGAGATGGACAACTTCGTCAAGCAACGAGTCAGCTTGAGGATGAAGAATTGAAATCGTAATTGTCGTACCCATTAAATGAATGGAACGAGAGCTAAACTCCACCAGTATCACATCCCTTCTATCAATAAAAATACATGTCTATTATAACAGATAGATAACGTTTTCACAAATTTTTTTCTAAAATTTGAATACATTGAGATTAGGAATGAAATCATTCATGAAAAGTTCTTTTAAATTGATAGAAAATGTAATATTTTTCAGTTTTATGAGCAAATATATTGTAAACGCTAACACGTAATGTTATAATGTTTTAGTAAATTAAAAATTAAGGTAGGAATTGCTCTATGAGTAAAATTGTTGTTATTGGTGCCAACCATGCTGGTACAGCTTGTATCAATACGATATTAGACAACTTCGGAAATGAAAACGAAGTTGTGGTGTTTGACCAAAATTCAAACATTTCCTTCTTAGGATGCGGAATGGCGCTTTGGATTGGTAAGCAAATTGACGGCCCAGAAGGATTGTTCTATTCAGATAAAGAAAAACTTGAAGCAAAAGGTGCAAAAGTTTATATGGAAAGTCCTGTTTTGTCAGTTGATTATGACAAAAAAGAAGTGATCGCACTTGTAAATGGTCAGGAACATCTTGAATCTTATGACAAATTGATTTTTGCGACTGGTTCACAACCAATTATCCCGCCAATCAAAGGTGTCGAACTTGTAAAAGGAAATCGTGGATTTAAAGCGACTCTGGAAAACGTTCAGTTTGTAAAATTGTATCAAAACTCTGCTGAAGTGATTGAAAAGCTGAAAAACAACGAAGGCATCAATCGCGTTGCTGTTGTTGGAGCTGGCTACATTGGTGTTGAACTCGCAGAAGCTTTTGAACGCCTTGGAAAAGAAGTAATCTTGATTGACGTTGCAGATACTTGCCTTGCTGGTTACTACGACCGTGAATTGTCTGATTTGATGAGTCAAAACTTGGCAGATCATGGCATTACACTTGCCTATGGTCAAACTGTGCAAGCGGTTGAAGGTGAAGGCAAAGTTGAACGGATTGTAACGGATAAAGAAACGTTTGATGTTGACATGGTCATTATGGCTGTTGGCTTCCGACCGAACACTGCCCTTGGCGCTGGCAAGATTGAACTTTTCCGTAATGGTGCATTCCTTGTTGATAAAAAACAAGAAACAAGCATTCCGGGAGTTTACGCAGTTGGTGACTGCGCAACGATTTATGACAATTCTCTTGGTAAAATGAGCTACATTGCACTTGCTTCAAACGCTGTTCGTTCAGGTATCGTCGGAGCTTACAACGCAACTGGTCATGAATTAGAAGGCATTGGTGTGCAAGGCTCAAACGGTATCAACATCTACGACCTTAAAATGGTTTCAACTGGTTTGACATTGGAAAAAGCAAAAGCTGCGGGTTATAACGCAGTTGAAACAGGCTTCAACGACCTTCAAAAGCCAGAATTTATCAAACACAACAACCATGAAGTAGCTATTCGTATCGTATTTGATAAAGATACACGTGTCATCCTTGGAGCACAAATGGCTTCGCACGAAGATATCTCAATGGGTATTCATCTCTTCTCACTCGCAATCCAAGAAAAAGTGACCATTGATAAATTGGCATTGACAGATATTTTCTTCCTGCCACACTTCAACAAACCTTATAATTACATCACGATGGCAGCATTAACAGCTGAAAAATAAGAGCAAGATCTTGAGTTTACAAACCAGTTTCGTATGAGGCTGGTTTGATTTTTTATCTAGATTTCATTCTCCAAAACAATTTCCGCAAGCAAAAAAAATGAAAAATTATGCTAAAATGGAAAGAGAAAATATTCGGGAGGCAATGATGTCTGTTCAGACAGAAAAAGGAGTATCAAATACTAAGAAAGAATTCGCATTTACATCTAGTTCGATTATTCTGCAAGTTTCAAGAGGAATTTTAGTCGGGATTATCGTGGGTGCAATTGTTGGTTCTTTTCGTTTTTTGATTGAAAAGGGATTTCATATTGTTCAACATTTCTATCAACAAGGTCATGGCAATACCATTTGGTTTGTTTTCATTCTGCTGTTTTATGCTTGTGTCATTTGGATTAGTGCAAAATTAACGCTTTCAGAAAAGAATATTAAAGGTTCTGGAATTCCGCAAGTGGAAGCAGAGCTGAAAGGACTGATGAGCTTGTCATGGTGGAGTGTCCTCTGGAAAAAGTATATTCTAGGTGTTTTAGCCATTGCAAGTGGCTTAATGTTAGGACGTGAAGGCCCAAGTATCCAGCTGGGAGCAATGGGTGGAAAGGGAATTGCCAAACATCTTCATTTAAGCCCTGTGGAAGAGCGTTCTTTGATTGCTAGTGGAGCGGCAGCAGGGCTGGCAGCAGCTTTTAATGCTCCGATTGCGGGTTTACTGTTTGTTATTGAGGAAGTCTATCATCATTTTTCGCGTTTCTTTTGGGTCTCGTCTTTGGCGGCAAGTTTAACGGCAAATTTTGTTTCACTTATGATTTTTGGAATGACCCCTGTATTAAATATGCCAGATAATATTCCTCTGATGGGACTAGGGCAATACTGGCTTTATTTGTTGTTAGGAATTTTTCTTGGTTTTTCAGGATTTTTATATGAAAAAGTAGTTCTAGCTATGCCTCGCATTTATGATATGATTGGAGAAGTTTTGCACCTTTCTCCGCAATATTATCCTATTATAGCTTTTATTTTCATTTTGCCAGTAGGATATTTCCTTCCACAGCTTTTAGGCGGTGGCAATCAACTGGTTCTCTCTTTAACCAGTCAACACTATCTGCTATTAACATTAGTGATGTTTTTCGTTATTCGCTTTATCTGGAGTATGATTAGTTATGGTAGTGGGCTTCCTGGTGGTATTTTTCTCCCCATTTTAGCTCTTGGCTCTCTTTTGGGAGCAATTGTTGGTGTCGTTTGTGTGCAATTAGGCTTTGCAACACAAGAGCAATTTCCTATTTTTATTATTTTAGGTATGAGCGGTTACTTTGGTGCAATTTCTAAAGCTCCATTGACAGCAATTATCTTGGTGACTGAGATGGTTGGTGATATACGAAACCTCATGCCTCTTGGTTTAGTGACTTTAGTGGCATACGTTGTAATGGATTTATTGGGCGGAGCACCCGTGTATGAAGCTATGCTAGAGCGAATGCTACCAGATAACGTGGTAGATGAGGGCGAGACAACCCTTATCGAAATTCCAGTCTCTGAAAAAATAGCGGGTAAGCAAGTTCATGAGTTGGAATTACCAAGAGATATTCTAATTACCATGCAACACCACAACGGAAAGAACCAAACAGTGAATGGCAGCACGCGCCTGTATCTAGGAGATATGATTTATGTGGTATTGAAAAAATCAGATATTGGACGCATTAAAGATTTACTCTTGTAAAAGAGGGAGACCTCTTTTTTTAGAATCTGAAAGAACAACTCGCAATTTCCGAACGATAAAAAATATTATAAGTCATTATATTGTAATTTCTGTACCTTGTGTTATAATACTAAAGGAAACGTCAGGAAAGGCGTAGCGATGCGAAAGCATAGGTAGGTCATTTTTAGCGTAAGATTAAAGGAGAATGACATGCTGAACGAATTTCCTATTTTTGACTATGAAGATATCCAATTGATTCCGAATAAATGTATTATCAAAAGTCGCTCAGAAGCAGATACGACCGTTACTTTTGGGAAACACACCTTCAAACTTCCTGTTGTTCCAGCTAATATGCAAACAATTCTGGATGAAGATGTAGCAGAAAAATTGGCGAAAAGTGGCTATTTCTACATCATGCACCGTTTTGACGAAGCTGGCCGCATTCCTTTCATCAAGCGCATGCATGAGCAAGGACTGATTGCGTCTATTTCAGTTGGTGTGAAAAATTATGAATATGATTTTGTTAGCCAGTTGAAAGAAGATGCACCAGAATATATCACGATTGATATTGCGCATGGGCATTCAGATAGTGTGATTGATATGATTCAGCACATCAAAAAAGAACTCCCTGATACTTTCGTGATTGCAGGAAATGTCGGGACACCAGAAGCTGTTCGTGAGCTGGAAAATGCTGGAGCAGATGCAACCAAAGTTGGTATTGGGCCAGGGAAAGTTTGTATCACAAAAGTAAAAACTGGTTTTGGTACAGGTGGCTGGCAATTAGCGGCTCTTCGTTGGTGTGCAAAAGCTGCTCGCAAACCAATTATTGCGGACGGTGGTATTCGTACGCATGGCGACATTGCCAAATCTATTCGCTTTGGTGCTACCATGGTGATGATTGGTTCCCTATTCGCAGGTCATATCGAAAGCCCAGGTCAAACGGTCGAAGTAGACGGTGAACAATTCAAAGAGTATTATGGTTCGGCTTCAGAGTACCAAAAGGGCACGTATAAGAATGTGGAAGGAAAGAAAATTCTTTTACCAGTTAAAGGACATTTAGCTGACACTTTGGTTGAAATGGAGCAAGATTTGCAAAGTGCCATTTCCTATGCTGGCGGAAGAGACTTAGCTGGTCTTAAGCACGTAGATTATGTCATTGTGAAAAATTCCATTTGGAACGGTGATGCGCATTAACAATAAAATAATTACTTATTTATATTACGAATTTGGCGTAATGTTTCTACAAGGCACCTAATGTCTAACAATAAGTAAGTCTTCAACTTTCCTGCTATGTTTTTAGCAAGGAATTTTGTATTCAGTTGGGTAACCAATTGTTTTAGGCTTGCTTTTGGCAAGCCTTTTGTTTTTTCTAAAAGGAGATTTTATGAAATTATTAGAAGAACGTATCCTAAAAGATGGAAATGTTTTAGGAGAAAATATTTTAAAAGTGGATTCATTTCTGACTCACCAAGTCGATTTCAACTTGATGAAAGAAATTGGTAAAGTGTTTGCAACCTATTTTCGCTCGGCTGGTATTACAAAAGTTGTGACAATTGAAGCATCTGGCATCGCACCTGCTATTTATACAGCAGAAGCATTGGGCGTTCCGATGATTTTTGCGAAAAAGTCAAAAAACATTACTATGACGGAAGATATTTTGACGACAGAGGTCTATTCTTTTACCAAACAAGTGACAAGTACGGTCTCAATTGCAGGGAAATTTTTAAATTATCATGATAAAGTGCTTATTATCGATGATTTTCTAGCAAATGGGCAAGCAGCTAAAGGGCTTGTTAATATCATTGAACAATCAGGTGCCCATGTGGAAGCGATTGGTATTGTGATTGAAAAATCATTCCAAGAAGGAAGAAAGTTGCTAGAAGAAGATAAGCGAAAAGTTGTTTCTTTGGCTCGTATTCAAAAATTTGAAAATGGAAAAGTTGTATTTATGGAGGCTGATGCATAATGGAACTGAAAGAAGAAAAACATTCACAGGCAGCTGTCTTAGGTTTGCAGCACTTATTAGCAATGTACTCTGGGTCAATCCTTGTACCCATTATGATTGCTGGTGCGCTAGGTTATTCGAGCCAACAGTTGACCTATCTCATCTCCACAGATATTTTTATGTGTGGTGTGGCAACGTTTTTGCAATTGCAACTCAATAAATATTTTGGCATTGGCTTGCCAGTCGTACTTGGAGTTGCTTTTCAATCGGTTGCACCTCTGATTATGATTGGTCAAAAACATGGAAGCGGAGCCATGTTTGGAGCGCTTATCGTTTCCGGTGTCTACGTTCTTTTGATTGCAGGCATTTTTTCTAAAATTGCTAATTTCTTTCCACCAATTGTGACGGGCTCAGTGATTACAACTATTGGTTTGACACTTATTCCTGTTGCGATTGGCAATATGGGAAATAATAGTGAAAAACCAACTGCACAAAGTTTGCTGTTGGCTGTTGTCACGATTTTAATTATACTGTTAGTAAATATCTTTGCGAAAGGCTTTCTAAAATCCATTTCCATTCTGATTGGCTTAATTATTGGAACGATTATTGCCAGCTTTATGGGCTTAGTAGATTTTGCGCCAGTAACTCAAGCTCCTCTTGTACATGTTCCGACACCGTTTTATTTTGGAATACCTAAGTTTGAACTTTCATCCATCGTCATGATGTGTATTATCGCAACAGTTTCTTTGGTAGAATCAACAGGTGTTTATTTTGCACTTTCAGATATTACAAACGAAAAGTTAGATAGCATTCGTCTGCGAAATGGTTATCGTGCAGAAGGACTTGCAGTGCTTCTTGGCGGTATTTTTAACACTTTCCCTTATACAGGATTTTCACAAAATGTTGGTTTGGTCAAACTTTCTGGAATTAAAACACGGCTCCCAATCTATTATGCAGCAGGATTCTTAGTCTTGTTAGGATTGGTACCGAAATTCGGAGCTTTGGCACAAATCATCCCAAGTCCTGTACTCGGTGGTGCTATGCTTGTCATGTTTGGTTTTGTTTCTGTTCAGGGAATGCAAATGCTAGCACGAGTTGATTTTGAACACAATGAACACCATTTCTTGATTGCCGCTGTATCTATTTCCGCAGGAGTCGGCCTAAATGGAAGCAATCTTTTTAACAGTTTGCCAACTGGCTTGCAAATGTTTTTCTCAAATGGAATTGTTATGGCGAGCGTCATTGCGATTGTATTGAATCTTATTTTAAATCGTGAGAAGAGATAAAGCTTGGCAAGAGGCTGGGAGGATTTCCTCCTAGCTTTTTTGACTATTCTAAGTGCTTATAGTATAGTTAAGAGAGAAAGTATTGTTTGAGGAGATTGTATGTACCAAGCTCGCAATTTAAAAGAAAGAATGACCTTATTTATCTCGATTTTTTTGCCAATTTTGATTTATCAACTGGCCAATTTTTCAGCCTCGTTTGTGGATACAACCATGACAGGGCAATACCATACGTTGCATTTGGCGGGAGTTTCAATGGCGACTAGCTTATGGAGTCCGTTTTTTACTTTTTTGACTGGTATTGTCTCAGCCTTGGTTCCGATTATTGGACATCATCTAGGACAAAAACAGGAAGAAAAAATCGCTTCTGATTTTTATCAGTTTATTTATTTATCTCTCGGCTTGTCTCTTCTCTTGTTTGGGCTCGTTTTTCTAGGTGCACCGCTTGTTTTGTCCAATATTGGATTAGAACCATTAGTAGCAGAAGTCTCTATACACTACCTCTGGTATTTGGCATTTGGTATTATCCCTTTGCTTTTATTTAGTGTTGTACGCTCTTTATTAGACGCATTAGGATTGACAAGATTATCCATGTATCTTATGTTGCTCTTGCTACCGTTGAATGCCAGTTTTAACTACATTTTAATTTATGGAGCATTTGGCTTCCCAGAAATGGGCGGAGCAGGAGCGGGGCTAGGGACTTCATTGGCTTACTGGGTGCTGTTAGTCCTTTCGGTGGTAGTTGCCAAAAGACATCCTAGAATAAAAAAATATCAATTATGGAAAATTCGTCCTTTAGACAAAAAAGAGTTGCTGGAAGGGATTCGTCTCGGTTTTCCTATTGGCGGAACTGTCTTTGCAGAAGTTGTGATATTTTCAGTCGTAGGTTTGCTTATGGCTAAGTTTTCTTCGTTAATCATTGCCAGCCACCAATCTGCTATTAGTTTTTCCAATCTTATGTATGCTTTTCCTATGAGCATTTCTAATGCTATGGCGATTATCGTTTCTTACGAAATTGGCGCAAAGCGTCTAGACTATGTCAGAAAATATTGTGTTTTGGGAAGATTGACTGCGCTTGGGTTCGCTGTTTTCACGCTGACATTTTTATATCTTTTCCGTTATCAAGTCGCTTCATTATATGGAACCAACAAAGAATTCATTCGTCTGACATCGGTTTTCTTAACTTATAGTTTGTTTTTTCAATTAGCAGATACTTTCGCAGCGCCTCTTCAAGGAATTTTACGTGGTTATAAGGATACAAAAGTGCCATTTTATTTGGGATTGATTGGCTATTGGGGGGTGTCGCTACCAGTTGGGTTACTATTGGATCACACGACAAATTTAGGTCCCTTTGCTTATTGGATTGGTTTAATCTCTAGTCTGGTCGTTAGTGGCATTTTATACCAACTTCGTCTTAATCATATTCAAAAAAGAAATTAGCTTAAATGTTGCATCTACATCATTTATCATTCTGAATAAAAAAAAGAATCTCAGATTTTTATCCAAGATTCTTTTTTTTGTTATTTTGTACGCATTTCACCTTGTGGGAAATAAGTCCCTTCTGGCATGTCGTTGATGATGACATGAACAGCAGATTGTGGCGCGCCAGTATTTTTCACGATAGCAGCAGTAACTTCTTTTGCAAGAGCTTTCTTTTGTTCTAACGTGCGTCCTTCAAATAAATCAATTCTGAC
Source organism: Streptococcus sp. HF-100 (assembly GCF_015594635.1). Classification (NCBI taxonomy): domain Bacteria; kingdom Bacillati; phylum Bacillota; class Bacilli; order Lactobacillales; family Streptococcaceae; genus Streptococcus; species Streptococcus sp. HF-100. Next base: position 36,897 of record NZ_JADNQV010000001.1, read on the forward strand.
AAATGGCATGTGGTTTCTCCTTTTTATTTTTGATATTTTTATTTTATCACAAATTAGGTTTTAAAGCGTGTCAGAATGTGGTAAAATAAGAAGTATTAAAAATTGGAGAATTTGGAACGAATTAAAGAAAATGGCTCAGTTGTATTATAAATATGGCACGATGAATTCGGGCAAAACAATCGAAATTTTAAAAGTAGCACACAACTATGAAGAACAAGGCAAAGGTGTTGTCATTATGACGAGCGCACTTGATACACGTGACGGTTTTGGCGTTGTTTCTAGTCGTATCGGAATGAAGCGAAAAGCAATTGCAATAGCAGAAGATACTGATATTTTCCACTTTATTCAGGAAATGCCCGAAAAGCCTTATTGTGTATTGATTGATGAAGCGCAGTTTCTATCTCGTCGTCATGTCTATGACTTAGCGAGGGTAGTTGACGAATTAAACGTACCAGTTATGGCTTTTGGTTTGAAAAATGATTTTCGCAATGAGTTATTTGAAGGCTCGAAATATCTCTTGCTTCTAGCAGATAAAATTGATGAGATTAAAACAATTTGTCAATTTTGCTCCAAAAAAGCAACCATGGTATTAAGAACAACGAATGGTAAGCCGGTCTATGAAGGTGAGCAAATTCAAATCGGTGGGAATGAAACATATATTCCTGTCTGTCGGAAGCATTATTTTAAGCCAGAAATTGACGAAATGAAGAGTTAAGGAGAGGTGTAGCAAACGATGAATATTTATGAACAACTACAAGCCGTTGAAGATCGCTATGAAGAGTTGGGGGAACTTCTGAGTGACCCAGATGTTGTTAGTGACACCAAGCGTTTTATGGAATTGTCCAAAGAAGAAGCGAGTACACGCGATACGGTAGCAACTTATCGTGACTATAAAAGGGTGCTCCAAAACATCACAGATGCCGAAGAAATGATCAAAGACGCTTCTGGCGATGCTGATTTGGAAGAAATGGCAAAGCAAGAGCTCAAAGATGCAAAAGCTGAAAAAGAAGAATACGAGGAAAAATTGAAAATTCTTCTTTTACCAAAAGATCCAAACGATGATAAAAACATCATCTTAGAAATTCGTGGTGCAGCAGGAGGTGATGAAGCCTCGCTCTTTGCCGGTGATCTTCTGACAATGTATCAAAAATACGCCGAATCGCAAGGATGGAAATTTGAGGTTATGGAAGCCTCCATGAATGGAGTCGGTGGCTTCAAAGAAGTAGTAGCGATGGTTTCTGGTCAATCCGTTTATTCCAAACTAAAATACGAATCAGGTGCTCATCGCGTACAGCGTGTCCCAGTGACAGAAAGCCAAGGACGGGTTCACACTTCGACAGCAACAGTCTTAGTTATGCCTGAAGTTGAAGAAGTGGAATATGATATTGATCCAAAAGATCTTCGGATTGACATTTATCACGCTTCTGGTGCTGGAGGTCAGAATGTCAACAAAGTTGCAACAGCCGTTCGGATTGTTCACTTGCCGACAAATATCAAGGTTGAAATGCAGGAAGAACGAACCCAACAAAAGAATCGTGATAAAGCTATGAAGATCATCCGTGCGCGTGTAGCGGATCATTTTGCGCAAATTGCGCAAGACGAGCAAGATGCCGAGCGGAAATCAACTATTGGTACTGGAGACCGATCGGAGCGGATTCGTACCTATAATTTTCCACAAAATCGTGTGACAGATCACCGTATTGGTTTAACGCTGCAAAAGCTAGATACGATTTTAGCTGGAAAATTAGATGAAATCGTGGACGCCTTGGTATTGTATGACCAAACACAAAAACTAGAAGAATTGAATAAATAATGAAATTAGCTCAAATTCTTGCTGAAATGGAAAAACAGCTTGAAGCAGTTGGCGAAGAAGCTGAAAGCCTCTCCTTTACCTTTCGGTCTTTGAGAAACTTATCCTTCACCCAATTTGTGCTGAAAATGCAAGCAGAAGCAACAGCAGATGATATAGAATTACTGAAAAAGATTCAATCTCAATTATTGGTTCATAAACCTGCCCAATACATTATTGGGAACGCAGCATTTCATGGACATTCGTTCAAAGTAGATGAACGAGTGCTAATTCCCCGACCAGAAACCGAAGAATTGGTCAACCTTATCTTGTCTGAAAATCAAAATAGCAGTCTGAAAGTTTTGGATATTGGCACTGGAAGTGGAGCAATTGCTCTATCTTTGGCTGCTGAGCGTGCGAATTGGCAGGTCACGGCTTCCGACATTTCCCAAGATGCTCTGGATTTGGCGCAAGAAAATGCGGAAGCAATTGATGTAGCGATTGATTTTGTTCAGTCTGATTGCTTTCAGGCGATTACAGGAAAGTATGATATTATTGTATCCAATCCGCCCTATATTTCAGAGACGGACAGAGAAGAAGTAGGACTAAATGTCCTTGCTTCAGAACCTCATCTTGCTCTTTTTGCTGAAGAAGACGGGTATGCTGTTTATCTAAAAATTGCTGAGAACGCCCAAAAACATTTGACAGAAAAAGGTAAAATCTATCTCGAAATTGGCTACAAGCAAGGGGAACATGTAAAAAAATTATTTGAGTCTGCATTTCCAAAAATGAGAATTCGCGTCTTGCAAGATCAATTCGGAAAAGATAGAATGGTAGTGGTAGATAATGGATAAAATTGAGGAAATACTGAGCAGCGGAGGAGCGGTCGTGCTGCCAACAGAGACTGTATATGGTTTATTTTGTAAGGCACTGGACGAGCAGGCCGTCAGTCATGTCTATGACTTAAAAGGTAGACCTCGCGAAAAGGCCTTGAATTTAAATGTTTCAAGCTTAGAAGAAATTTATCAATTTTCCAAACATCAGCCTCAGTATTTAAAAAAGCTCTATCAAGCCTTTTTACCCGGTCCTTTGACCATTATCTTACAAGCTAATGAACAAGTTCCGATTTGGGTAAATTCAGGTATGAAAACAATTGGTTTTCGTGTCCCTAGTCATCCTAAAACATTGGACTTGATTAGAAAATTTGGACCTCTCATTGGTCCGTCCGCAAATTTATCTGGAAAGAGTAGCGGAGTAAACTTCCAGCAAATTATGACCGATTTCAATCACGAAGTTCTTGGTATAGAAGATGATGCTTTTCTAACAGGACAGGATTCAACTATTTTGGATTTATCTGGTGAAACAGCATATATTCTACGCCAAGGTGCTGTCACTTGCGAAGAAATTCTCGCTAAAATTCCAGAAATTCACTTCTAAACCTTGACTAAATAGGTTTTAGCCCCGCTTTAAGAGAAGGGAGACTCTTATGATTTTTAACCATAAAGACTATAAAGAATATGACGCTGAGCTTTGGGAAGCCATTGCTGCAGAAGAAAAACGTCAGCAAAACAATATTGAATTGATTGCTTCAGAAAACGTTGTTTCAAAAGCTGTTATGGCAGCACAAGGTTCTATTTTAACCAATAAATATGCCGAAGGTTATCCAGGCCGTCGTTATTATGGTGGTACGGACGTTGTGGATGTGATTGAGACATTAGCAATTGAACGTGCTAAACAAATTTTTGGAGCACAATTTGCCAATGTCCAACCTCACTCAGGCAGTCAGGCGAATTGTGCGGCTTATATGGCCTTAATTGAGCCAGGTGATACAGTAATGGGAATGGATCTTGCAGCAGGCGGACATTTGACACATGGCGCAGCTGTTAGCTTCTCTGGGAAAACCTACAACTTTGTACCTTATAACGTTGAGCCTGAAACGGAACTTTTAGATTTTGATGCTATTTTGGCGCAGGCTAAAGAAGTCAAACCTAAATTGATTGTTGCAGGTGCTTCTGCCTATTCACATATTATTGATTTTGCTAAATTCCGTGAAATTGCAGATACTGTCGGAGCCAAACTCATGGTAGACATGGCTCATATTGCCGGTTTAGTTGCTGCTGGTTTGCATCCAAGTCCAGTACCGTACGCACATATTACGACAACTACCACTCATAAAACCCTTCGAGGACCTCGTGGCGGCTTAATTTTGACCAATGATGAAGAGTTGGCGAAAAAGATTAATTCCGCAATCTTCCCAGGAATTCAAGGAGGACCGCTAGAGCATGTCGTGGCAGCTAAAGCAGCTGCTTTCAAAGAAGTATTGGATCCAGATTTCAAAGTTTATGCTCAGCAAATTTTGGATAACGCTAAGGCAATGGTTCAAGTATTCCAACAACATGGTAATTTCCGTGTTATTTCAGGCGGTACGGAGAATCACCTTTTCCTTGTGGATGTGACCAAAGTCGTTGAAAATGGAAAAATCGCTCAAAACCTTTTGGATGATGTCCATATCACTCTCAACAAAAACTCTATCCCTTATGAAACCTTATCTCCATTTAAAACAAGTGGCATTCGTATTGGAACTGCAGCTATTGCAGCTCGTGGCTTTGGGGTAGATGAAAGTATTAAAGTTGCAGAATTGATTATTAAAACTTTAGAAAATGCAGAGAATGAAGCTGTTTTACAGCAGGTTCGTGCAGAAGTTAAAGAATTGACCGATGCCTTTCCACTATATGAGGACTGAAATGGACATTTACGTAAAAAAAGCTATTATTCATCAATTTAGTCCATCAGACACCGACCTTCTTTTAGCAGATAAATATCTTAATATTACTCCAAAAATTGAAGAATATCTTCGCAAGAAGATTGAACGTGTCTATTCAGATGAGGCCAAAACGGGCATTTTTACCGAAGATAATGTCTTTTTATCACATATTACAAAAGACCTTTTAGAAACCTCTGTTAGTGTTGCCAATTTATGGAAAGAGGAATTTTTGGTGAGCGAAAATCAGAAAACCAACGATTTGATTTTTGTTCAATTTGACAAGGAAGGAGTAGAGCATTTTGCTTTTTTGCGTATCGCTCTGCGGGAAACCCTCACCCATTTAGGTGGAGAAGTAGAAAATCCTATCAAGATTACCCAGAACAACTTGCCGGGATTTGGTACAGGTGCTGATGAAGCCTTGGTCATCAATCTTCAATCGCGTAAATACCATTTGATTGAAAAACGGATTAAATATAATGGTGCTTTTCTCAATTATTTTTCTGATAATCTATTACAAGTCCATCCTGAAATTTCTCCCAAGAAATCTATTAAAGCCTTAGAAAAAACGGCTCAAAAAGTTGCAGAGAGCTTTCATCAGGATGATTTTCAATTTCAATCCAAGGTTAAATCGTCTATTTTCAAAAATTTAGAAGAAAATGATGAATTGTCTCCAGAAAAATTAGCAGATGACTTATTTGATAACAATCTGACAGCTCGTTTGACTTTTATTGATCAGGTTAAGGAAACAATTCCAGAAACTGTTAAATTTGAAGAAATTGATAGTAGTCGTCAGAAGAAAAAATTTGAAAACCAAAAGCTCTCTCTTTCAAATGGGATTGAACTCATTGTCCCCAATAACATCTATCAAGATGCAGAATCTGTAGAATTCATACAAAACGAGAATGGAACCTATTCCATTCTCATCAAAAACATAGAAGATATCCAAAGTAAATAATGTTTAAAATTCTTAGAAAATTGATCCTTCTCATTCTTTTAATCTTTGTTGGTTACAAGCTTGTTCAAGTTCATCATGATGTCAAGCAAGTGATGACCTACCGTAGCTTAGTGAGAGAAGTGCTAGACGAGCAAGATACTGCAGCCAATGAAGAACTTGTCCTTGCTATGATTTATACTGAAACAAAAGGAAAGGTTTCTGATGTCATGCAATCTAGCGAGAGTGCGACAGGTCAGAAAAACTCTATTTTAAATAATAAAGAAAGCATTCGCCAAGGTGTTCAAACGTTATCCACTAATTTAAATGTAGCTCAAGAAAAGAAAGTAGATGTTTGGACCGCTGTACAAGCCTATAACTTTGGTCGAGCTTACATTGATTACATTGCAAAACACGGTGGCGAAAATACCCTTGATTTGGCAAAAAAATATTCCAAAAATATTGTTGCACCAAGTTTAGGAAACGTGACTGGAAAGACATATTCTTATTATCATCCCATTGCACTCTTACATGGTTCTAAACTCTATATCAATGGAGGAAATTTCTATTACTCTCGTCAAGTTCGGATGAATATGTATATCATGAAAGTGATGAATTGGTTTTAATAAATCAAAAGGTTAGAGAGCTTTGTTTTCTAACCTTTTTAGATTAGTAATAGAAAACAGCAAAAAGATTGTTTTTTCTAAATATTTAAAATATTTCATATTTCTACTTTTATTTTTAAAACGAGAGTGCTATAATAATCACGTAGAATTCTATAATAATCAAAACGGAAGGATTTGAAAATATGAATTTTTCAGGTAAAACAGCAATTGTTACCGGTGGTGCAAACGGAATTGGCAAAGAAGTTGTTCGCGGTATTGTTGAAGGTGGTGGTAATGTCATTATTGCCGACATCAATCAAGGAGCAGCTGAACGAGTGATTGCCGAATTTGGAGCAGAACACACGAGCTTTACTTATATGGATTTAGGAAATCATGAATCTATTGTAGAAGCAATGAACAAAATAATCGCAACAGCTGGTAAAATTGATATCTTAGTCAATTGTGCTGGTGTTATTAGTGCGAAACCATTTGAACAATTAACTTACGATGAATGGGAACGCACCATTCGTATTAACCTATCTGGTTGTTTTTCAACTATTAGTACTATTTTCCCACATTTTATTGAACAAAAGGGGGGAAGAATTGTTAATGTTTCCTCAGTAGCTGCAAAATTAGGCGGTGGTTTGCTTGGAACAGCTGCTTATGCGTCTTCTAAAGCTGGTTTGAACGGTCTTACAAAAGCAGTAGCAAAAGAAGGAGGCAAATATGGTATTGCATGTAATGCGGTTTGTCCTTCTTTTACACGAACGGATATGACTACTGTATTGTCAGAAGACCCTGAAAAGAGTCAGCGTGTCATCAACATGATTCCACTTGGACGTCGTGCAGAACCTGTTGAAATTGCTCAAATGATTCTTTTCTTTGCTAGTGACTTAGCCAGCTTCGTGTCTGGAGAAATCGGTGATTGTGATGGCGGTATCACGCTGGATGGCTAATTTTTTATCGAAAATATGTATGGCATTCAAGCCTTGTTAAATAAAAACAAGGCTTGAATATATAGAGGAAATATGATTATGAAAATTTTTAATAAGAAAATTAAGATTCCTGGTGATACAATTATTGTTCCCATGTTTATCGGCTGTGTGATAAATACATTTTTCCCTCAAGTGTTGAAAATTGGAGGTTTTACAACCGCTATAGTTCAGGGAGCTGGTCCGCTCGTTGGAGCTTTTCTATTCTTTATAGGAGGAACAATCTCGTTAAAGAACACTCCAAAAGCTGTTGGGCGTGGAGCGGCTATTATCACATCTAAGATTGTCGTTTCAGTTGTTTTAGGTCTGTTGGTAGCAAAAGTCTTCAATGATAATTTTTTAGGTTTAAGTGCTTTGGCGATTATTGGAGCTATGTCTGTCGCTAATAACGCTATGTATGCTGGAATTGTAGAAGTTTACGGAAATGAAATTGATGCAGGTGCTGTTGGTATTACTACCTTAAGTGTTGGACCAATGGTGACAATGGCAGCTCTCAGTAGTGCTGGTCTTGCTAACATTTCTATTTGGAGTTTAGTAGGAACTATTTTACCACTTGTTTTAGGGATTGCATTAGGAAATGCTTTTCCATATATGAAAAAAGTTCTATCAAATGGTGTGACAGCAATTATTATCATTGTTGGATTCTGTTTAGGAGCCAACATGAGCTTTATGCAAATTATTCAAGGTGGTTTACCAGGTATTATACTCGGAATCATTACAACCTTAGTTGGAGGCTTCTTTGCTATTTTTGCAGATAAAGCTACAGGTGGATCAGGAATTGCTGGTGCAGCTATTTCAAGTACAGCAGCTAGTGCCATAGCTACTCCAGCAGCTTTATCGGCTGTAGATGCTTCCTTTAAAGCTGTTGAAGCTACAGCTACCACCCAAATAACAGCATCCGTTATTGTAACAGCGATTTTAACACCAATTTTGACAGCTTGGGTAGCTAAACGTGTAGATACTACAAAACAAGCGAAAACAATGAATTGATTTTAAAAGTTCACTTGTTGTTTGATGATAACGTTTAATAGTTTACTAAAGGGGAGTTTTTGGGACTTTCCTTTTTTACTATTCAACAAATCGCCTTAAATCCAAAACGTCATTTCAAACAAATCAATTGTCATTTATATTGTTACATGTTATACTTAAAAATATATCTCACAGAAAGAAAAGCTAAACATGATGAAGAAAATAGCCCTAATTACAGGAATTTTAACAATTTTGATTGCTATTTCTACTTTTTTATTTTACCGTGTCAATGCTGAAGGGAAATTAGACAGACAGAAGTATGTGCAATCAACTACTCCAACCCTATTCTTTCATGGTTATGGAAGTAGTGCCAATGCTGAGCGACACATGACGAATGCAGCAAAAAAAACAGGAGTAACAAAAACAGTTATTCGAGCAAATGTTGATAGAAATGGTGCAGTTACGTTGAGGGGAGACATTCCCAAAGGCGCTATCAATCCAATCGTAGAAGTGAATTACGAAGACAATCGCAATCCTATTGATGTTGGACGATATGCAAAAGCTGTCGTCAGCAAGCTACAGGAAAAGTATGGCTTTACAAAAATGAATATGGTAGGTCATTCTTTAGGAAATATGTCGATTTTGTATTATCTTTTAGAACATGCTCAAGATGAGAACTTGCCACAGCTGCAAAAACAAGTGAATATCGCAAATTTCGCTGCCGGTTTAGAAGCTATGGGCTTATCATCTGATGTGAAAGTTGACAAAACAACTGGTCAGCCTAATCAAATTACGCAAACTTTCCAAAGATTATTACCATTACGTGAAGTATTCCCACAAAATCAAATTGATGTGCTAAATATCTATGGAGATTACAAAAATGGCTCAGACGGTTCTGTTTTAAATGCTTCATCTCGCAGCTTGAAATATTTGGTTGCTGATAATGCCAAATCTTATCAAGAAAAGAAAATTACCGGCAAACTAGCACAACATAGCCAATTACATGAAAACCAAGAAGTAGATAAAATACTGATTCAATTTTTGTGGGGAAAATAAACTGACAAATTTAAAAGCCAAACTTCAAGAAATAAAAAGTTTGGCTTTTTTGTTTTTATTCCCACTCGATAATTATAAAGACGTTCCGTGTGTTGATTTACTAATAAGTAATACAGATTCTAGCAGGGAATTTAGCAGGGAATTTTAAAAGAGGACAAGTGCTTCATGAATCAAAAATTAATAGCGATAGATTATCTATCTAAGCATGTTGAAGAGAACATTGAATTTGACAATATCAGTTACGAGAGCAATGTTTTTGACTATATAGAATTAGATGAAAAACTACTTCCTAGTGAGTATCAAAAAGTCTTTGAAGGAAACATAGTCAAAGTAGATATCTACATGTATGATGCAGTATATATTTACTTCATAAGTTTACTAGATTCTCCTCAAATAGGAAGTTTACTGGGAGTGGCAAAGGAACGCCAGTTGTTAGAATATAAATTTCTTAAAGAAAGGTAAGTAAGATGTTTGGTTTAATCTTAGTTTTAGAAGTAATAGCTTTAGTAGCTAAATCTGTTTCGAATGAGTTAAAGAGAAAAAAGTAATCTGTCTAAAATAGGTGTATCTATAATTGACTATGACAAGTAGGATGAGTTATTTATCTGCGTTGTAAAAAATACATGACAAAAAAAGGGGCAAGCGATGAAAATAGGATACATTAGAGCATCAACTAAAGATCAAAACCTGGCTAGGCAGATTGAAATGATGAAACAAGAGGGCGTTAATAAGGTATTCAGTGAAAAAGTAAGCGGTAAAGATATGAACCGTAAAGAACTGAAAGCTCTATTAAAGTTTGCAAGGGAAGGAGATGAAATTATAGTATCTTCTCTCGATAGATTAGGTAGAGACTATCAAGATATAAAAGAGATTGTGAGGCAATTACAACAAAGGTGCATCAAGCTAACTATAATTGATGCGCCTTTTTTAAATTTTAATACAGGAAACAATACACTGGACACTGCTATGTTTGATATGTTTCTATCATTGTTAGGTTATATAGCGCAAAATGAACGTGAAAAAATCTTAGAAAGACAGCGCCAAGGTATCAAGTTAGCTAAACAGCGTGGTGTTTATAAAGGGCGTCCTATACAGTATCATGAACACGCTAAAAATGCTAAAGACAGATTAATCTATCACAATGTTAAACGAATGCTTGAAGAACATGTTCCAGTTACACAAATTGCTAAAGAAAATGGAATATCAAGACAGACGGTATATATTATTCGAAAAAGGCTTGATTGACGGAATGCTTCCTAATTGTGAAGTCCTGACTGGTTCTCTGATTTTGTCTAGGTCATTTGACAGTTGATTTGTCCTGAAAAGGATAGTTAAATTTATTGTAGAGGAGAATATTAATAATGGCGTTAGAACAAACACAACCTAGTGATTGGAATAAGATTTATATGGAGTTAGCTACATTGATTGGAAAAGAAAATGCTATGCTTTTGTACACCCATTATAGAGGAGCAAATATTAATTTCCCCATGAGATTATTATCAAAGGAGGGATTACAGAGAATAGTGTGTGCAGAATTTAACGGAAATAATTCAGGAGAAATTGCAAAAAAATATGGCTATTCAGTTAGACATATTAATAGAGTGGCACAAGAAAAATTACATTAAATAAGTTAAGGAGATTAATAAATGTATTGTAGAACATGCGGAAAAGAAGTAAATCAAAATGCTGAATTTTGTTTAAACTGTGGAGTAAATCCACAGAGCGGAAATGCTCACTGTCATAACTGTGGAGTAAATACAAATCCAGAACAAGTTGTTTGTGTAGCATGCGGAGTCAATCTTGAACAAAGGAATGCATCAAATGGTTACAACAGTGCAGAAAGCTCTAAAGCTTTCTGCAAAAGTTGTGGAAGTAAAGTTAATGAGAAAGCTGAGATATGTATGACTTGTGGTATTAATCCATTAAATGGTCATAATTATTGTCAAAATTGTGGAGCTCCAACCAAAGCTGAGCAAGAAATTTGTACTTCATGTGGTGTAAGAGTTAGCGGTATGAAGATTAATAGTAGAGCAAGAGGTAGAGAATCATTTGGCTCTACTATGGGAAGTTTCTCATATGGATCATACTCCGAATACTATCAAAATGAATTTTCTGCTATAGAAAGAAGTAATGAAGAATATCAAGGAAAGTTTAATTGGTTGGCATTTTTGTTCACACCAATTTGGTTACTTACAAAAGGTATGTGGCAACTAGCGTTAATAGTTTCTGTCATTTATTTCTTTCCCCTTGTTGGAGTTCTGGTTGCTCTAATTTTTTGTTTCTTAATTGGACGCAAGGCGAACTATCTATACTATAGAAAAGAGAAATATGGAGAGCAATTACCGAAAGATTGGAGTATATTCTTCGATTTTATTAATCAGAAATAGTAGAACATAATTCTAACAATAAAAAAAGACACAGCACTCTTTTGAAAAGGTGCTGTGTCTTTTTTATTTACTGTTAAAAATATAGGAGAGTGCACCAAATTGAAACATATGGAGAAAGTTAAAGAGATATTGCAACACCTAGCCTACCCTATCGATTACTCACAGATAGTCAGCGAAAGCTATGAATTACTTGTATCTGAATTAGATAGAAGTTTATTACCTGTCGATTATGATAAATTTCTTAAAGTTGACATAGTGAGAGTGTATTATTATGTTTATAAGGACGAGATTGTATATATAATTACTGACGTTAAAAACGATATACCGATTATAACTGGATTGTTAGTCGATAATAAATTACAAGTATATATCATAGATTAGGAGAAGTAAGTATGTTTTGGCAAAAGAATTGTACTAAATATTATTATATTAGTAGCAACCTCATACCTTAATGAATTTCAGCAAGATAGAAATGAGAAAAAGAAGACATATAATGGCAAAAAAACATTCAAGCGTTAACATCAAAATAGAAATTGTGGAGTCAAGTAATAAACAGCATCGATACGTTCTTAGCAAACAATGGAATAATAAACCTATGGTTACAGTCCTAACTTTATATCCTAGTTCTAGCAACTTAGTCGGGGACGATATGACAATGATGCTGATCACTCAAAATGTCTATAAGTTAGGATATGGTGGTTTCTATAGTGTAAACTTATTTTCTAAATACAATATTGATAAGAGAAACTATTTGAAAGCAACTAATGTTGATAATGATTATCATATAGTAGAATGTATAAAAAATTCTAGTGAAGTAATATTTGCTTGCGGTTCGTTACCTTTTAAAAATAAACAAGTTGCTAAAAGATTGTATAAAATTAATCAAATATTAGAAGATAATCAACTAAATCAAAAAATAAGATATTTGACAGACAGATACCAAGAAATAAATTTCCATCCATTAGCTAGTAAGGTAAGAAAAAGTTGGATTTTAAGATGCTAAACTATTTTCTTAATCAAAATTTTGTTATAATTATAATATAACTAATTACAATTTTTAAGAGGTATTCAAACGATGAATATAACATTTCAAGATATTATAGATAATCTTTTTTTTGTACATATGAAGTTCAATAAACAGACGAATACGAGAAAAGTGGTTATTTATAATAATGATTCTGATAACAAAAATACTGCTATTCGAAACCGCCTTCTTTCCAGTCTTGTAATTTTATGTTTTTCGCGGGAATTTACGACTCATTACGAAGAGGTACTAGACTGGTTTGATTTTTCTAAGAATCAGGGGAAAAAACAGAACACACTCAAACATGTAAATGAATTCGCAGAATTTAAAGTACGTATTAATAGCAAGGAAGTTCCTGATAGATGTATCGGATACCTCGTCTACATGTTATCTTCATTTTTTCACTTGAATGATTTATTGGATGATTTTTATTATATTTTTGGTCGTAAGCTGACCTATGAAAAAGAACAATTTGAAATACAAACATGGGAAAGTATCATAAAAGATGATTTTTTATTTTCTATACTTCTTTTTGGGTTAGATAATTTAATTGATATACAACAAACATCAAAATCGTCAAAAGATTATTTTGACAACTTAATAGAGACCTATCGTAAATATCAAGATTATTATCTAGAGACAATAACTGAGTCAGGACTTCCAGTTAAAGAGCATTTTAAGAAAGCACTAAGTGCAGAGCTTGCTATTGAACAACAGATAGTATTAAATGATAATCGTTTTTTTGATTATATTAAAGATATGAGCTCCGAAGAAATTCAAAGGACTAAGCAAATAATATTGAGCTTATTTGCATTAACAGTCTCACCAGAGTTAGTGGATGAAATACATGAAGATTCAATTCTCAGAAACCAAGTAAGAGATGGTGCTATTATTATTGAGCAGGCTCTAAATTACCTCTTTACTTCATCAAGAAGCCTAGAAGAGTATCAAAAATTCGAACTAGAAAACAAGCAATATCACTATATTAACTCTTCAATTTCATTGTCTTTAAAAGACGTAGTATCTGATAGAGTTTTATCTCTGCTCCCGCTTCCCTTTTTTCCTGAATAGTTCTTTATCATAAACCACTGAAAATGTCAACCCCAATCGTTAGCGATTGGGGGTTACTTTTTGTTTAATACACCTTATAATAATGCCATAGTCAATTAGCAACTAATAAAACTAGCGAACCATGGTCTTTTCTGTACGGAGGTACTGTATCGTATTTTTAGTTCACAGTCTTCCGGTTAATCTTTTTGGCTATAATCTTTTGCAAAAGAAATAATACAATAAAATTATAAGGGAGTATTACTATGAGTAATAACTATATAAATAACTTAGTGTCTCAAATGTCTCAAAACAAGATTTCTACTGAAACTATTGTTTCTGAGGTAGGTCAAACACTAGCTGTTTTAAAGGATTATGGGATTCAGAAAATCAATTTACGCTCCTTAGGGAAACAAGCAACTAAAAACTTAGTGTCTCAAATTGAGTGTCTTGATGTAGCTACCCATGTGTCTAACAATGCTGAATACGCCTACTATACCACATTTAACAGGATTAGCAATGATTGTGAATTAGGCAAGCATGCGATAAAAGATAGCGACGTCTCTGCCTACCGCTTTATGCTAATAGATATTGACCCTGAGCGTCCAAGTGGGACTTGTGCTACAGAAGCAGAAAAACAATCTGCAGTTTCGTTGGCTGATGACATACTAGACTGGTTCATTACCTATGAGATATTAAACAAAGACAGAGTAATTATTGCTGATTCAGGAAATGGTATCCATTTCCTAGTACCTTTAGACTTTCTGCCAGCCAATACAACAAAAGGTAAAATCAAAGAAATCTTAGGCTTGCTAGATAAGAAATTTTCCAATCAGCAGGCTAAAATTGATGTTACAGTTTTCAATCCAAGTCGAATAACTCGATTATATGGTACATTGAACTGTAAAGGGGTAAATACTCCTGAGCGACCATACCGTCAAAGCAGACTTCTATATGTACCAATTGAGAAAGTAACTGGTTTGACAGAAGAAAATCTAAACTCACTCATTACGCAGTTACAGACAGCAATTGTAAATCATGCAGATGAATCTGTCAAGCAAAAAAACGAAGTGAGTGATGTGAATCCGTATATCCTAGCAAAAGGAGAAGAATGGCTAAAACATTATAATTTAGAGTTTCATTCATATAAAGAAGATGAACATGGCACTAAATTATATCCATTCAAAACTTGCCCAATGAAAGAGCATTCAAATACTGATAGTGGAGCATGTTTCACCATAACCAAATATGGAAGATGTAGGTTTAAGTGTCTCCATGCTAGTTGCTCAAGTAAAACTATTAATGATTTCATATCTAAATATCCATGCCCCGAGGAATTCTTATTAAAAGAATCTTCGACAAGTAGGAAAGAGATACCAACACTAGAGGATTTAATAAATGGGAAGAAATACAACTTTGGAGATTACGAAGTTAGTAAATCTGGTATATATAAATTCTCTGATAAAAAGACTGAAATCATATCATCCACTCCATTCTTTATTTCTAAAAGCTTCTTCAATATTGACACAAACCACTTTCAGTATGAGTTGCAGTATCTAATTCAAGGTAAAAAGAATACCCAAAAAATATTAGGGATCACTCTATCACCTTATAAGATTTCTGATTTAACAAAATTCGGTATTATTTTAGCATCAGCACCTCAGAAAGTAATTGAATATCTTAATTATCAGTTAAAAACAATCCCTATTCAGAATATCCATTCATATGTAGGGTGGAAAACAAACGATTCAGGCACATTAACTTTCAGGTTGGATAGAAATTATGGAGATACAGAAGTAAGTCTACTAGTAGATAACTCTCTCTTTAATTTGTCGTCACGAGGAACATTTGAAGAATGGAGACAAATGGTCCTTGATAATGTACTTGATAGCAATATGGAGATTGCATTATGTGTGGGTTTTAGTTCAATCGTACTAGGATACCTAGCAATCACTGATAAGCCTGATATTGGAAGCTTAATCGTCAATTTCTACGGGCAATCAACGAGCGGTAAGACAACAGCGCTGCATTTAATTAATAGCATTTACTCTAGTCCAGTAAATAACATGTATTCATTCAGTGCTACTCAGAATGCTTTACTTGCCATTTTGAATGAAAACAGAGGAGTAGTGACTACAATTGACGAGTTATCAGCTTCAAGGAGTACAGACCTATCGGAACTATTGTATCAAATCGGACAAGGTAGAAGTCGTTTACGACTGAGTTCCTCTTCTACGCTATCTGAACAGCTACGATTCAATACTGTAATCGCTACAACCTCGGAGGTACCTATGGTAAGCTACCTTAATTCAAATCAGGGATTGCATATGAGATATATAGAACTTTCTTCTGAGGAAGCTTGGACAAAAAATGGAGCTATTGCTGATGATATCAAACTAAGATGTTCTCAGCACTATGGAGTGGCCAGTGATGCATTCATGGAAAAAATTTTTAAACATGAACAGGGAACTGGATACATAAAAAAGGTGTATCAAATAGCTTATACTGAACTATTAGAGAAACTTCCAGAAAGTAACTTTAAGACCCGAATATGCACACTATATGCCGTTATTTATAGTTCTGCAATGCTGGTTAAGGAACTGCTAGACATAGATATCGACAAAAAGAAAGTTTGCGAGTTTTTAATAAAGACAGAGATAGAAACTTTAGATAAAAGAGGTGAAATCCCTTCTGATTTATATGATAAGATAGTGGATTATACTTTATCTCACGCTGGACTATTTAACATCAAGGATGGATACTCGACAGGAGGAAAGAAAATAGGAATGATTAAAGCTCAGAAAGGAACGTATAGAGTCTATTTCTTCAGAGAGGAGTTCGTCAAGATGTTAAAAAAAGAATTCTCTATTTCTAATGTTGAAAAAGCCATCCAACTATTAATAAGTCAGAATAAATGGATAGCGGATAAGAGGCGAAATGTAAAATATGTAACCTATGAAAATCATAAAATCGCAATGTATTGCTTAGAGTTACCAATGCACTGGAGAAATTTTGCAATAGAGGCAGAGATAATAAGGGGGTATTAATAATGGAAACGATAGATTACACCGCACTCATTAAATTGGGGTATAAACAGCATACTGCCAAGACTATTATTCGACAAGCAAAAATTTGGCTTGTCGAAAATGGGTATGAATTTTATCTAAATAAACGTTGCGGTATTGTTCCAGCCTACGCTGTAGAAAAAATAATAGGAATTAAAATAGAGAGGTGAGTTATAATGAGTAAGACAAAATATCCTTGTGTATTCAAAAATGATAAAACCGGGTTCTACTACTACAGTGTTGAATTAGGCTTAGATAGGATAACTGGAAAACGAATTCAGAAAAAATCCTCTAAATCAACACACGGTAATCCTTTTCGTACTGCTAAAGAAGCGTATGAGGAAGTTACAAGAATTAAGCTTGAATATCATAAGGTAAGAAATTATAGCGACTATGATATCACCTATGAACGGTTTATGAAAGAGCATTATTTACCTATGTATGAACGAAGTGTTGAAATAGGTACTTGGCGGTCAAGACAACCAACACTTAACTTGTTGATACAGAAATTCGGTAAAATTAAATTAAGAAACATCACTCTCACAAACTGTGAGAAATTTAGAGTCTACTTATTGAATCATAACAGGTATTCACAAAGTTACGCCTCTATAATCTACGGAACATTTAGAAAAACTTTGGATTATGCAGTAAAGATACAATACTTAGAAAAGAATATCTCTAAGCAAACTGATGCAATTTCCAAGGGACGAACAACAGTAGCTTACTGGACAAAACAAGAGTTCGAAAAGGTACTGACAAGCTTCTATATTGATGACCTTTATGAACACATGTCTTTTATTGCAGTTTGGTTATACTATATGACTGGAATAAGAGTGTCTGAAGGGTTAGCACTAAAGTGGACGGATGTAGACTTAGAAAATAAAAAGTTGCGGATACACGGTACTTTGGAGAGAAGAGGAAGAGCAGAATATGAAGTAAAGAACTATACGAAGACCATAAGCAGTCAACGTATTATCTCTTTAGATGATACAACTGTCCAACTGTTGACGAAATGGAAACAGAGACAGGAAAAACAGCACATAGCTCCTTTCATCCTTAGTTATTCTAAAACACCTCTCTACCGTTCGACAATTAATAGAATTATCAAACGCCATGCCGATATTAGTGGTGTCCACCCAATACAGGCAAAGGGGCTAAGGCATAGTCATGCAAGCTATCTCATTAATGAGCATAACATTGATGTCCTAGTGATTTCTAGAAGATTGGGACACTCAAGTCCTGAGATAACGCTAAAACATTACGCTCACCTATGGTCTAGAAATGACGAAAGCGTAGCACAGGCTATAGAGGATGACATTACTATTAAGCATAGTATAGAAAGTAAGGTGAAGTTTAAAGGAAACCAAAGTATAAAGAAAAAATAAAAAAATAGCCCCCAACGCATAAAGGTTAGCGTTGGGGGTTAAAAGTAGGGAGAGAGGCAGGGAATAAGTTAACTAAAAGTTGCGATAAGTAGAGTAACTTATTGATAAATCCTTATAAAATCAATTGAAAAAAGGTTAGGACAGAGGTCGACTTATTCCCATTCAACCGTTGCTGGTGGTTTGCTGGTGATATCGTAGACAATACGATTAACATGATCTACTTCATTGACGATACGAACGGAGATTTTTTGCAATACTTCCCAAGGAATTTTAGCAAAATCTGCAGTCATTCCGTCAATAGAAGTAATAGCACGAATTGCAATAGTGTAGTCATAAGTTCGACCATCTCCCATGACACCTACCGAACGAACACCAGTATTCACAGTGAAGTATTGCCAAATATCACGATCGAGTCCAGCTTTCACGATTTCTTCGCGAAGAATGGCATCAGATTCACGAACAGTTGTGAGTTTTTCTTCGGTAATCTCGCCCATAATACGAATGGCAAGTCCTGGACCTGGGAATGGCTGACGCCAAACAATTTCATCTGGCATACCAAGTTCTGTACCAAGCGCACGAACTTCGTCTTTATAAAGTGTATTGAGAGGCTCAATCAGCTCAAACTGCATGTCTTCTGGCAGACCACCAACATTATGGTGAGACTTGATAGTTTGAGCAGTATCTGTACCAGATTCGATAACGTCAGTATAAAGCGTTCCTTGTGCGAGGAATTTTACATCTTTTAACTTGCTAGCTTCATCGTCAAAAACATAAACAAACTCATTACCAATGATTTTACGCTTTTGCTCTGGATCAGAAACACCAGCTAATTTATCAAGGAAACGTTTGGCGGCGTCTGCTTTGATGATATTCAGACCGAATTTTCCTCCAAGGGAATCCATGACTTGATCTGCTTCGCCCTTACGGAGCAATCCATGATCTACAAAGATGCAGATAAGCTGGTCTCCGATAGCTTTTTGAAGGAGAACACCAACAACGGATGAATCAACACCACCTGAAAGCCCGAGAAGAACACGTTTATCGCCAACCGTTTCTCGAATTCGCTTGATTTGCATTTCAATAAAGTTATCCATTGACCAGTCGCCTTTGGCGCCACAAATATTCAAAGCAAAATTGCGTAGAATATCATACCCATAAACAGAGTGGCGTACTTCAGGGTGAAATTGAATGCCATAAATCTGCTTTTCAGGTTGCTCAATAGCTGCAAATGGACAGTCGGCAGAAGTACCAGTACGTACAAATCCTTGAGGAATTTCGGTGACAGCATCTCCGTGGCTCATAAGAACGATTTGTTTTTCAGGAGTTCCTGCAAACAGTTTAGAGACAGTATGAGTGAGCTCGGATTGACCGTACTCACGGTTTCCGGCATTTCCAGCAGGTACAACTTTCCCACCTAATTTGTGAGTCAAAAGCTGCATTCCATAGCAAATTCCCAAAATTGGAATACCCAATTCTAAAATTTCAGGATCAATGTCAAATGCTCCTGCTTCATATACAGACTTTGGTCCACCTGACAAAATGATTCCGACTGGATTTATCTCACGGACCTCAGCAGCTGTGATTTTATTGCTTTTCAGCTCAGAAAAAACACCAATCTCGCGGATTCTGCGTGAAATAAGCTGATTGTATTGGCTCCCATAATCCAGTACAATAATTCTTTCGACATCTTGCAATTCAGTTGTAATTGTCATTTCTTCCCTTTCTTAAAAGACTTTTCTTTGTTTATTCTAACACAAAATAAAGACTTTTTCCAATAACATTAAGTAGCGATTGACTTTTATTTCAATTGATAATACAATGAAGAGAGGAAACCATTCTTGAAAGGGGTTACTATGCTTCCAGCTTATATTAAAATTCACGATCAAATAAAAAAAGAAATTGACGAGGAAATCTGGAAAATCGGGCAACGTCTGCCAAGTGAGCGCGATTTAGCTGAACAATTTGAGGTTAGCCGCATGACACTTCGTCAGGCAATCACTCTTTTAGTCGAAGAAGGAGTGCTAGAGCGCCGTATGGGTAGCGGTACATTTGTAGCCAGTACACGGGTTCAGGAAAAGATGCGCGGCACAACCAGCTTTACAGAAATCATCAAATCCCAAGGCAAGACACCTTCAAGTCAATTGATTTCTTACCGTCGAACACTGCCAAGTAAAGAAGAGGTCGAAAAATTAGGAATTGAGAAGACGGAAAACGTTGTCCGAATGGAGCGGGTGCGGTATGCGGATAATATCCCCGTAGTTTACGAAGTCGCTTCCATTCCAGAGAAATTCATCAAAAATTTTAATAAAGAAGAAATTACGAAACATTTTTTTCAAACCTTACAAGAACATGGCTATAAAATCGGAAAATCTCAACAGACCATTTATGCTCGTCTTGCCAAAGAAAAGATTGCACATCATCTAGAAATTCCTAAAGGACATGCCATTCTTGCTTTGACACAGATTTCTTATTTTGACGACTGCACCGCTTTTGAATATGTTAAAAGTCAGTATGTCGGCGAACGATTTGAATTTTATCTGGAAAATAACTGATTTAAATTACATAATTTAATATACGTAAACACCCTTAGTGATTTAAGAGTGTTTTTTAGTGAGTAAAGCTCTTCACTAGTAGAGTTTATCTGTATTTTTTGATATAATAATCTTTATGGAAATTGAAAAAACCAACCGAATGAATGCTCTTTTTGAGTTTTATGCAGCGCTTTTAACAGATAAACAAATGAATTATATCGAGCTTTACTATGCGGATGATTACAGTTTGGCTGAGATTGCTGAGGAATTTCAAGTTAGTCGTCAGGCTGTTTATGATAATATCAAACGAACAGAAAAGATTCTGGAAGACTACGAAAAGAAGCTCCACATGTATTCAGACTATATCGTCAGAAGTCAGATTTTCGATCAAATAATGGAAAAGTATGCAGATGACACCTATTTACAAGAGCAAATTGCAATTTTATCCAGTATTGACAATCGAGAATAGTGAATTGTCGACTCAAAAATACCAAAACATCATCAATAACAATAACTAGGAGAAATAAAATTTATGGCATTTGAAAGTTTAACTGAACGTTTACAGAATGTTTTTAAAAATCTACGCAGAAAAGGAAAAATTTCAGAGAGCGATGTTCAAGAGGCAACCAAAGAAATTCGCTTGGCACTCTTGGAAGCCGATGTGGCTTTGCCAGTTGTTAAAGACTTTATCAAGAAAGTTCGTGAGCGCGCTGTCGGACACGAAGTCATTGATACACTAAATCCTGCTCAACAAATCATCAAGATCGTTGATGAAGAATTGACCGCTGTATTAGGCTCTGATACGGCAGAAATTATCAAATCTCCAAAAATCCCGACTATTATCATGATGGTCGGTCTTCAAGGTGCTGGTAAGACTACGTTTGCCGGAAAGTTGGCCAATAAACTCAAGAAGGAAGAAGGCGCTCGTCCTTTGATGATAGCTGCTGATATTTATCGTCCGGCGGCCATTGACCAGCTTAAAACTCTTGGTCAGCAAATCGATGTACCAGTCTTTTCGCTAGGCACAGCAGTACCAGCAGTAGATATTGTTCGTCAAGGTCTGGAGCAAGCCAAGGCTAATCACAACGACTATGTCTTGATTGATACGGCAGGTCGTTTACAAATTGACGAAAAACTCATGAATGAGCTGCGCGATGTCAAAGCACTGGCTCAACCAAATGAAATCCTCTTGGTCGTAGATGCTATGATTGGTCAAGAAGCCGCCAATGTAGCTCGCGAATTCAACGCTCAGTTGGAAGTGACTGGGGTTATTCTGACCAAGATTGACGGCGATACACGTGGTGGTGCAGCCTTATCTGTCCGGCAAATCACTGGTAAACCAATCAAGTTCACTGGTACTGGTGAAAAAATTACCGATATTGAAACCTTCCACCCAGACCGAATGTCTAGCCGCATTTTGGGCATGGGAGATATGTTGACCTTGATTGAAAAAGCTTCTCAGGAGTATGATGAGCAAAAAACACTTGAGATGGCTGAAAAAATGAGAGAAAATACCTTTGATTTCAACGATTTCATTGATCAGCTAGATCAAGTACAAAATATGGGGCCAATGGAAGACTTGCTAAAGATGATTCCTGGCATGGCTAACAACCCTGCGATGAAGAATTTTAAGGTAGATGAAAACGAAATTGCTCGTAAACGTGCCATTGTATCATCTATGACACCTGTCGAACGGGAAAATCCCGACCTTCTTAATCCAAGTCGTCGCCGTCGGATTGCTGCAGGTTCTGGTAATAGCTTTGTCGAAGTGAATAAGTTTATTAAGGACTTTAACCAAGCAAAATCCGTCATGCAAGGTGTCATGTCTGGCGATATGAATAAGGTGATGAAGCAAATGGGGCTCAATCCTAACAATTTACCGAAAAATATACCAAATATGAACGGTATGGATATGTCAGCCCTTCAAAATATGGACATGTCCGCTTTAGGGGGAGCTGGTAATCCTGATATGAGCCAGATGTTTGGTGGCGGACTTAAAGGAAAAATCGGCGAATTTGCAACCAAACAAGCCATGAAACGTATGGCAAATAAAATGAAAAAGGCTAAGAAAAAACGAAAATAAACATATTTTGTAGTAAATGATGATTGGAATAAAGCAGTTCAATTTGGTGGGCTGTTTTATTTTTTTTGAAAAACTATTGACATTTGATGATAAACGTGTATTCGAGAAATTTCAGGAGGACAATTACAACGCGCAGGTATCTGTCGTGCGTCGTGCTATGATAAATCAACCAGAACTTTTATTTGCTGATGAACCTACAGGTGCTTTAAACTCAAAAATCAGCCAGAAAGTGATGGAAAGTTTTAAAGAAATCAACAAAAAAGGTGTGACTATTGTTTTAGTCACTCACGATAGAGCAGCTTACGCCAACCGAATTGTCTTTATGCAAAATACTTACTGAACTAGAAAATATAAAAAAACAAAACCAAGATATTCAAAACGATAACGATGATAGTGATAATATAACAAGATCAGTTGTATAAAATTCAGTGATTCCAACCAATCTTATTTTGTATTGTGTATTATCTATTACAAAGTAAAAACTAAAAATTTATGTACAATTGACTTAACATGAACTAGACTATTGATACAACTGAATTAGAAGCATAAAGTACATTCTTTAAAAAGTGTACTTTATTTTTGTTTTGTACATTATTTTAGGGGTGAATAATGTACATTTTGAGTTGTGATTTATGGTGGTTAGGTAGTATGTTCAATTGTACATTTTGGTGGGTATGGAGTGGGTGAGGTGAGTTGGAATAAAGTACATTTTATGGGGCATTAAATTGACAATAGAATTTTTACCTTTTTGTAGTTTAACCATACTGTAAATGCACCACCTTTATAGTAGTGGTATAATCAAGGTAGCAGCAATATAAAGGAGGGAAGTTGTTATTGGATTATTGAGTTTATCTAAGATTGGCCTTGACAAATCATTCCAAGGCTACTAAAATTAAGTTGTTGCAACCTTCTGGTTTTTGGTACAAGGGTACCTAGAAGGAGAATTTTGTTATGCAAATTGACAAAACTAAAATTATTCTAAGTCTACTAGACTTTGCAACAACTGTCGTTACTTCCATTAAAGAGGTTATGATTGCTCAAATTGAGACAAACTCTGGAGATTAACGATATAAAAGCATATGATCTTGTACGATTATATGCTTTTCTTATTTTTAAGGAGAATAAGTGTTATGAGTCAAAAACAGTTTACAGAATTTGAAAATCAAGATTATGGTATTGTTATTATAGAACTCGTGAAAGATATCTATTATAGTGGAGTAAGTACTAGTAGTAAGTTGGTATTAATCCGCAAATTCACGGAATTGATTTCGAGAAAAATTTTAAATTTAGGTGAAGGAGCTAAGATGACATTAGGTGAAATAGCACATCCTAATCCTAAAAAATTTCCACGGACGTATAAGTTATGGGAAAAACTAGATGCTTCCTTTAGAGATGATTTTTCAAAAATTGTGCAAGAGATTGCAGAGCTAAGTAACCAGTACGCCCACACACAAGTCAACAAACCAGCTTCTGACGAAGAATATTTAAGAGCTGAAGAGCTAGTGTCTGAGTTGTTTTCACTCTTATTTGTAAAATACTTTACAAAATTCGAGCTTACCGTGTTGTCAGACCCCAATGTTCTAACTGCTTTTTCTCACCTACCACCAGTTATTCGCTATAAAACACTAGAAAAGTTAATGGGTGAGAAAGCAATTTCTGAATTAAATGTTCGAATTTTAGATAAGTTTATGTTGGCTAAAGTGAAATACCAAAGCTTGGGTGAAGCATTCATCTGGTTATTGAAAAATCGAGAAGAGATGATTGATGTATCATATCCAACATTTGAAGAAATTGAAGACTTTATTGGGTTGCATGACGATGAATGTTCTTTAGCCTTACGGGAATACAACAATGCTTTTGATTTGTTGCTTGATAAATTATTAGGCCTTAAAATTTTAGTAAACGAATCAGGGCAGTTATACGATGACTTTGAAAGAGCTGTAGTGTATTTCAATGACTTCAACTGTGAATTATACCTCACTGGAACAGAAGAAAGAGAAGAATTTAAAGACCTTATTGAGTTTGCTTTTTTGGGAAGGTGAGGAAGAGAACAGGGTACATAACAAAAGAAGAATTTTATTTAAAAAATCGTCTGTCTAACTAATTAGAAGGGCGAATCTTTTTCATGTGTATGGTGTAAAGTACATTATTTAAAAGGTGTACTTTATTTTTGTTTTGTACATTATTCTAGAGTGGAGTTTTGTATATTTTATAGTGCATCATATCATCTGATTTAAGGAATTGATTTGTACATTTTTTACTCAAGTAACAGCAGAAGAAGTGGTGGTTCAATTGTACATTTTATTTAGATATTGAAAATTATTGAGGTAGATATTATTTTTTAATTTATTGGCTAAATAATTGACAAAGTTTTATAAGAGTGTATAATATAATTATAAAGTTAAACGCAGGTGACAGATGTGTGTTGCTTGTATTTTTTTGTACTAAAAAGGAGAATGGGAAATGACTGATTATATCTTTCAGGATAAAACCGATCTTGTAAATCATTTATTTTATAAATTAAGTGACGCCTCTCCAATTAAAATCCAAAAAACTTTATATTTCTTATTTGCTTTTTATGGAGCAACATACGGAAAATTATCAGGTGAAGAAAGTGTTGGGGAATTAGAATCTGTCAATTACACTAATTTCTTATTTAAACCAAATTTCGAAGCATGGAAGTACGGACCAGTTGATGATGAAGTCTATATAGCTTATCGTGATGATCGTTACGAAGCCGTAGAATTGACTGAAGATAAATTAAATGAAAAGCTTACTCCTTCAGAAAAAAGGAATGTGATTCAATTTATTGACAGCATCATTCAACAAACTGATGAAGTCGATGATTTTACTTTGGTTGATAGAACTCATGAGGATGATGCATGGCGTGTCCCATTTGAGGAAAATGATGGTGAAATGCATATAAAAATGGATCCTCAAGTAATTGTTGATGAATATGCTCAAAAATATGTGTAATGATCAGTTTTTAGTTGATGTGCTTGGTAGCAATCCAAAGCTATTAAAGAAAAAACAATCAAAAATAAAATTCCAAAATAAAGTCTTTAATTCGGAATCATACACACCACCTAATTCGATTGATTTTAAAGATGTTAAATTAGAAGTTGTTTTTAAAGATTGTTCAAAAAAATTTATTAATCTACCAAATTTAAAGTTTTCAAATAAGAAAAATGAATTGGGTGCTGATTCGAAAACAATGTTATGTTTAAAAAAATCATTGATGAACCATCTATTATCCAAAGGAACTCTTCTCGAATTACTATTAAAAATAACGACCAAGGAAAACGAATAAAAGATATCCTGTATAATTTTTTAGAACAGGCTTTTGTTGATTTTCATGAATTTTATTTTAGAAAATCATCCATTTTGGACAATTTCAACATTTTGTCACCCCACGAGGGAAGATTTAGAGTCATTTGTGTTTATACAATCAAATCTTCATCGCATAAAAAAGAAAGAACCAAACACTATTTAGAAGTAGTTCTACTAGACCCATATCATTTATTTATTCCCAGCAAACTCAAGATTAAAGATGAAATTACTGGTAAAGATATATTATTAGACAGTGTACAGGCTATGCATCGAACGTATGAACAAGTTAAAGATTATAATAGAGAGTTTTCACTTGAGAATATTTAATAAAAAAAGAATCAACTGATTCTTTTTTTGTATTATTTTAAAATTATGTCTTTTAATTCATCTTCTACATTTTTTATCTGATTATTGTTTAATGAAAAAAATCATGTATATTAAACTTCATATTTTTATGTATAGTAGGGTAATTTGTTGTTTATTAATCCTAAATCTTACATTTAGTTAGAATCAAATTTTATTTATCAATACATTTTGTGATAGAATATTTTAAAAAGATAACGCTTTATGTTATTATATATAGAATGGAGGTATCTAAAATGACTTTTGCTAGCCGCCTAAAACAGTTAAGAAAAGAAAATGGATATACACAGGTGACACTTGCAACAGCACTTGGCTTATCTAAAGGTACCGTTGCTATGTGGGAAACTGGTAAACGTACACCTGATTATGAAGTTGTAAATCAGTTGGCTGATATATTTGACCGAAGAATTGATTATATACTCGGTTATTCTGACGATGCTACATCACCAAAGTTGTTAGAAGAAGTAGAACAATCTGGTGAATGGGAAACCCAAAGTGAACTTATTGATATATTTAGACAGTATATAAGATTAGATGCATACGGGAAAATGAATGTAAATGCTCTTATAAATAGAGAAACTACACGCTGCCAAGATCAAAATACTGAAGAAAGTGCATCTGGAATAATAATTGGAACAAAAGCTTTGAAAGGAGTTGATCTATGATTCCAGAAAAATATGGAGTAGTGTATACACCCCATGCACTCTCTGATTTTGTCGCTAATCTACTTTTTGAATTAACATCAAACGATAACTCTATTAATTCGATAAAATGTGCGATTGACCCAGCCTGTGGAGAAGGAAGATTGCTTCAGGCTTTAAAAGTTTATTTTAAAGACAAGACAAATTATATCGGTATAGATGTAGACAAGGATGTCATACCAACTTTTCCTGAAGATATCCATTTTATTCATAACGATGCAATCCTTCCAAAAGGGGCATGTGGGACAACAATTGATTACTGGCTGAAAACTTTAGAAAAAATTCAACTAGTTATAGCTAATCCTCCATGGAGCTCTGAGAAGATTTACAGTAAAGCAGACTTGGAGGCTGGTGGTTTTAACTTAATCAAAGGTCAATTTGACAGCTATGTTCTTTTTTTAGAATTGGCATATTCTATTCTTCAAGAAAACGGATATTTTGCATTTATTCTTCCCGATTCTTTGTTTGAGGCTCAAAATGAATGTTTACGTCGCTTTTTGGCTTCAAAAATGCAAATCAAGGTGATAGCTCGATTAGGAGAAAAACTCTTTGAAAATGTGAATCGTGCAACAACTGTTATTATTTGTAAAAAAACACCTCCTACCCCAGATAGTAAAACAACATGTTTTAGACTATCCACTGATGAACGAAAAAAAATCTTATCAGATAACAAGAAACTAATAGCTTCCTATCAAGAGGGAAAACATACTGTTCTTCAGAGACGTTTTATTACAAACGAAGCATGTAATTTTGATATTGATACGCGCGAAGAAGATGAGTCCCTTCTGAAGAAAATTAAAGAAATCGGGATTGATATAAGCAATAAATTTCGATTTGGCAGAGGTGTTGAAATCTCCAAGACAGGAGCCATTACAATATGTCCGCTATGTAGTAATGCTCAAGGCTATAGTAAAAAACAATTAGCCGAGTCAATGAAGAAATGTTCGTTCTGTAAAGAGGAAATAGCAATAAATTCTAATACTATTGAAAAAATTATTCTAAAGAGTGATAATAATGATACATCTCCTATTATTGTTGGAGAAGATGTCCACAGATATTTATGCCAAACAAATAGTTTTATTGTAAACAATATTAAAGGAATCAACTATAAAGATATTTCTCTATTTAGTTCGCCAAAACTTCTTATAAGAAAAACGGGCCTCGGTATTTATGCTTCCATTGATTATACAGATAGTAAAACTAGTCAAACAGTATACATCCTGAAGTTTTTAGATAAAAATTGTCATGAACCGTTGGAGTATTATTTAGCTTTGCTTAATTCTAGGGTGGTTTACTACTATTATCTTAAAACTTATGGTGAAAATGAGTGGAAATCACATCCGTATTTAACAAAGCAAATTATTTTTTCATTACCAATAGCTGAGTACAAAGGGGATGAACTTGATAAAGAAATCGTTGAGTTAGCGAGTAAGTTGCTTGTTTCAAAAAAATATTGCCATGAAACAGATCTTGCTCTCGAAAAGCTAATATTTATTAAATATGGATTAAACTCAGATGAAATTCAAACAATTCTAACAGAGATTAATTCTTTGCCAGATTTAGGAGCTGTGAATAACATGAAGATTAAGGATGTGAACTATGTATAGGTATATAGGAAATAAAACCAAATTGTTGCCACATATTATTAAACATACCAAAGAACTTATTGGGGAAAATGGTACAGTTGTCGATTTGATGGCTGGTACAGGTTCCGTAGCTTTAGAGTTTCGAAAACAAGGTTATGCTGTAATTGCAGCAGATGTAATGACGTATTCTATGCATCATTTAAATACACACTTAAAATTATCTTCAGCTCCGTCTTTTGATGGTCTTAAAGCCAAATTGAATATAAAAGAAACAACTACTGATGCTTATTTAGATGTATTGGATTACTTAAATAAATTACCTGCAATTGAAAGTTTTTTTTACAATGAGTTTTCACCAGATGGAATTCCATCAAACGGTGGCGAACCTAGAAAATATTTTACTTCTCAGAATGCAGGGAAAATAGATGCTATCAGAGAAGAAATTAATGAATGGATTGATGAAGGACTACTAACTATTTTAGAAGAATCATTACTAAAACATACATTAATTCTCGCAACCAATGATGTTGCCAATATTTCTGGAACGTATGGTTATTTTCTATCTTCATTTAGGAAGAATGCGCTAACTGAATTACAATTAAAACCTATTTCATTTATTGAAGAAAATTGCTTCGGACATTCCGTTTTACAAGGTTTTGCAGAAGAACTTGCTAGTAGTATAACAGCAGATTTGTGCTATATTGACCCACCATATATGAAAAGACAATATGCTGCAAATTATCATATCTTAGAAACAATTGCCAGGGGTGATTTCCCAGATGCAATAGGAAAAAGTGGGTTAAGAGATTGGTGGGATCAACATTCTAAACTTTGCACTAAAACGAGAGGTTTAGAGTCATTTGAAACGATTTTTAGAGAAATGAATTGTAACAAGTTCTTAATTAGTTATAGTGAAGATGGCTTGTTTAGTATAGAGCAGCTAAAAGAATGTTTTTCTCAGTTTGGTACAGTATCAGTCCATGAAATTGATTATAATCGTTTTAAAAGCAACAGTAGTACACTACCTCAAAAAATTACAGAATACTTAATATACGTGGAAAGGTAGCAATCACATGGAAAAAATAGATAGAATTTTTTATAGGAAAATCAATCCGTCTGATTTCAAAAAGTTATATGACATTGATAGACCTGCAACTGGGGGAGGTCAAACATATCTTGAAGCAGCTGGCATTTCAAATGAAAGTTTGGTTGATTTTTTATCAATAGCAGAAAAAAATGATAGTCCTAACGACCAAAGGTATACATATACGGCCAAAACGTATACTTTAGGCAATATAGGACTATTTAGAGATTTGGAATTTGCACCAAGAACAAATCGGGCAAATTATAAAATTAGCCGTCAAACTTTGAGACACAAGCATCCTGCGTGGTCTCCTGGAAACAACGGCTTCCCTGTTCCAAATACTGATCCCATAACAGGTGCATATACTTCTGTTGGTAATTTTGTTGGGATAATTGATGATTTGGTTATTTTAATAATAAGAACAACCTATTGTCGCTATTATGCTTCATTTATCAATACTTCAACTATGCCAGCGGGATGGCCAACAGGTATTGGTTTAGAGTCTTTATTTACTGGGAACCGAAGAGGAATTATAAATTTTGATAGGTATAGAGTTGAGTTTATAAACAATTTTTCAAATCCATTTGGTACAGTTGTAAAAATTCCATTGGAATACAATACAGGATTAATCCCTCAGAACAAAGCTAATTATAATCACATTGTTTTTGGTGCTCCAGGTACTGGTAAAAGCTATTCCCTCAATGAGGATAGGAAATCAATGTCAATTTTAGACTCTGATTTTGAACGAGTAACATTTCATGCTGATTATTCTTATGCTCAGTTTGTTGGAACATATAAGCCAGTAACAGTATCTACAGGTGATATCTCATATAAATTTGTTCCAGGTCCATTTATGCGAATTCTAAAAAAAGCATATGCGAATATTATTGACGCTTATGATATAACATCTGGTCAAATCGACACAACAAAAATTAAACCTTATTTACTTCTAATCGAAGAAATTAATAGAGCGCATACAGCAGCAGTCTTTGGTGAAGTATTTCAGCTACTTGATAGAAATGATGATGGTATTAGTGAGTATGAAATACAGCCGAGCGAAGAAATAAAAGAATATCTTTGCGAAAATCTTGGTGGAACTCCTAATGAATATACTTCCATAAAACTTCCAAATAATATGTTCATTTGGTCAACTATGAACAGTGCTGATCAAGGTGTATTCCCTATGGATACAGCATTTAAAAGACGTTGGGATTTCAAATATATAGGGGTTGATGAAGAAGAATTTTATGTAGAAGAAAATCCTAACAGTGGCCAAAAAACAGCAAGAGAAAACCAAGGTGGTGAATTTACAATTGCTGGCGGTACTATTGAATGGAATGTATTGAGAAGAGCAATAAATGCTAAGCTGTCTAATGCAATATTGAGAGTCCACGAAGATAAACTAATGGGGCCGTTTTTCCTAAAAACAATGAACAGTGACGGAAATGTTATAATAAATGACGATGAATTTATAAATCTTTTCTGTAATAAGGTGTTGATGTATCTCTTTGAAGATGCTGCAAAAACAAAACGTGCTCAACTTTTTTCAGGATGTCAAGATACAGATAAACTTAATCGCTATTCTTATATTTGCAAAGAATTCAGAGATAGGGGTGTCGCCATATTTGGAACTGATTTTTTGACGAAGGAATATAGTGAACAACTTTCAGAAAGAGACCATGCAAAAGAAGAAGCCGAATTATAAATTCAGGAGAAGGTGCTATGTCAATTACTTCTGCGTATGTTAGAGAGGATTGGTACTATTCAGTCAAGGATTTGCAAGATACATTTTCTTTTAATACTGAAAGATATCGAACTAGAGAGAATGCTGACAGATATCTTAAACAATATATAAAAGAATTGCTTAGTCGTAATATTCTTAAAGAAAAAAGAAATAATGATATCTCCGATTCTACAGCTGATATAGAATTCAGCAATTATACTGATGATACACTCCTTTCTAACTCAATAAGTTACAAATTTAATTTTGTAGGTATTTTGATAATCCAAAATATTGTTACCTATGTTTATCCTAAATATCTTGGTGAAAGTAATGCTCCACTAGACGATGAACCTGTAACTGAGATGCAACAGGTTATGAGAGTAATTGAAAAGTATAGTAGAGAAAAAGCTCAGCAAGAGATTTACAACATTGATCTATTTGCAGATATAGATCACAAAGGAAGGATTAACACCTTATCTGTGATGTTATATTTATTAGAAGACTATGCTACAAATGGAGATTATGATGAACCATTAGAGATTCTTGAAATTAATGGGAATGGTGAAATCTATTGGCAAAAAACTATTGATGAAACCTATCCTTTGATTTCAAACAATAGACCTTATTATGTGGAAATCTATACTCGGAAAAAGGTTTCAAATGATGCATCATACATAAAGAGACTCCATGCATACGTTGTCAGTCAATGTTCATACGAGATGTCAAAAGCAGGACTTAGCTTGTTTTATAACCTTCCAATAGTAGAAATTTCTGAAGAAGAACAAGATGCATTCGGAGACAATGATTATATAATTAGTCGTATTGATTCAGAACTTAGTAAAATATTTGATGAGCGAAAAATACAAGTGTTAAGGGCAATTCGCTTGTATTTCTTGAGTCAGAGAATCCTTACAGGTGATACTGAAATACAAATAATGGGGACACGCTCTTTTAACCTTATTTGGGAAGAAGTATGTGCTAAAGTATTTCGAAGTCAGAAAGGTGACACAAAGACAAGGCATCCAAATATTTATGAGATTGAACCTTTTATTAATTATAAGAAAATCAATAAAAGGTTTGAACATGAGCCTCCAATTCTTGTAGAATTAATACAACAACCAATCTGGAAGAGATATAGAAAAGGCAGTAAAGGAATACCAAAAAGAACTTTTAATCCTGATTATATTCGATTTGAAAAACTAAAGAAGTCTTCAAGTTATGCTTTTTATATTCTTGATGCTAAATACTATTGTCCTGTATGGAATGATACAAATATTCAAGGACAACCAGGAATTGAAGATATCGCAAAACAATATCTTTATTATTTATCCTATCAAGAAATTTTGGCTAAATATAATATCAAGGAAGTTAAAAATTATTTTTTAATGCCTAAAAGAGCAAGTGATTCTGAAATTCCTGGTTTTGTAAAGTTGGATATGTTAAAACAGCTTGGTCTCGGAGTTATTGAAGTAAGAATGCTTTCACCGGATGTTCTCTATGACAATTATTTGAAAGATAAACATATAAATCTCTCAGAATTACAATGATAAACGCAGATATAAGAACGGCAACTATTTTCTGCGTTTATCAAATATTTAACAAAAAAATAAGACAGTAACTATTCTTGGGTTACTGCCTTATTTTTTTACACATATTATACTAAAGTGAAAAAATAAACATAGCACTCCAATTGAGAAAATTCTTTGTAGTTCTGTTTTAACCAATACAAAAATAAAGAGCTAAAAATTTACTTAGAAGCTTGAAGTCTTATCTACAAAATATTGAATCTGTAAATCACTTAGATAATGTTTAGTATATTTCCTAATATCTATCCTCTTACTCCTCAATAGGCGTGAAGTTACCTATTATTTTCCCAATTATACGAGGATTTTCTTTGTAAGGCGCATAAATATCATCATACTTCTTGTTTATTGAAACAAGTCGTAGATAGCTTTTATGAAGATACACTTTTTTACATAGGTTTGATTGTTAAATTCCACTGCATAAATTTGTCCATCTTCAATATTTGTTGATTGCTTAATCAATACTACATCTCCATCAGGCAATTCATACTCCATTGAGTCACATACAACCCATGAGGCGAAATCATGAGGGATATTCTCAGTTGAATAAGTAAGAGTATAATCTACATCTCCAAAGTAGGAGTAGCTAGTTGCAGCAGAAAGACCTTCATAGGTTTTATAACTGAATAGATCGACTACTTTGTTGTCGAATTTTTCCTGTTCTTCAAGCAATTCTGAGGAATAGACGACAACTTTAAAATCAAATAAGCTAAAAACGCTCTAAAATCATTAAATTGATATTAAAGTGTTTTTTATTGTCAAAATATACAATTGAAAAAATTTCCAGTTTTTTTAAAATCACTATCTCAGATGACAATTTAATCAAAATATGATATAATACAGAAAAAGTAAAAATAACAAAAGTAACTTACAAAAGTAAAAGAAAAAAAGTAAATAGATAGCCACGGCGGATATTCCTTTCATCGTTTAGAAGGAGTCGCTGTGGTTATCGTTGTTGCTGAGCTAATTAATTGCTCTTATTACTTAGATGAAGTTACTTTTGTTATTGAATTAATTTAAATAATAATAACGATCAATGAAAGTACTCATCGATATTCTCTTTATGCCATTTGGGGCACAAAGGAGAACGGTACTGATTTGGTCGTTTTTTTGTATTGCCATCGAAAAACCCAGTCAGAACCTTCAGTCATAATAAAAAGGAGGTGCTATGAAGTTCGTTTGTTATAAACATTCGCTGATTCTAGGCGATAATAATATCGTTACAAAGCAATTGATTGCACTCAAACATGATGATGGCACATTACAATTCACTGATTTTCATAGATATGTAAAATCCGCCACAAAGATTAAGGCTATTTCAGACGATGGAAACAAACGTTTTTCCTACGTTGTTAAGTTCTTAAACTTTCTATTTGGAACAGTTGGTTTAAACAATCTTGATCAACTAACTTTTGAAATGGTCAAGGAGTTTTTTACACTTTATGGTTTAGCGCAACTACCAGAGGATAGAAAAAATAGAAAGAAAAGTACAGTCGAAAAATGCGTAAATGCAGTTCTTGATTTTTTAACTCTATACTTGAGTAAACGAAAAGGGAAGGCTAAATTGAAGCCTGAGGACCTTTATTCTATCAATACATTCACTAATAGACAAGGTAAAGTCATTAAACGGAAAGAACTGAATTTTGAGATATTTGTTGATGAAAGCAACACACAGAAGTCAATTTTTAGAGATATGCCAAACAGCGCCTTTGAAATGCTCTTTGCTCACATTGCTCAATATCACAAGGATTTACTTATGGTTGTTGCTTTGGGAGCATTTGTTGGTTTGAGACCATCAGAAGCATGTAATGTAAGACGTGAAGATAGTCCTTTGGGAGCAGGTATCATATTCCACCAGAGTGATAATCAAGTATTTAAAATTGAGATTGATCTGCGAAAAGAAATGCCCCTTAGAAGTGATTTAAAGCCAACTGGACGAATTAAAAAGGAAAGACTTCAAGCTGTACCTTATATCTTCTTGGAAGTCTTTTTAGACACTTATAATGACTATATGAGCTATCTAGAGGGTAAAAGGTATGAGAAAGATTATGGTCCATTAAACCTTAACAAGCAAGGGAAAGCATTGTCATACGATGTGTACTATCAACGATTTCGTAAGATTATTCGCGAAGAAATTATCCCAATATTTCTTAAATCTGATGACGCAGAGGTTGTCTTTTTTGGTCAACTTTTACAAGAAAATAATATCTCGCCTCATATATTTAGGCACTGGTATACCACTCAATTAGTGTTATCAGGTGTTAATGAAGTTAGTGAACTAATGTCTGCTAGAGGAGACAATTCACCAGAGAGCGCTTGGGTATATTTACAAAATAAAGGAGAAATTGCAAAACAGTACGGTCAGGTGAACAATGGTGTTTTTGATTATATGAATTGGCAAGCAGGAAAATTGTTTGGAGAACATTGAAAGGAGGAGTAGCTGTTGGTAGTCGATTTAAAAAGTTATCTTGAAAAAATTCTAATCGAGCTAAGTGTGGATACAATAAAACACCGTGACAAAGTCAGTGGATTTTTACTAGACAATGATTGGTTTGGTGTGTCTATAAACCTTGATGATTATACTATCGTTGAAAAAGATGCTGAAATTCTTAAAAATCACATCAAAAACTATCTAACAACACCTCCAGGAGTTAAGAGTATGGAAGGAGTCTTTTCAAAAAAATTTCCTTCTACAAGTGAATTATTCGTACAATTTGCTGAAGAACAAAAGCTGAGTGAAACCAATCGTTTCTATCTACTTGATTTTTTAGCATATTACTTAACAAAAGATTTGTTTCTATATAGTGATGCTGAAGTGGAGACCTTAGTAGAAGTAGCAACAGAAGTTCTTACGAAGTTACAAGGCAATATCCTCATTCAATTTATTAAATGGCTACTCAATAAAGGCGTTACTCGTTATCGAGTAAGTTTTGAAATGACGAAGCGTTACACGATTGAGAGTGCAAATGGAGCGTATGAATTAGATGAATACCTTGAATTAATGTATTACCTATTCAACGAGGACTACATCATAAAAAATGATATGTTTTGTAAAGCAGCTAGTTCAAAAAATTATGCAGATACATGGTTGTATCTAGGGTTACATTTTATTTGCGCACTAAGATCAACAGACTTAGAAAGATTAGGACATCCTAAATTAACAAGAGAGCCATTAGAAGTTTTAGAAGCAGTAGTAGATGGAACTTGGAGTGGTAGTGAAGCTAGAAGGACTTTACTAAGTATTACAACAAGATTGACTTATTTAAACTTAACACCTAATAAAACCAAAAACGCTTCTAATGTTACTCAGCTAAAGTTTCATGTCCCAGAAAGTTGTCAGGTTCTTATTGGAACGTTATTGGCTATCTGTGAGGCACATTTCCAACTTCAAATACCATACAATGCAGAAAATCCATTGATCAGACAAATTAAAACTTATGAAAAGATTACTAGTTATATGGGGGATGAAATCGGAAATTTATTTTTAGAGCGTAACTTTAGTAGTCGTTCTGCAAACAAGTCTTACTTACAATCTGTCGCAATGTTAGCAGATGATGTTCTTGAAGAAAAGTCAGAACTGAATATTAAAGGTTATTTTTTAGCAGCATTAGCTCGTAGCCATAAAGGTAATTTTAATGAATTTGCGCAAACTACAACAACGTATCTAAAAGATGCCCAACTTGGACAACTAAAACCTGAAATGGTTGCAAAAGAATTATTTGAGCGAGGCGTATTATCCATGATTCCGTCTATGCTCTTGACCATTGTAACTAGAGGAAAGTATAAAGAATTAAGTCCAAGCCAACAAACTCAAATGATTAAAAGTTTAGATTTAACACCAGTAGAAATTGAGAAAACTTTAGAATTGAGCGTTAAGGCTGATTTGCGCTCTCAACAAGCTTTAAAAACTCTAGTTGAAAACAACGTTGAACCTGAACAATTACTGACAATCTGTCATCGAATTGGCAACGGAGAGGCTTTCTCTAAGCAGGGAGAAAGTATGTGTCTCTTGTCTGCGTTAGGGAAACTATGCCCCTATGATGACCGTCAACATTGTGTTGGCTGCCAGTATGAATTACAAACAAAATCTACCTTGCTTTTGTTAATTGGTGAGTTTAATCGTCTCAATAAACAATATCAAAAATTAAAGAATGAACTTGAACGAGGAAAGGTTCGAGCCATTCTTGAGCAGCAGATTAAACCATGTCTTACAGAAATGTTAGAAGCATTATCAGAACAGTATGGCGAAGCTGTATTATCTGATTATGAGGATATTATCAAGGAGTTAGTCAGTTGAATAATCAATTAAAATTATTTCGTAAAGTAAATGAAATTGTCCTATTTGATGACAATATGATTGAGAGCGCAAAAGAATGTTTTCAAGCCTATGTTGAAAAAGGGATTATCCTAACAACCAATTTTGAAGAAAATAAATGGGCAACAACTAATGAATATTCTAACGTTAGCTTCATTTTTAACTTGAATAAATTCCAATATAAAAGGTTTTATGAACAAGTATTTCAAGTATCTTTTGATGATTTTGTTACCTACTTAAAGAGTTTTATTGTGCTATCTATGGAACATCATGTTTTAATCACACTCCAAGCCTTTTTAAGAGATATAAAGAAATTAGTCAAAGAACTAAAAGTGAACGAAGTCTTCTCGTTAGCAAATATGAAGATTTCCAACCCCTCAGTATGTATAGATTTTCTTTCTACACTACCATGTTTAGAGAGTAACGAATTAACACAACTGATTGAGCAACTAGATGAACTTTTAAATGTTAGTTATCAACTGAACACTAAAAAACAGCGAAAGTTAGCCCAATTTCAATCCTATTTTTTATTTAATGATATTTTAAACGACTATTGGGTTAAACCATTATCAGATGATGAAAGATTATTTTACTACCCTCTTTACTTATGGTGGCAAATAACAGCAGTAGTACCGCTTAGACCAAGGGAGTTTTTGCTCACTCAGAGAAATTGTCTCACAGAAAAAAACGGAAATTATTACTTAACTCTCAGACGAAATAACTTAAAAGGAAAAGACAAGGGAGTATCCCATAAAATTTCAGAGGATTATTATTTAACAACTTACGAAGTACCATTTAAGCTTGCGAGTGAGATTCTAAATTATTTAGAGCTAACCAAAGACTTATCATCTACACAGTTAGATACCCTATTTGTGACAGACTCTCATTATCGGAAATGGAAACGTATTGCTGGTACTAAAAACCGTTTCTTGACGTACAGTAACTTAAATACAATTTTAAAATATTTCTTTAATGAGATTGTATCTCAACAGTATGGGTATTTTGTCCATCATATCAATTCCCCAAATCAATTAGAAGATCATGAGATTAATTTCATTCATATTGGAGATACGAGACACATTGCAATGATCAACCTGATAGCAGAAGGAGCTAGTCCAGTAACAGCAATGCTCTTAGCTGGACATGATAGTGTCACAACATCTTCACATTATTTTTCAAATCTGAGTCAGTTTATTGAATGTAGGAGCTATCAGCTTTATCGTAAATTAACAAACTCTCAAACGTCTTACGCTATAAGTAAAACTCAACATAAATACACCATTAATAAAAACTATGTTCCTCTTGATAATAAGGGCAGATGTTATTCACCTCGATTTGCGGAAGGTGATTATTCAGACTGTCTTAAAGTCATTAGCTCACATGCAGAGCTTGGTGCTTGTACTAGTTGTCCATTTTACAGAAAAGCTGGAAAAGATTATTTCTCTATGGATAAATCCTTTAAGAAATCAATCGACGAGGAAGCTTTAATTGTAGATGAGGCTATAAAAAGAGTTCGACAAGGAAAGGGGAATATAGAAGATATTGGTGAGGCGTTATTAAAACTTAAAACAGTTAGTCGTTCTTATCAAGAGTATCTAACTGAAAAACATTTATCCTTACAGGAGTTCTCAAATGGCTAGAAAGAAGTATATTGATAATCAAGAATTGCTATTATTATTTGAACATTATTTACTGGAACATTGTTCGAATAATCCTAGACTATTCAAAATTCCACAGTTTGGAAATTATCTTAGAAACAACGGATTTCCGCAAGTTGCAGACACAACTATTAGAAGAAACAAAGAATTTAGACAAGCCCTTAATGATAAATTGGAACTATTTGAGGACGACACCTATCAAACAGTTATAACGTATAAAACTCTAGATGTGGAACGTTTCTTAATGACCAATAGAACCCCAAAAGCAATCAAATCAGCATTGATGGAGCTTAACAATTATTATAAAAGAGTTGTTGATGCAGCAATAGAATATAAGGAAGAAGCCAGTAAGCTCAAAACAAGAGTTTCAGAGTTGAAAAATGAGGTAGCACAACTTAATGAAAAGAATGCTGAAATTAAGGAGCAGACAGCGTTAAGCAAAGAATTATTAGAAGAAAACAAAAAGTTAAGGAAGCTTCTTAAAACTAGTTTGTATCCTGAGATTGTTAATGAATTGTTAAAAGAAGAAGGGTTGTTAAAGTCTGATCAGCAACTTGTAACTAAGAAGTATCTAAGTGAAAATATTATCACCTCAGATTCAAAAATATCTTTTGAAAAGCATACTCATACTGAAAAGCAAATAAGCAAAAGTAAGATTTTGGAAATTAAAGACTTACTGGATAACAAGACTAAGTATTAGGAGGAGAAAATGTCAGACTTAATCACTGATTTTCCAGCTTTATTGAACTATTGGGACTTTGACAAGAATATCAAAATAGATGTAGAAAAAATACCAATTTCCAGTAAAAGACACATTAACTGGAAATGTCCTACCTGTTCTTATGAATGGAAAGCAAGTGCATCAAAATCTTATAAGAATATCCAAAATCATTCAAAAATCTGTCCTGTATGTGAGCTTGGAGAAGTGTTTATAAAAGGGGAAAACTCTATATCTGCAAGGATTCCTAACTTTCTAAGGTACATAAACTTTCATTATGAAAATATAGAAACCATTCAGGAAGAGATTGATAATTTATCTTTTTCTTCAAAGAGGTTATTTCACTTCAAATGTCCTACCTGTCATGTTAGTTGGAAAGATGTAGCAAACACTTCTAAATTAACCAATAAACATAATCAAGAGCTTATTCATGTCGGATGTAATGAGAATACACATTTTGTAGCTTACACTAAAGCATACCCTAATCTTCGGAAAATTTATCTTCCAGGGGAGCAAAACGATGTAGAGTTTAATGATTTGAAGTTAAATGACAATGTTACAATCCCTAGAAATTGGAAATGCGACAAATGTGACCATATCTTTAAGTTGTCTATTGATCAGCTAATTTCAAGAATCAAAAGAGATAGTTTCTATTGTACTAACTGTAAAGCTACATTCGATACCCCAATTAAAGCGAAAGCCAACCCCTTATTACATACAGATAGAAATCTTTTTAAGCAATTTATTCCAACTCATGTAAAAAGTAATATGATTGATAGTTTATCCGACATCTTAGTAAGATGGCAGTGTTTTAAATGTCATGGTCAATATGAATGTAGTGTTGTCAAAAGGCATCTTGAAGGCTGCCCTTATTGTGATAATAAATTGATGTTAAAAGGATATAATACTTTACAAGAAACTCATCCTTATTTAGAGAAATTTTGGGATAAAAGTAATGATAAACCTATTTCTGAATACTGGTATAAGTCTTCTAAATGTATAAATTGGAAATGCCCTTGTTGCAAAGTCAGTTTTTATTGTAGTCCTATTGAAATGATTTCAAGAACCGACTTAGAGAATAGTAATTTTCAAACTTGTCCTAATCATTGTGATTGGGATATACTTGTTTTTAACAATGATATACTCTATAATTTCCCAAAATTACAGGAAGAATGGAGCGATAAAAATGGATTGCCTGTTCATTTAGCATTGAGCCACATTGAAACAAAAAAATATTGGTGGAAGTGTTCTGTTTGTCAAGGTGAATACCTTTGTTCAATTCCAATAAGAAAAGAAGTAATAGATAGCTGTCCATATTGTAATAACGAGCAAGCATTAAAATGTTATAATACAATTGCAGATACTTATCCTGAGTTGTGTGACCTTTGGAGTAGCAAGAATTTAGAAAAACCTGATGAGGTGACAAAATCGGTAGAATCCGAGAATAAAATATTTAATTGGATTTGTGATTGTTGTGATTTAGAATTTCAGGAGAGATTAGGGACTGTTCTAGATGTATTTACCAACAATAATTCTAATAAACTTAACTCTATATGTCTTTACTGTAATAAAAAAATTCCTAAACCAAATGAAACACTGAGCTATGTTAAACCGTACTTAAACAATGAATGGGTAAAAGAACTTAATGGTGATATTGATATCTTCTTTTATAATTCAAATACTTTAACCAATTGGATTTGTCGAAAATGTCACAGAAGTTTTAAAGCAAAAATTTCTGAACGCCACGAAAACGACCAATGTTGTCCATATTGTTCATTTAAAAAGACTGCAAAAGGTTATAACGATCTTGAAACAACACATCCTTGGTTAATTAAAGAATGGTCTACATTAAATAAACAAGAAATGTCTTCAGTGAGAGTTAATTCAACATATACCGCATGGTGGAAATGTCCTGTATGCACTGGAGAATATCAGCAAGTCATAAAAGAAAAATTTTACAGAGAAAATTCTTGTCCATATTGTAGGAATCAAAAAGTTTTAAAAGGATTTAATGACTTAGCAACGACACAACAAAGTCTAATGCCTGAGTGGGATTATTTGAATAACCTCCTAATAGCAAGTCCAACTGAAATCACAGAGTTGAGTAATATGTCTGTATGGTGGATATGTCAGGAAAACACAGATCATCGTTATAAAATTCAAGTTAAAGAAAGAATGGC
Source organism: Streptococcus sp. HF-100 (assembly GCF_015594635.1). Taxonomy (NCBI): domain Bacteria; kingdom Bacillati; phylum Bacillota; class Bacilli; order Lactobacillales; family Streptococcaceae; genus Streptococcus; species Streptococcus sp. HF-100. The sequence goes on from NZ_JADNQV010000001.1 coordinate 78,766, forward strand.
ATACAGAAAGCGAAATAAAAAGGCATGTTCGATTTGCAAAGGTTACAGAAGAAAGCAAGAACATTTTGTACAGTTTAAAAAGATATAACAAAAATAAGAACACTTTAAATAATATAAAGTGTTCTTATTTTGATAAAATGTACATTTGAAAAGTTTTTAGTTTTCACTTAAATAAAGTACACATTATAGCAGATGAATAACTTTTAAAATTTCCAGTATTCACTTAAATAAAATACATAATTAAGAATAATTAGCTCTAAAAAAATTTTTGGTTATCTCTAAAAGAAACGAATCTTTCAATAGACCCTTACACATATCTTTCCGAAAAACTATAATTTTCTTGAAAAAAATACAGGAGTGTGCTATACTTCTATTTATAGAAAATGATGGAGAATATCTTAATGAAACGCGAAATATTGTTAGAAAGAATTGAAAAACTAAAGGCCATCATGCCTTGGTACGTTTTGGAATACTATCAGTCTAAATTGACTGTTCCATACAGTTTTACAACCTTATATGAATATCTCAAAGAATATGATCGCTTTTTTCATTGGATTTTAGACTCTGGAATTGCTGATGGGTCGCAGATTGCAGAAATTCCTCTGTCAGTATTGGAAAATATGACTAAAAAAGATATGGAAGCGTTTATTCTTTACTTACGGGAGCGTCCATTGCTTAATGCTAATACTACACAGAACGGAGTATCGCAAACCACCATTAATCGCACTCTTTCTGCTCTCTCTAGCCTTTATAAATATTTAACTGAAGAGGTGGAAAATGAGAATGGGGAACCTTATTTCTATCGTAATGTCATGAAAAAAGTGTCTACTAAGAAAAAGAGAGAGACTTTAGCTGCGCGCGCTGAAAACATCAAACAAAAACTCTTTTTGGGCGAAGAAACTGAACAATTTTTGAATTATATTGATGAAGAATACCCTAAAAATTTATCAAATCGGGCTCTCTCCTCTTTTGACAAAAATAAAGAGCGAGATTTGGCAATCATAGCACTGCTTCTTGCATCTGGTGTTCGTCTATCCGAGGCAGTAAATCTTGATTTGAAAGACCTAAATCTCAAAATGATGGTCATTGAAGTTACTCGTAAGGGCGGGAAAAGAGATTCTGTCAATGTTGCAGCTTTTGCCAAAGCTTATTTGGAAAGGTATCTGGAGGTTCGCTCTAAACGTTACAAAGCTGAAAAATCAGACACTGCCCTCTTTTTGACAGAATATAGAGGTGTTCCTAACCGGATTGATGCTTCTAGTGTAGAAAAGATGGTTGCTAAGTATTCTGAAGATTTCAAAGTTCGAGTGACACCTCACAAACTCCGCCATACGCTGGCTACTCGACTTTATGATGCTACTAAATCTCAAGTTTTGGTCAGTCATCAGCTAGGACATGCCAGCACTCAAGTTACAGACCTCTACACCCATATTGTTAATGACGAACAAAAAAATGCATTGGATAACTTATAAAATAAAAAATTTGCATAATTTAAGGTATGCAAATTTTTTATTTGAATTGAGCTAAATGCTGCTAGTTTGTGCCCATGCTCATAGTTTCTGGTAGGGTACTACCGCCGTCAATGACAATTTGAGATCCTGTAAGATAGGAGGATTCGTCACTACCTAAAAAGGCAAAGAGTTCCCCTACTTCTTGCGGTTTAGCTAATCTTTTCATTGGGACAGCGGTCGCAATATCTTGAATAGGAACTTCTGGATGTTCTGGGTTGGATTCCAAGGCCATTTTTTCGACCATCGGTGTCCGAGCATAGCCTAGCTGGCTGCAGTTAACTCGGATATTGCGATCGGCATATTCTACTGCCAAGGCCTTGGTTAAGCCGACCAGAGCTGCCTTGGTCATCGCGTAAGCTGCTTCTCCAGCATCAGCAACCAAATCGCCTGTTACAGATGATGCGATGACGATAGCGCCTGCTCTCTGTTTCAACATGGGCTTGATGGTTGCCTGACAAGTGTTCCAAACTCCCTTGATATTGACATTAATATGTTGATCCCGTATCTGGTCTGTCATTTCTTCAAAGGGCGCCAGCTTGCAGATACCAGCATTACAGCAGGCAATATCAAGATGCCCAAAGGCTTGGATAGTCTGAGAGACAGCCGCTTCCAAATCTTCTAGACGACTGACATCACCGATATAGCTGATAATATCTATTTGGTAGCTGTCACGAAGTTCTTGAGCAGTTGCTTCTACTTGAGGGTCTCGATCGAAAAGGCAGAGCTTGGCGCCATATTTAGCATAGACTGAGGCAATGCCCTGACCCAGACCGACAGCCGCTCCAGTAATCAAAGCAACTTTTCCATCTAATTTAGCCATAGTAACCATCCTTTCTAAAACGAAGAAGTTTGACAGATTTTTGTGACATTTTATGATGTATTTCTAACTTTAGTCTAGTACTTTTCTAGTTGCTTGTCAATATAATAATGAAGGAAAACCTCGCATTTGCTATGATGTTTCGTCCTCTTTATAAAAAATCTATCCAATAATTTCTGTAGGGTTCGATAATAAGGAACTTGCTCCAAAGCGGATATTCTCCAAGCGATTATTGGCTGTGGTGTATCCCAGAAGCATCTGAACATTCTGATAACCAACTTCTTCAAACTATAGAAAAAACATCCTTAGTTAAATAAATGTAAGAATGTTTTTATTTTGTTATAGTCTTGTGATTTAGCCAACCACTGCTTCTGCAATTTCTTCTTGGCTAATTCCAGCGAAATAGCGAGAAATATCCAGGTTTTCAAGAGCATTTAAAACATCTTCTCTTTCATATTTAACACCCTTGAGGACTTCTTCTACTGCTGCTACATCTTCGATTCCAAAGAAATCTCCGTAAATTTTGATGTTTTCGATTTTTGACTGAACAACATTGGCAAAGATTTCCACTTTACCGCTAGTAAATTTGGTACTACGATGAACATTGTACTCTGGCGATTTGCCATAGTTCCAATCCCAAGTAGCAAATTTAGTTTCCTTGATATGGTTGATTTCAGCTAGTTCATCATCGGAGAAGACATATTCTGTCATTTCTGGATATTCTTTCTTCATATAGTCTAGCAGGAGGTCGCGAAATTGCTCGACAGTAATCTTTTCAGGCAATTCATCAATGATATTGGTTACACGAGCTCGAACAGACTTAACACCTTTGGACTCGAACTTGTCCTTGGAAACTTTTAAGGCATTCGCTAAGACGGATAATTCTACGTCAAAAAGCAGGCAGCCGTGGTGCATGATTCGACCATTGATGTAGGCCTGAGCATTGCCACAGAATTTTTTCCCGTCAATTTCCAGATCGTTTCGCCCCGTAAATTCTGCTTTTACACCTAATGCTTCCAAAGTCTTGATGACCGGAATAGAGAAGCTCTTAAAATCAAAGGCTTTGTTCTCAGATTCTTTGGAAATAATGGTGTAGTTAAGATTGTTATAGTCATGATAGACAGCTCCGCCTCCACTGATACGACGAACAACCTCAATGCCATTTTCACGTACAAAATCTCGATTGATTTCCTCCACGGTATTCTGATGACGTCCGACAATGATAGAGGGTTTATTGATCCAAAGCAAGAAAATCATATCTTCATCAAGGAGATGCTTGAAAGCATATTCCTCAAGAGCGATATTAAAAGCTGTATCGTTACTATTATTGATAATGTATTTCATAGTGCCTCTTATCTTTTCTTAGGGGCATGGATAGCCATGCCGAGTACGTCTGCAAATGCTTCGTACATAACTTCTGAGAATGTCGGATGACCGTGAATGGTCTTGAGCATTTCTTCCACCGTGATTTCCATTTCGATGATAGTAGAGGCTTCATTGATTAACTCGGCTGCAGCGGGACCGATGATGTGAACACCGAGAACTTCTCCGTATTTCTTATCAGCAATCACTTTGACAAATCCTTGAGCAGCATCAGATGCAATTGCTCGTCCGTTTGCTGCGAAGTTGAATTTGCCGATAGCTACATCGTATTTTTCGCGAGCTTGTTCTTCTGTCAGACCGACTGCCGCAACTTCTGGTAAAGTGTAGATGGCTGCTGGAGTTAGATTTAATTTAGCAACTACATGATTGCCTTTGAGAGCATTCTCTGCAGCTACTTCTCCCATACGAAAAGCTGCATGCGCCAACATCTTGGTACCGTTAATGTCTCCGGGTGCGTAAATTCCTGAAACAGAAGTTTCCATATATTCATTGACCTTGATACGACCGCGGTCTAGTTCAAAGTCAACCTCGCCAATTCCCTCCAAATCAGGCACGCGTCCGATAGAAAGCAAAGCTTTATCAGCTATGATATCTCCCTTTCCTGCAACTTTGATGCAGAGCTTGCCATTTTCTTCGATAATTTCTTCCAACTTGGTCTCTGTCAAAATGGTCATGCCCTTGCGTTCAAGAATGAGCCGTAGGTTCTTAGAGACTTCTGCATCCATAGCTGGAACAATCCGATTCATCATTTCGACAACCGTCACCTTACTGCCAAAGGTCATGAAAGCCTGTCCTAGCTCAATACCAACAACGCCACCACCAATGATTACTAAACTTTCTGGAACTTCCTTCATATCTAGAATATCATCGCTAGTCATAACAAGTGGTGATTCTATGCCTGGAACGTTAATCTTGCTGACTTTTGAGCCACCAGCTAAGATAATTTTCTTGGTTTCAAGAAGTTCAGAACCGTTCACTAAGACATTCTTATCTTTGGTAATGGTACCAATTCCTTTGTAAACATCAACATCATAGCTGCGAAGCAGACCTGCAACACCTCCGACAAGTGTGTTGACAACCTTATTTTTAGTTTCCAGAACCTTATCCATATTGACAGTAAAGTTTGGATTTTCAATGATAATACCGCGGTTTGCTGCATGGGCTAGGCTTTCAATAATTTCTGCATTGTGAAGATAGGTCTTAGTCGGGATACAGCCACGGTTGAGGCAGGTTCCACCTAGTTCAGATTTTTCAACAAGGGCAATTTTACCTCCTAATTGAGCTGCTTTAATCGCCGCCACATAACCAGCTGGTCCGCCACCAATAACCACAATATCATAAGCGTCATCACTCTTATTATCATCGTTAGAAGTTGTGGTTGCAGTTGGTGGTGTTGGACTATCATCTGAAGCAGCCACAGTAGTCGGAATATTTTCTCCTTCTTCGCCCAGATAACCGATAACTTCCGTTACAGGAACAGTCTCACCGTCTCCTTTCAAGATAGCAATCAGATAGCCATCTTCCTCTGCTTCTAACTCCATGCTGACTTTATCTGTCATGATTTCCAGAAGGATCTCTCCTTCTTTTACAAATTCGCCAACTTTTTTATTCCATTGAACAATCTGTCCTTCTGTCATATCAACGCCGGCTTTTGGCATAATTACTTCTAAGGCCATGTTTTTATTTTCCTCTCATTTTAACTTTTTTTACACCAACATTGAAATCGGATCTTCAATCAGTGCTTTTAGGTCTTTCATGAATTTAGCACCTGCCATACCGTCCACGACTCGGTGGTCAATAGTTAATCCAAGACTCATGATTGGTCGAATAACAATCTCTCCGTTCACTACGACTGGTTTTTCAACGGTTGAACTAACGCCCAAAATCGCTGAATTGGGTTGATTGATAATTGGGCCGAACGATTGAACACCAAACATTCCTAGATTACTAATCGTAAAAGTTGAGTTTTGCAATTCGCTTGGTGCTAATTTTCCATTTAAAGTCCGTTCAATCACATCCTTAAAGGCAACGACTAACTCAGACAGACTCATTTTTTCGGCATTGTAAACCACTGGTGTCATAAGCCCATTGTCCATCCCAACAGCCATAGCCAGATTGACATAATTGTGCATAATAACAGTCTGCCCGTCTTCTGTCAGAGACGAATTGAGATAAGGGTGCTTCATTAAGATTTTAACAACTGCCATAGAAAGTAAATCCGTAACCGTCATTTTCTTTCCTGTCGCTTCCATAATTGTCTCTAAAACCCTCTTGCGCAGCGCCAGCAACTCTGTCATATCTACGTCATAATTGAGAGTGAAAGTTGGTGCTGTCAGATAAGAATCCACCATTCGTTTAGCAATGACCTTCCGCATTGGCGTCATTGGAAGGCGCTTAATTTCTCCATAAGGAGTGGTGTTGTCAGGTATTTCTTCCGCTTTCTCAATTTGAGCCGGAGACTTGATACTGTCTGAGTCAACATTTTCAGGCAGCAAAGCCAGAATATCCTTTTTCATAATCTTGCCGTGCACGCCTGTCCCTTGGATTTCCTGCCAAGCGATGTTATTTTCTTCTGCAATACGTTTTGCAAGGGGCGTAATTTTCACAATATTGAATTCTCGATAACTTTCAATATCTTCTTTGTGAATGCGTCCCTTTGCGCCAGTACCAGATACGTCATAGAGATTGATACCCAAATCATCTGCTAATTTTCTAGCAGCAGGGGTCGCTCTTAACTTATCATCAGTCATAGCTTCTCCTATTTCTTTTTTTATTGATTATTCTTTAATCTTGAACTGTTTTTGTTTTTACATAATTTTAGTTATGTAAAAACGTTGTAGCCAATATCAATTTCAGTTTTATTCTTTATTGTAAGTCTTACGGATAACCTCTTTGATACTTTCAACTGTCGGAATCATAGCATTTTCAAGATTCTGAGCATAGGGCATAGGAACATCTTCGCCAGCACAACGGCGAATTGGTGCATCCAAATAGTCAAATGCTTCTGATTCGGAAATGATAGCAGAAATTTCACCGATATAACCACTAGTTTTGTGGGCATCATTGACTAGAACGACTTTTCCTGTTTTTTTGACTGAGTTGATAATGATATCCTTGTCCAGAGGCACCAAGGTACGAGGATCAACCACTTCTACTGAAATGCCTTCTTCTACCAATTCTTCAGCTGCTTGCATAACCCTACGGAGCATTTTTCCATAGGTCACAACTGTCACGTCCGTTCCCTCTTTTTTGATGTCACCAACACCGAGAGGGATTGTATAATCAGGATCAAGCGGAACTTCGCCTTTTTGGTTGAATTCTGACTTGTACTCAAGAATAATAACAGGATTGTTGTCGCGGATAGAAGATTTTAGCAACCCTTTCATATCCGCAGGAGTGCTAGGTGCCACGACCTTTAAACCTGGAATGTGGGTAAACCAAGATTCCAAAGATTGTGAGTGTTGAGCAGCTGATCCGACACCATTTCCAGCTGCGCAGCGAATTGTCATCGGAACCTGACCTTTACCACCGAACATATAACGCGTTTTAGCAGCTTGGTTGACAATTGCATCCATGGCAATGACAGAAAAATCCATAAAAGTCATATCTACAATTGGGCGTAGTCCAGTCATGGCCGATCCTGCTGCAGCTCCTGAAATAGCTGCTTCAGAAATTGGACAATCACGTACTCGTTCTGGACCGAATTCTTCTAACATTCCGACAGATGTTCCGAAATCTCCTCCGAAAATACCGACATCTTCTCCCATTAACAACACATTTTCATCGTGACGCATTTCCTCAGACATAGCAAGGATAATGGTATCACGGAAGGACATTGTTTTTGTTTCCATTTTATCTCCTCTCTTAGTCCGCGTAAATATCTTCAAAAGCTGACTCAAGCGGTGGGAATGGACTTTCCTCTGCAAATTTTACAGATGCTTCCACTGCTTCTTTAACCTCTGCTTGGATAGCTTCTAACTCTTCGTCGCTTGCAATCTGATTTGCTAGCAAGTATTTACGAAGATTTTCGATTGGGTCTTTTTTCTTCCACTCCTCTACTTCTTTGCGCGTTCGATACTTACCAGGGTCAGAAGAAGAATGTCCTAACCAGCGATAAGTAACACTTTCAATCAAGACAGGCCCTTTACCACTTCGAACATATTTAACAGCTTTTTGAAAACCTTCATAGACCTCAATAACGTTGTTCCCGTCTGGGATAAAGATGCCAGGAATACCATAGGCAGCACTCCGCTCATGAATGTGCTCTATATTGGTCATTTTCTTAATATCCGCAGAAATACCATAGCCATTATTGATACAATAGAAAATCACTGGCAAATTCCAAATAGAAGCCATATTAACCGCTTCATGAAAAATACCTTCGTTCGTTGCTCCGTCACCAAAGAAGCAAACCACGATTTTATCTGTTTGGTGCATTTGCTGAGTGAGGGCGGCACCGACTGCAATTCCCATACCTCCGCCTACAATACCATTTGCTCCTAAATTTCCAGCATCCAAATCAGCAATGTGCATGGAGCCACCTTTTCCTTTGCAGGTTCCGTTATATTTGCCCATGATTTCTGCCATCATGCCGTTCAGATCAATTCCTTTGGCAATCGCCTGACCATGACCACGGTGGTTAGAAGTAATCAAATCATCAGGATTGAGGGCCAGCATAGCTCCAACGCTAGCTGCTTCTTCTCCAACAGAAAAGTGAGTCATTCCTGGAACTTTCCCCTTTTTTACGAGTTGGGCAATTTTTAAGTCCATCCGACGGATCTCTTCCATCTTACGAAACATCTCTAGCAAAAGATTTTTATCTAAAGTTGACATAGTCGAGCCTTTCTATGAGTGTAATTCTATAATTTCATTCTATCCAAACTAAAAAATACTGTCAAAATTTATGCTTGAACAATTTCACAAAGAAAAATCAGCGAACCTTGCTGGCAAGCTGATTTGAATTGACTAAATAAAAATTTCACAAATATATTTTTCTACTTTTTCCCAAAATCCTCTATCATTTGATCGATTTCCGAACGACTTGGTGTTGTCAAAATATAATGAACATCTCCTTGTAAGTCTGCAAATGCTTTTGGCATGATTTTGACTGCTTTTAATTTATCGCCGTACTTTGCATGCAATTCTTCTTCTGAATACACATAATTTGAGGTTAAACGGCGTGAAGTAACCAAGCCGTATTGTGCTTCGACTTGAGGTTGTGGGAAAGGTTCGCCATTCACAATATCTGCATATCCACGATAAAGGTCAATGGAGTGAGCAAAGTTATACAAATCAATCGTAAAAGCACCTGCTGGACGATTATTGTATTCTATGGCAATATAATCATCTCCGTCACGGAAAAATTCAATATGAAAGAAGCGTTCTTTCATGCCAAACGCTTTAATGATAGCTTCCCCATATTGACGTAACTTGGGATCCATGTCTTTTATAATATAATATGAGTTTTCATAATGATTCAAAACTAAGTCTAAAGGAGTATAAGCATAGTCGAAAGTTGTTGAAAACACAATATTTCCCTTTGAATCCAGTAATCCGTCAAACGTACAAATTTGTCCAGAGTCAACGAATTTTTCAAAGAAATAAACGGTTTGCTTATCCCACTCTTGTTTAAATTGTTCAACATCTTCAGTAGTTTCAAGTTTATAAGTTCCTGCTGCGCCAACTCCATTGTCTGGCTTCGCAATCATCGGAAGTCCAATTTTACTGACAGCCATGTCAACTGCCTGCAAGGTTTTTACAATTTGACCAGGAACGACAGGAACTCCAGCCTTTTTAAAGAGTTTCTTCATTTCAGATTTGAATTTTGTCTTTTTCAAATCTTTTGGTTTTGGTCCTACAACATTAAATTGTTCACGCAATTTTGCGTCTTGGTCCAACCAATATTCATTGTGTGACTCAATGCGGTCAATTGGTCCGTGCTTGTAAAAAAGGAAGGCTACAGCACGTTTCACTTCATCAAGATTTTCTAGATTTTCCACACGAAAATATTCTGTTAAAGCATTTTTCAACGGTTGATCTAGTTGATCATAAGGTTCTTGCCCGATGCCCAAAACAGTAATTCCTTTATTTGCAAGTTCAACAGTAAATTGTTGAAAATTTTGCGGATAATAAGGTGAAATAACGATATAGTTCATAATAGTGTTTCCTTTCTAATCATAGGTTTAATTGATTGAGAAAATAAGGCATTTGCTTGCGCCACCAAATCCAGTCATGCGAAACATCATATCCCCATTCAGCAAACCATGCTGGAATGTTCTTATGTTCAAAGGCTTCTTTTAAGGTGTAGAAAGAAGGTAGTCCGTCCTGTTCCCATGCACCAAGTCCTGTACAGACAATGATATCAGCATTGCGATAGCGGTCAATAAACCAACCATCGTTTTGATTCCAAATGTAATCTGCTGGTGAATTTTGATAAATTGCTTCATCATCTAAACAATCACCGACAAAGAAGCGGGCATCGTAAACTCCGCTGAGGGCGATGACCTTGTTAAAGACATCGGGGTGCTGGAGAAAGAAATTAACAGCGTGATAGGCTCCCATAGAACAACCTGTCGTCATCATTGGATCAAACCAACCTGTTTTATGCTTGATAAAAGGAATGGCTTCCTCAATGACATAGCGCTCATAAGCTCGGTGCATTTCCGCGCGGTCGTGAGGAGCTTTCCAATCAGCCAGCCAGCTTTCACTATCTACACTACTCAAAGTGAAGAATTGAATTTTTCCTGTTTCGATAAACCATGAACAAGCCTCAATCATACCAAAATCTGCATATTCATTGTGACTGCCACCAGACGAAGCAAAAACGACTACAGGTATTCCAGCGTGCCCGTAACGATTCACATACATTTCACGATTTAAATGACCACTCCAATGACTTAAAAATTCAACGTGCATATAAATTCTCTCCTCATATTCTTAATTAATTTATTTACCATTTTTCGCTAAAGAAGCGAAGACAATCAGGTAAATGCTCAGCCCAAGCCATTTCATTGTGTTCTGCACCGGCTTGGATATAAAACAATAGATTTTCCAAATCTAAACCGCCCGCAATTAACTGACGAAAGTAGGTTAATGACGAATCAATATAAGCTTGCTTGATATTGCCAGCCATTAAGGTTTTATCGGTGTCATCTGCTTCTTCTGTTCCAACATAAATATAAATCCGCTGATCTGCTAATAAGTTATGGCGTTCTATATAACGATTGAACGCTTCCTGATGCAGCCAGTTTGCAGATGAGAAAACACCCAAGCAGCCAATTTGCTCTTGGTATTCAATTCCCATAAACTGTGTAATGTTTCCGCCTAAAGAAGAACCAACCATAGCCGTGTGCGCTCGGTCTGACTTGGTACGATAATACTCGTCAACAAAGGGTTTAACAACTTCCATGACAAACTCCGCATACTCTGTCCCCTTGCCGCCAAATTGCATACCTGGAATAGTTGATTCTTGATATTTCCATGCAGAATACTCATTCATTCGATTAAAACCGTCATTGTCAATCGCCACCACAATCATTTTTTCAATGTCGGGATTTCTCTTAATCGTTGGAATGATTTTCCAAGAATGACCACTAAAAGACTCTTTACTATAAAGGACATTTTGACCGTCGTGAAAATAAACTACAGGATAGGATTTCTGAGTATCTCGCTCATAATTTCTAGGAAGTAGCACTCGAACACGGCGCTTTTGTTTGCTATAAGGCACTTCTAATACATGTTCCCTTACTTCAAGGTAAAAATAGGATTGAATCATTATCAGAAAACTTTCTATTTTCAAAATTTTTATCTATTATATCATAAAATATGCAAAAAAGTTAGGAGATTCCTAACTTTTTTAATACTTTTATAATAAATCATCATTATTTCTATCTTTTCCAAAGGAAAACTAAAGATTTTGATAATTTTCAATAGCTTGTAGTGCTCGTTCTGCTATTTTTTCATAGCGTTCTTTTTTGTCTCGAATGCGTGGACCGTCCAATTCTTTGATAATTCCAAAGTTGACATTCATCGGCTGGAAATGTTTGCTATCAGCATGCGTGATATAATGAGGTAAGCTTCCAATAGCAGTTGTTTCTGGAAAGACCAGAGCTTCTTCTCCATTGAAAAGTCTAGTTGCATTGATACCGGCTACCAGCCCAGATGCAGCGGATTCCACATACCCTTCTACACCGGTCATCTGACCTGCAAAAAAGATATTCTCTTGTTTTTTAGACTGGAACGTCTGTGTCAAGAGATTTGGTGAATCCATGTAAGAATTGCGGTGCATAACTCCATAGCGAACAAATTCTGCATTTTCTAATCCCGGAATCATCCGAAAAACGCGCTTCTGTTCTCCCCATTTGAGATGAGTTTGAAAACCAACGATATTATAAAGGCTTCCAGCTGCATTGTCCTGACGAAGCTGCACAACTGCATAGGGTGTCTTAAATTCACCGTCACGGGGTCCTTTATAGTCATCCGGGTATTCCAAACCAACTGGCTTCATAGGTCCATAGAGCATGGTTTTTATTCCTCTTTTTGCCATCACCTCAATCGGCATACAGCCTTCAAAGTATTTTTCTTTTTCAAAGCTATTTAACGGTGCTTCCTCGGCATTTACCAAAGCGTCATGAAAAGCCATAAACTCATTCTTAGTCATAGGAGCATTGAGATAAGCAGCCTCTCCCTTGTCATAGCGAGATTTGAGGTAAACTTTCTCCATGTCAATTGTATTGACATCTACAATCGGTGCTGCTGCATCATAAAAATAGAATCCAGCTCCACCATTTAGCGCGTGAATCTTTTCGGCGAGTGTATCACTTGTCAAAGGTCCCGTCGCAATAACAGTAATCGTATCATCAGGAATTTTGGTAATTTCCTCACGAATAACTTCGATTAAAGGGTGGTTTGTCACCTCATCAGTCACCATTTGTGAAAAACCGTCACGGTCAACTGCTAATGCTCCTCCAGCAGGAACACGCGTAGCTTCTGCTGCTCTCATAATGATGGAATCCAAACGGCGCATTTCTTCTTTTAAGAGACCAACCGCATTCGTTAGCGAATCCCCCCGTAGAGAGTTAGAACAGACTAGCTCTGCAAAATCACTAGTCTTATGTTGTGGAGTAGATTTCACTCCTCGCATTTCATACAGCTTAACAGGAATACCGCGTTTAGCAATTTGATAGGCTGCTTCACTACCTGCAAGACCAGCTCCTATGACATTGATGTAAGATTGAGACATGAAACAAATACCTCTTTGGGAGGAGACTCCCACAAATCTTTCTAATTATTCTTAACCATTATAACAGAAAAAGCCCCTACTGACGAGTGAGACTTTCTAGAATGCAAATACACTAACTTATTAGTATCCATCCTCAAACATTGGTGTAAAGAATATAATGATTGGTCATGTATCTATTTCTTTAACATTTTTTCCAGATAAGCAATTTTAACAAAATCCTTATCATTATTTTGGTCATTTCGATAGGAATCTTGCGAAGATGCTGTGTAAATCTTAAGATATTGTTCAACATCAGGAAGAAAATAAATTACCCCTGCTGTTTCATGTTTTACCAATTCATCTAAAGGAATCCCAGCAAAGTTTTCCAAAGTATTCATGCTACCAAACTCAACCGATAGATTTCCTTTTTGAAATTCGTGCTCGTGCAAATCTACTAATTGGTAGCCAAGCCGGTTCATAATCGTTTCAATCTTTTTAAAATCATAAATTCGTACCTCATCAGGTGCGTCCCATCCCCTAGGATCTCCTGGAACATGGATATCAATATCTCGTGCTTGCCAGTCGTAGTCAGTTACCTGTTCAAGCCCTAGTGAACCCATAAGCAAAGGAGTGATTCCAATTCCGTTCAATTCCTTTGCAATCTTTAAAAATTCATCAAATTTCTTTTTCATACAGTTTCCTTTGCTATATATAAAGAAAGTTTACATAAAATAAATTACGTAAACATCTTTAACTTATTTTACTTTTTCTTCTTCGTAATCCCCATTGCTGCAGACAACTTGCTTGCCTCCACCACGAACTTTCTTTTCTACAAGATACTGACCGCATTTCGGACAAGAGCGACCAACCGGTTTATCCCAAGAAGTAAAGTCACAATCTGGGTAGCAATTGCAGCCATAGAAAAGGCGATTGCGTTTGGTTTTGCGCTCAATAATTTGCCCTTTGTGACACTTAGGACACTCTACACCGATTTCTTTGACAATCGCTTGAGTATGACGACAGTCAGGAAAATTGCTACATGCATAGAATTTACCATAGCGACCCAATTTGATAACCATAGGACTTCCACATACTTCACAGTCGAATCCAGCCGGTTCATCTTTGATTTGAATTTTTTCCATTTCAGTTTCTGCTTTTGCAACTTCTTTTTCAAATGGCTTATAAAATTCATCAATGACCTTTTGCCATTGCTCTTTTCCTACTTCTACATCATCTAGCTTAGCTTCCATATCAGCGGTAAATTTCACGTTGACAATATCGGGGAAAAATTCAACAATCAGAGAGTTCACGATTTCTCCCAATTCAGTTGGCTCAAAGCGCTTAGAAACTAATTTGACATAGTAGCGTTTTTGAATAGTTTCGATTGTTGGTGCATAAGTTGATGGACGTCCGACACCATTTTCTTCCAATGTCTTAATCAAGGTCGCTTCAGAGTAACGAGCAGGTGGTTGTGTGAAATGCTGTTCAGGATTGGTATTGACCCGTTTCACTATGTCACCCTTTTCCATATCAGGCAACATTTTATTCTTATCAGAATCATTGTAAATAGCTAGATAACCATCAAATTTAACTTGACTACCATTTGCAGCAAATTGAACACCGTTTTGCTCCAACTTCACACTCATAGTGTCAAATACTGCTGCTGTCATTTGACTAGCTACAAAACGATTCCAAATCAGCGTGTATAGCTTCAATTGATCTTTATCTAGATATTTCGCGATATTTTCAGGTGTGTTGAACACACTTGACGGACGAATCGCTTCATGGGCGTCTTGTGCGCCAGAAGCATTTCGGACTCTACTACCGTGTTTAGAATATTTCTCACCAAAACGATCTGTAATAAAGGTTGCAGCTTCGTTTTGAGCTACCGGACTAATACGAGTGGAATCTGTACGCATATAGGTAATCAAACCTTGCACACCAGATCCGATATTAATTCCTTCATAAAGCTGCTGAGCAACCATCATCGTCTTACGAGTTCGGAAATTAATTTTATTGGCAGCGTCCTGCTGCATAGATGATGTGGTATAAGGCAGTGGAGCATTGCGCTTGCGTTCCTTTTTCTCAACGCTTTCGACAGTAAATTCATCGCCTTCAATATGAGAAAGAACGTTTTTTACATCATCGTTGGTAGCAAGCTTCATCTTCTTGCCATTCATGCCATAAAAGCTGGCTTGAAATTGACGAGTTCCTTTTTTGAAAGTTCCGTCAATCGTCCAATACTCTTCCGGCTTAAAAGCATTGATTTCATTTTCACGGTCAATGATGAGTTTCAAGGCAACAGATTGCACACGTCCAGCTGACAATCCCTTTTTGACTTTTTTCCAGAGAATTGGAGAGATAGAGTACCCCACAATACGGTCAAGGACACGACGCGCTTGTTGAGCATCTACCAAATCCATGTCAATCTGGCGCGGTTCTTTAAAAGCATTTTTTACTGCATCTTTCGTGATTTCGTTGAAAACAACACGATTTTTATCTGTCTCGTCCAGATTTAAGATATGAGCCAAATGCCAAGAAATAGCTTCTCCTTCACGGTCCGGGTCACTTGCAAGATAGACTTGTTTCGCTTTTTTAGCTTCTTTTTTCAAATCATTGATAAGAGGACCTTTCCCGCGAATATTGATATATTCTGGCTCATAGTTGTTTTCAAAATCGATGGACATGGTAGACTTTTTCAAATCGCGAATATGTCCAACGCTGGCTAAAACTTTGTAGTTCCGCCCTAAATATTTTTCAATTGTTTTTGCTTTAGCTGGCGACTCTACAATCACCAGATTTTTTTTCATTGCTGTTTTTTTCTTTGTTTTTGTTACCAATGTAAACACCTTCTAAAAGTAATAAACCTCATAGAGTTTAAACTATTTTTTTTAAGATGTCAACTAGTAACATTCTCTTATAGGAGAACTTGTTTTAAAATTGGAATTCAGAAAGTACGTCAGCGCCTGATGTGACACACTTTGCACCCTCTTGAATCAAATGATGACAGCCATCACTTCTGCCGTCTAAAATTGACCCTGGAATAGCAAACACATCTCGTCCTTCTTCCATTGCGCGCTCACAAGTAATTAAACTTCCTGAGCGCATTTTGGCTTCAGCAACAATAACCCCTCTGCACAATCCTGCTATAATCCGATTACGCTCTGGAAAATGAAATTTTAATGGCTCTGCTTCAGAACCATATTCACTAAGTACTAGATGATGTTCTCCCAAATACGATTGGAGTTTTTTATTCGCCCTTGGATAAAAAACGTCTAGACCCGTTCCGATAACTGCAATTGTTCGACCACCATTTTGCAATGCTGCCATGTGAGCCGAGGTATCAATTCCGCGTGCTAAACCACTCACGATAACCAATTCATTGCTTAGCTCTTTAATAATCTTTTGAACGGATTGACTGCCTACTCGGCTACTATTCCGACTTCCTACAACAGCTACTTTAGGTAATTTTAGCAAATCCAAATTACCTTTATAAAAAAGAAGAACGGGCGGATTGTAAATTTCGCTCAAATCCCAAGGATACACATCATCCAAGATAGAAAAGGATGAGAACTTTTCAAATTCTTGACGTAATAAATCATCATCTAGCTGCAGATATTTTTCAATGAAAAGAGCAGGATTGCGGCATTCTGAAACAACTGCCATATCTTTTACTGATAATTCTTTGTCTTGTATTTCAGCATACGAAAGAACATTGATGACCTGTTGGTTGGTCAAGCCGGCTTCTTTTAATTTATAAATATCAAAATTATCCATTTTATCATTCCTTTTACTTTTTTAATTACACTTCACTTATATTATTCGTAAAAGGGATTAAAAAAACGAGAATTTCTCGCTTTTCACATTTTATCTAATTCTTTAATAATTCGAGCCGGGTTGCCAGCCAAAACAACATTATCACCATAAGATTTGGTAACAACCGAGCCTGCTCCAACGACGACATTGTCTCCTAATGTTACTCCAGGTAAAATCGTTACACCGCCACCCGCCCAGAAATTATCGCCAATGGTAATTGGTGCACCGTATTCTATACCTGATATGCGTTCTTGTGCATCTAAAGGGTGGAGAGGGGTCAGAAGTTGACAATTTGGTCCAAACAATGCATTTTTTCCAATAGTAATTGGACAAACATCAAGCATGGTCAAATTCCAATTAGAATAGAAATTTTCTCCTAAATGAATGTTGATACCATAATCGCAGACAAAGTTTGGTTTCATCGAAATGTTCTCACCAGTTGAGCCGAACCATTCTTTTACGAGTTTACTTCTTTTTTTACCGTCCTGTTCTGCATTAAATGCGTATTGAAATTGACGAGAACGTGTTACCAATTTTCGTAATTCGGAATCCTGCGGATTGTATAATTCTCCTGCAATCATTTTTTCATATTCAGTTTTCATTGACGTTCCTTTTCATTCTTGATAAGTGAATGGTTAGATATATTTGTTCATCATCAGACGTCTGATAATTTCGCGTCTGCTTGAGATATTGGGTAATCTTTGTTGCCGTTTCATAAGCTGATGGATACTTAATTTTCAGTAAATCAAACATATCGTTGTCATCTAACTCCTGATGTCCGGTGTCCGTTAAAACACGTTCGCAAAAAAATTTCAGATGCGTAATAAAGCGTTGAACATAAATATCCTCGTCATCTAATGAGATCTCTAAGCTGTATTTGACGATTGTCATGATTTCTTCCATTAGTTGCGTCAAATCTTGAGCGGCTACATTGCCATTATCTAATTCAGCATTGACAATGGTCAAAGCCATAAAACCTGCTTCGTCCAAAGGTAAATCTTGTCCTAAATAGTCACCCAACAATTGATTGGCATACTTGCCAACTTCAAATTCGTCAGGAAAAAATCGCTTAATGTCCCACATCAGAAAATTTTTCATGAAGAATTGATCTTTTGTCCGCAGAACAACACCATACATATGGTCAGCCATTGCTAAAAAGGCATCATCCTGCAATTTTTTATTTATTTTTGCATGTGCGTAAGTGATAATTTTATCAGCCATTTCTATGATGTCAGCAGGTAATTCCAACAATAATTCACGCTTGTTTTCTGACAAGACATACTTTTTCTCAATCAGATTATCCCGAATATCATCTCCTGCTTTACATCCAAAAGCCAGTCCGCGTCCCATCAACACTACTTCTTGGTGATTTTCTTCAGAAATGACCACATTATTATTTAAAACTTTAGTAATAATCATCTCTTGTCCTCGACTTCTTCAAGCATGGATTTAATTGGTTCAAAGGTTGTCCGATGAATAGGAGTGATTCCCTTTCGTTTCAATCCTTCTAAATGATGCTGGGTTCCATAACCAACATTGTGTGCAAAGTCATAACCTGGATAAGTTAGCTCATAATTTGTCATCATGCGATCTCTAGTCACCTTGGCTACGATTGAAGCGGCCGCAATAGACAGCGAATTGGCGTCTCCTTTGATAATAGACGTTTGCGGAACTTGAACATCTAACTGCATAGCATCAATCAAGAGATGTTGCGGAGCAACTTCAAGATTTCCCACCGCCTCTAGCATAGCTAATTTCGTCGCTTCATAGATATTCACTTCATCAATAACTTGATTATCCTTGATACCAATACCAACTGCAATTGCTTGTTTGAGCACTTCTTGATAGATTTCTTCGTGCTTTTTCTTGGGAATTTTCTTGCTATCGTTGAGACCTTTGATTTTACAGTTTTTAGGTAAAATAACTGCCGCTGCCACAACAGGACCCGCTAAAGGACCACGCCCAACCTCATCAATCCCAGCGATGTATTGGCAACCAGTAGCATAAAGCTCCTTTTCATATCGTAGCATTTGCTCCAAACGACGGTCTTCGTCCAATTCAGCTTGGATTTGTTTTTTACGCTTCATAATGAGCTTGTGGACACCAGCCCGACTATCATCTCGAAATTGCTCAAAAACTGGACTCTCTATGTCTGTTATTTCAGATAAGATTTCTTGAATCTCTTTAATCGTTGCCATGTATCTCACCTAAAGTATCTAAAGTATAACGTCCCAATTTACCGTCACGAATGTCTTTGATAAAAAGACGATAAAAACGATCATAATCATCTCGAAAACCCAATTTTTGTGTCATATCCATAATGATTTCCGGTGCTTCTTCTTCCAAGTCCATTTGCTTGAACCGTTCTTGAAGTTCCTTTGGATAATGTTCTTTGAAATAATTGATTCCAAAAATAGTAACCTCATCCATTGGAAGCAAATCGTCTTTAATCGCTCCTGTTAAAGCGAGTTTCAAAGCAACTTTTTCATCTTCAAACTTAGGCCAGAGAATTCCTGGAGTATCTAAAATTTCCAAGTTCCTATTAGATTTGAGCCACTGCTGCCCCTTGGTAACACCCGGTTTATTTCCAGTCACAGCGATTTTTTTCCCAGCTAAACGGTTCATCAGTGTGGATTTTCCGGCATTAGGGATACCTATAATCATCGTTCGCAATGTTTCAATTTGGATTCCGCGCTCTTTTTGCCGAGCGATTTTCTCTTTCATCAAAGACTGAGCTGCTTCCGTGACTTTTTTAACAGTTGATTGTTCTTTAGAATTGATTGGCAAAGTCTTGACGCCTTTCTTTTCAAAATAATTTCTCCATTCCTTCGTCAAAGCCGGGTCAGCCAAATCTGCCTTATTCAAAATGAGAAGCTTAGGTTTATCGCCCACGATTTTAGTCAGCATGGGATTTTGACTGGACAATGGCAAACGCGCATCTACTAAAATTGTCACAAAATCCACAAATTTGATATTTTCTTGTACTTGTCTCCTAGCTTTTGACATGTGTCCTGGAAACCATTGAATTATTGCCATGAAAACCTCTTTCTTACAGTATTCTAACATTTTCATTATATCAGAATTTTAAATAATCCGCATTGATAAATCATGCAACAAAAAATCACCTTTCAAAAACAAAAGGCAATTTTCGAATTTTTGAATTTTAATGATACAAAACAGGCTTTCTATCCTGTTTATCGGTAAACGGAAGTCTTGGTTCACGAATCCGTTTTACATAGTCAACCATTTCTTTCCCTTCGTTGTCAAATTCTACAACAGCAAAAAATTGATCATGATAAAAGAAAAATTTATAATGGTTTTCAAATGCTTCCTTGAGCCATTTTTCTTTTGCAATAATGGAACGCATGGGGTAATCATCTACAGCAGCGACCCATACAGGCTTGCGATGCGCGTGAGTTAAGAGCAAGTCTGCCATATGAATCATGGTTTCATTTCCTTGTTTCAACAAAATGATACTATGACCATTGCTATGACCACCAGTATGAACCATTTGAATTTCCGGTATGACATTTAAGTATTCCGTAAATGTCTCCACTTGATGTTGAATAGGTTCCCAATTTTCTCTGAGATAAGTCCCTTTAGTCCGATTATTTGGGTTCATCATCTCGTACCATTCAATATCATTTACAAAAATCTTAGCATTGGGAAAAGTTGAAACCAACTGATGATTTTCATTTAATTTTGTCAATCCACCAGAGTGATCGTGATGCATGTGAGTCATCAACACATAAGAAATATCTTCAGGAGTCAAACCTAAAAGTTCCAAGCTCTCTTCAATTCTGCTTTCAGATAAAATCCCTAAATTTCGTCTTTGTTTATCAGATAGTTTCGCAGTGTTAAAACTTGCATCAATTAAATAATTTTTATTTTTGTATTGAATCAATATTGGATCGGTTAATTCAACCATCATATTTTCTTCAGTTGTTGGATAATAGCGTGACCAAACAACTTTTGGTACAGGACCAAATAAAGTGCCTGCATCTGTCATTTTGTCAACTCCACGTAACCAAATTAATTTCATGTCTCCAAATTGATACTCTTGTAGAGCGAGTTCTGTCATTTCTTACTCCTTTAGCCACCTTTCAGCAATTTCTCTTCTGATAGAATTTCCAGATCTTCCATAGTTTTCAATAGTTTCTGCATCCTTTAAATAACGTTTGATATTAACCTTGTCGAATTTTTGTAAAGGACCAATTAGTCGAAGGATTTCATCGGATATCTCAATGGCAACTTTCGTCGTGTACAGTTTTATTCGAGAAACAAATTTTGCATCTTCTTCAATTTGACTAGGATAAGAATCAAAATAAGCTTCTGCAGAGCATAATTTATTGTATAAATCAGCAAATTTATTTTGATGAATTTCCACATCAATCAAACGCTTTCCAAATCCTCTCTTCACCTTTGCAAATTCAATACCTTTATTGAAAGCCCCCTCAGCAACACCTAATGCAATAGCACTTAAGCCAAGTTGCATATTTTTAATGATGTTAGCAAATTGGACATCCCCGGCTAATTCGTCTCCCAATAAGGCGTTTTCCGGGAGCAAGACATTTTTCAGCGTGACTGAACTCAAAGGAAGACCTATCAAGCCCGGTTTTTCAATCTGTTCACCAATTAGCACATCCGAATCTTTTGGATCAATAATAAAGAGTCCGTACTTCTCCACCTTACCTTGTTCTTTTACTTTTGCCAAAACCAGTAGTATATCTGCAACGCTGCTATTTGAAATCATCGCCTTTTTCCCTGAGAGACACCATCCCTGCTCAGTCTTTGTTGCATACGTTTCAAGATCTTCTAGCCCCTTTAGATGTTTATACTCGCAAAATCCTAATCCAGCTATGTACTGACCTTTTAGTAACTTTTCAAGATATAATTCCTTTTGCTCTGCTGTCCCAAAATTCAAAATAGAATAAATTCCATAGCAACCTTGTGTTAATAAAATAGCTGAAAGAGCAGCAAATTCATTAGCAATTTTTCGGATAAATGTGATGAAATCAGAACTTAAAGTGTGATTCTCTTCAGATAAAATGGGCAAAAATATATCCATTTCGTTCGTCAACTCATCCCACATTTCCTTTGGAAAATAAGTTGATTCATCATGTGATTTTACATAGTTTTTGATTGCTGTATTCGTATATGAATCAATCATAACTGCTGTAGTGCTAATTTTTGACATCGATTTGCTCCTTTGTTAGGTATCAAGGCTCGAAATAGGCTGATAGTAACCTTTCAAAAGTTCTTCATAAACGTATGCTTCAACTTCATTATAATTTGCTTTATACGGCCTACAGAACCAGATATTAAATGGAATCGGATCTTTAAAACGAACAGCTTTAAACTTATTTTTATCCACAAAATATTCTACTGGACGAGGTAAAATAGCAATCATATCATTCTTATACGTAGACTCTGTTAAAAAATCCCATGCTGATGATAAATATGTAAAATTTGTCTCTATCTTTTTATTTTTTAATTTTTCAGCTACTAATTCATAAGTAGTAAATGATTTATTAAATGTTGCTAAATCATAAGCAGCGATGTCTTTCCATTCAAGAAATTCTTTATCTGCTAAAGGATGATTTTTATCCATATAAGCTGCATATTCATCGGCTTGTATAATATATTGCTCGTACTTTTTAGCATCTAAATTAGTCGGCTCAATCAATAAAACAAAATTTAAATCACCTTCAAGAAATTTTTGGCGTAAATACTTACTGCCTCCCTCTACGACTTGAATATTAATGTGCGGATTATCCTTGAAAAATTTAGGAAGAGCACTAGCAAAATAAACACGCAAAATCAGAGAAGGAATGCCTAAATTAATAGTTCCTTTTTGTTTTTGCGCTTCCATATGAATCATGGATTGCATTTCTTCATGACGATTGACAATTTCCGTAGCAAAACGATAAATTTTCCCACCAGCTTCTGTCAGACTTTCTAATCTTCCATTTCTACGATTAAAAAGCTGCAGTCCTTCAGTCGCTTCAAAATTTGTGACAAATTGACTCAAAGCAGATTGACTAATATGAATTTTTTTAGCAGCAATCGAAAGATTACATCCACATTCGACGATATTGATAAAGTAAGTCATTTGAATAATATCCATGTTCATCGTCTCCTATCTTTCAATATTTGTAATATAATTTGTCAGGAATAAAATAGCAACTGATCTTTTTAATATAGATGATCAGTTGCTAATAGGTTGATTAAAAACTTATCATCGATAAAGTTCGTTATAAGCATATAGTAACACACTTTATGGCAAACAGTAGCTATATTTGCTTGATAATTTAACTAGATAGACATTGTTTTTAAGTCATCTGACACGATTACTTCTCCCTCTGTCTTTTCAAGAACTTCTTCCAAAGAGACACCGGGAGCTAATTCTTTCAAAAGGAATTTCCCATCTTGAAAACCAAATACTGCTAGCTCTGTGATGACCAAATCCAAAACTCCTTTAGCTGATAAGGGCAGTGTGCATTCTTTCAGCAGTTTTGATTTGCCGTCAACGGTAGTATGTTGAATGGCCGCGATAACCCTTTTGGCACCAACTAGAAGATCCATAGCTCCCCCCATTCCTGGAGCAAACTTATCGGGGATAATCCAGTTTGCAATACTACCATCTTGGCTAACTTCTAACGCTCCTAAAACTGTCGCATCAACATGGCCTCCACGAATAATGGCAAACGACGTTTGAAGGTCAAATAAAGATGCTCCCGGTAAAAGAGTAATGGGGGCTCCACCAGAGTTGGCCAGATTCGCATTGTAATTTTCTTTTGTTGGTGTCTCACCAAAACGAAGAGCACCATTTTCTGCTTGAAGGATAACATTCACACCTTCAGGAATATAATCAGCAGAGGCATTTGGAATACCAAATCCAAGGTTGATGACATCTCCATCTTTAAATTCAAGAGCTACACGTCTTGCAATAATTTCTTTTGATTTCATATTAATTTACCCCTGCCAATTTTTTAGTCTCTATCCAGAGGTCGCCCATCATTTTATGATGTTCTTTAGAAGTCAAGCTTTTAACAACATAGTCTACAAGAATTCCGGGAATATATACATCGTTAGGATCAATTTCCCCAACTTCAACAATTTCATTGGCTTCAACAATGACTGTATCAGCTGCAAGAGCCAGCTGCAATGAAATATTTTTAGTTGTCCCATCAATGTATAAATTGCCATATTTATCTGACTTGGTAGCCTTAATCAAAGCAACATCAATTTTCAAAGGGTCATAAACAAGATATTCTCTGCCGTTGCGAGCTACTTTTTCATAATCTTTTTCCAAAATAGTCCCAACGCCAGTCGGAGTCAAAACAGCTCCCAAACCAGCACCCGCAGCATGAAGTCGTTCAACCACGGTTCCCATTGGTGTGAATTCAACTTCCATATCGCCACTAAAATATTCATGTTGTACGGCAGCGGAAGTTCCCACATGAGCTGCGATATATTTTTTAACTTGGTGATTTTCACACAAGCGACCAACGCCAATCTCTTTACCCGGTTGTGAGGTAACAACAGATACTATTGTTAAGTTCTGTTGATTTTGTCGAACCAATTCTTCAATGAGTTCAAACGGCTCACCCACTCCAAGAAAACCTGAGATACCTACAATATCTTCAGATTTAATGTTAGAAATTGCTTCTGATAATGTTACAATTTGCATACCAATATCTCCACTTATTTACTTACGATTGAAAACAGGCTTGCGCTTTTCTACAAAAGCACGCATCCCTTCTACTTTGTCCTCTGTAGAGAATAATAATGCTTCCGCTTCGGTTTCGAGTCTAATAGCATTTTTAAGTGGAAGTTCAGAACCAACCTGAATAACATGTTTAGCTTTCTCTACTGCTAACGGTGCATTTTTCATAATTGCAGCAGCCATTTCTTCAGCTGAAGTTAACAGTTCTTCAGCTGAAACCAACTTGTTAAGAATTCCCAGTTCGTAGGCTTCTTGACCTTTCACTGTACGAGCAGTGAAAATCAATTCTTTCGTACGGCTTGTTCCAATCAAACGAGACATACGTTGAGTACCAGCGAATCCCGGAATAATGCCCAAGCCAACTTCTGGAAAGCCAACAACTGTCTTTTCAAATCCAATACGGATATCTGTCGAAAGTGCTAATTCCATTCCTCCGCCAAGTGCATACCCATTGAGCACTGCAATTGTTGGTTGACGTAAGTCAGAAAGTCGAGTAAAAGTATTGTTTGCAAATGTCATATATTCAAAAGCTTGAATTGGCGACATCACGTCCATTTCTTTAATATCAGCTCCAGCTACAAATGCCTTTTCTCCTGCCCCTGTTACAATCACAACACGGATTTCTTCACTTTGTTCAACTTGATCAAGAACATCATTCAGATCAGTTAATACTTGAGAACTCAAAGCATTTAATGCTTCAGGACGATTGATCGTAATGTAGCCGATGCTGTTTTTTACTTCTAGTAAAACAGTTTTACTCATTTTAATGCTCCTACTTATAAAATTTGAATTATTAAGTATAATGTCAACAAATACTTGAACCCAAAATGTAAGAGCTTACAATGCTATGATATCTCATTTTTCTACTCTCGTCTACTTAATCTTAATTTATAATTCTATAAGTTAAACTTATAGAATTATAAAAAATACTAAGACTTTTTGATTTTCAAAATAAAAAAACAAATTCTACTAAGAATCATTTAAGATAAACGTCTTAGATAGAATTTGTTTGACAGAGTAAAAAAATCAAATGGTAAATTAAATTTAGTAGGTAATTATTTTTAACGTTCTACAATGACTGCTGTGCCCATTCCGCCTCCGATACAAAGAGTTGCAAGACCACGTTTAACATCGCGTTTTTCCATTTCATGCAACAAAGTAACCAGAATACGGCAGCCTGATGCTCCAATTGGATGACCAAGTGCAATGGCTCCGCCATTGACATTTACTTTTTCTGGGTCAAAATTCAACTCTTTTCCGACAGCACACGCTTGAGCTGCAAAGGCTTCATTGGATTCAATCAAATCAAGGTCTTCAACTGTAAAGCCACCTTTTTCAAGTGCTTTACGAGAGGCATAAATTGGCCCACAACCCATGATTTTGGGATCTAAGCCCGCACTAGCATATGATTTAATAGTTGCTAAAACGGGGATGCCTAATTCTTTTGCTTTTTCTGAACTCATGACAACAACTGCTGCTGCTCCGTCATTGATACCAGAAGCATTACCAGCTGTGACCGTTCCGCCTTCTTTAAAGACAGAACGCAATTTAGCCAAACCTTCTAACGAGGCATCTTTTCTTGGAAATTCATCCGTATCAAAAATAATTGGCTCACCTTTTCTTTGTGGAATAACCACTGGAACAATTTCTTCTTTGAAACGTCCAGCTTCAATAGCTGCCACAGCACGTTGTTGAGATTGCACAGCAAAAGCATCTTGAACTTCACGAGAAATATCATACTGTGCAGCAACATTTTCAGCTGTGATTCCCATGTGGAAATCATTAAAGGCGTCAGTCAGACCGTCGCGCAACATAGTATCAACAACTTTAGAGTCTCCCATACGAGAGCCCCAACGTTGATTTTGCAGCACATATGGTGCTTGGCTCATATTTTCTGCACCACCCGCTACGATGATATCAGCATCTCCACAAAGGATAGCTTGTGCAGCCAACTGAACAGTTTTAAGCCCTGAACCACATACTTTATTGACTGTGAATGCTGGAGAAGATACAGGGATACCTGCATTGACACTCATTTGACGTGCCACATTCTGACCAAGTCCTGCCCCTAAAACATTTCCCATAATCACTTCATCAACTTGTTCAGCCTTCAAATTTGCTCGTTCCAGCGCGCTTTTGATAACCAAACTTCCCAAATCAACAGCTGAAATATTTTTCAAACTTCCACCAAAAGAACCTAATGGTGTACGAACTGCTGATACAATAACTGCTTCTTTCATTTCTTGCTCCTTACCTTAGTATTTAAAGAAACCTTCCTTGGTCTTACGACCAAGTTTATTAGCTTCAACCATTTTTTTCAACAATGGAGCAGGACGATATTTCGAATCACCAAATCCATTATTCAACACTCCCATAATAGCCAAGCAAACATCCAAACCAATCAAATCAGCTAATGCTAATGGTCCAATCGGATGGTTGGCTCCGAGTTTCATAGCTTCATCAATTTCTTCAGCTGATGCTACTCCTTCTCCAAGAATGAAAATCGCTTCATTAATCATCGGAATCAACACTCGATTTACAACAAAACCATAAGAATCTTTCACATCAACTGCTGTTTTACCGATTTTTTCAGTCAATTCACGAACAGTTTTGACTACTTCTTCTGATGTTTGAAGTGCTTTGATCACTTCGACCAATTTCATAACGGGAGCAGGATTAAAGAAATGCATACCAATAACTCGTTCTTGATGTACAGTTGCAGCTGCAATATCTGTAATGGACAAAGATGATGTATTTGACGCTAAAATTGTTTCTGGTGTTGTTAATTCATCTAATTGTTTAAAAATGCTCAACTTAATGTCTCGGTTTTCAGTAGCTGCTTCAATAACTAACTGAACATTTTTTGCATCTTCGTATGAGGTTGAGGGAATCAACTTACTCAAAATACTATTTTTATCAGCTTCTGACAGACGTCCTTTCTCTACAGAACGTGTTAATTGCTTGGTGATATTTCCAATCCCTCTTTCAACGAATTCGTCTTTAATATCATTCAAATACACTGTAAAGCCTGATTGGGCAAAGACTTGTGCAATACCGCTTCCCATCTGACCTGATCCAATGATCATCACTTTTGAAATATTCAATTTTCTCTCCTATCTAATATTAACATTATAAAGTTTAAAATGAAAGAATAGGAACGATTGAATGATGAATACTCTTCAACCGTTCCTGCTTTGTCATTATACAAATGCACCTAAGCCAGTAATTTCACGACCAACAATCAAAGCGTTGACTTCATGAGAACCTTCATAAGTGTAAACAGCCTCAGCGTCTGCAAAGAAACGTGCAACATCGGTTTCAAGAGTAATTCCATCCCCTCCGCCTACTTCACGAGCAAGGGCAACAGTTTCGCGCATAACGAGTGAATTATGCATTTTAGCAAGGGCAGAATTTAACATTAATTCATTGCCAGCTTCTTGCATTTCAGCAAGACGAACTGAGTAAGCAATAGCTGCCACAGCGTTCGCTTGCATTCTAGCCAATTTTTCTTGAATGATTTGGAATTTAGCAACTGGACGTTTAAATTGTTGACGGTTTGTAGTATATTTCAATGCTGCAACAAACGAACCGCAAGTTATACCCATGGCAATATGAGCAACATCTGCGCGAGTAAATGTAAGAATACGAGCTACATCTTCAAAACCATTGATGTTTACCAAACGGTCTGAGTCTGGAACTTCAACATTTGTCATTGTGATATGACCATTTCGAACACAACGAAGTGCAATTTTATGTTGAATAACTTCTACATCGTAACCAGGAGCTCCTTTGCGAACGATAAAGCATTTAATTTTGCCATCTGCAACGTCACGAGCAAATACTGGAATAACATCAGCTGTATCTGAACCACCAATCCAACGTTTTTCACCGTTAATAATCCACTTGTCTCCTACACGTTCAGCAGTTGTTGCAAGCCCACCTGCAATGTCTGAACCAGAAAGTGGTTCTGTCAAAGCAAAACATCCTTGCCAATCAAACGCTGCTAATTTAGGAAGAAATTCTTT
Source organism: Streptococcus sp. HF-100 (assembly GCF_015594635.1). Lineage (NCBI taxonomy): Bacteria > Bacillati > Bacillota > Bacilli > Lactobacillales > Streptococcaceae > Streptococcus > Streptococcus sp. HF-100. The sequence continues at coordinate 107,267 of NZ_JADNQV010000001.1, forward strand.
TTGTTGGCGTTCATCACCACCGAGTAAAATTGTGTTATAGCAAAGTCCACCATGCACAGTATAGAAGGTAGCCATTGATGTATCAAAGCGAGCCAATTCCAAGTAAAGGAATGCGATATAAAGTTCTGATGGTTTGTAGCTGCCTTCACGTCCCTCAAACAATTTAGGATTGTTCATAATTTGTGCACCCTTGGCAACTGTGTAAAATTGTTCAAATGGAAAATCAGGTTTTTCCCAATGTTCATTGATCACAGGACGAAGATGTTTTTCAATCAAACGACGAGTTTCTTGTAAGACTTCTGCTTCTCCTAGTGTCAAACCGTCTGCATAGTGAAAAAGATCTTCAGGATATAATTCACGTAAAATTTCTTCTTTAGTTGCCATAGTATGGACTCCTTTATAATAATGTTATAAGAGCGCTTTCATTTCAAGGCTCAGTATTTGTTGACGCTTACATTTTATATCAGATATGATCTTGTGTCTACTTAAGAAAAATTAATCGTCCCATAAGTTTCTATTATACATATTGATTTTACTGACTTTTCAAAGGATAAAGACAAGATTTTACAAATAAAATTTTTGCAAAATCTAAAAATTTATTTGTAAAATGATTGAATTTCTAAAAATATTTTCTCTAATTTCAAAGAAATTCTTTTCCCCAATCCTTTACCAATCCTCCAGAGCAAAATGCAAGCATTTGCAAAATGAATATGTTACAATGCTTATAAAAACGGAGGAAAAATCATGTTAACATACGATTTAATTGTTATTGGTTTTGGTAAAGCTGGTAAAACATTGGCAGCAAAAATAGCAACCCAAGGCAAAAAGGTTGCCTTAATTGAACGTAGCAAAGCTATGTACGGTGGAACTTGTATCAATATTGCTTGTATTCCAACCAAAACTTTATTAGTCGCCGCAGAAAAAGAACTATCATTTGAAGAAGTAATGGCTGAGAAAAATGCGGTTACTAGCAGACTTAATGGGAAAAATTACGCAACCATTAGTAGTGCTGGAGTGGATATTATTGATGCAGAAGCTCATTTTCTATCCAATAAGGTAATTGAAATTGTAGCAGGCGACGAAAAGCAAGAGCTAACAGCTGAAAATATTGTCATCAATACGGGCGCTATCTCAAATGTTTTACCAATTCCAGGACTTACTACAACAAAAAATGTTTATGACTCAACAGGCATTCAAAATCTTGCTACATTACCTAAACGTCTTGGTATCCTTGGTGGTGGAAATATCGGTCTTGAATTTGCAGGACTTTTCAATAAGCTAGGAAGTAAGGTTACTGTCCTTGACGCTGCTGATACTTTTTTGCCACGTGTAGAGCCCTCAATTGCCACTTTGGCTAAACAATATATGACGGAAGACGGTATTGAAATTCTTCAAAATATTTACACTCAAGAAGTGAAAAATGATGGTGAAGAGGTGCTTGTCATTGCTAAAAACGAAACATTTCGCTTTGACGCTTTGCTTTATGCTACCGGTCGTAAACCAAATATCGAACCATTAAAACTTGAAAATACAGATATCCAAGTTACAGACCGCGGTGCTATCCAAGTGGATAAGCATTGCCAAACAACTGTTCCTGGCGTTTTTGCTGTTGGCGATGTCAATGGTGGACTACAATTTACTTATGTTTCGCTAGATGATTTTCGTGTCGTTTTCAATTACTTAGCCGGTGATGGCTCCTACACACTTGAAAATCGTAAATATGTACCAACTACTATGTTCATCACTCCTCCACTTGCACAGATTGGTTTGACAGAAGCTCAAGCTAAAGAACAAGGCCTGCCTTATGCAACCAAAGAAATTCCAGTTGCAGCCATGCCACGCGGACATGTCAATGCGGATCTTAGAGGGGCCTTTAAAGCAGTTGTTAATACCGAAACCAAGGAAATTTTAGGTGCTACTATCTTTTCACAAGGTGCTCAAGAAATCATTAACATTCTAACTGTAGCTATGGACAATAAGATTCCTTATACTTATTTCACAAAACAAATCTTTACTCATCCAACTTTGGCTGAAAATCTTAATGATTTATTTGCGATTTAATCACGACTTCTGCACTTTGACAAAAATATTGTCATAAACCATTTTAATTTCATTCAGCAAAAAATAAAAGTGGGATAGGGCTGAAAACTAAAAATTTTTAGCCCGTTCTCTCACTCTTGCAAAGCTTGCTCAAGTATCGCGTGACTATTTATTTCCATCATAAAAACGAGGCTGGGATATTATCGTCCCCACCTCGTTTTTATTATAGCTGCATTTGATTATACGTTTTACTAAATGCATTCAAAATTTCTTTTGGTGCGTCTTTATAAGAAGTCTCTCCTTCTAGCGTTCCTTTAACAATCGTTCGTGACGTAGCTGCAGCATCTTCACAAGTCACCAAAGTCACTTCATTGACACCTTCGCGGTCATTAATCACATCTACTCTATCAGGTGCTACATTCTCAACTGAAGTAATGGAGTAAGTATAAATTTTTTCCTTATCTGTCAGATAAATTTTCATTCCGGTTTTAGCACGATCTAAAGGAGAAAAGAGCATATTGCTTGCACCTGTAATCCCAAATACATGGTGGCTAGCCAATGCATAATTCCCTTTCCCCATTTGCTGTGTCTCTTTCATCGTACCTGCACCATAATAAAGACCGACATTGTCTAAACCCTTGAAAATCGGCAAATTCATCGAAAGTTCAGGAATAGCAATTCCACCAATAACTGGTAATTGCTGTGCTTTCCATTGCGCGTTAATCACATCTTCGGTAGACAGCGATTTAACTTTATCGAAATTAAAGCTAGTTTTGGCTTTTTTATTTTGAGTGATTTTATCTTTTGAAACATTGCTCACTTGATATCGATTGGTATGCCAAACCATGATCATATTCCGAATAGAAGAGTTGAAAATAAGTGCAAGTGCAACAATGATTAACAATGTCGCAATAATGTTAATCAGAATATTTTTTCTTTTATTATGTTTTTTTCTTGTTGATGACATAACATTTCCTTTTATTTAGTTTATTCTTCATCCACTTCTTTTTCATTCTCTGCTACAACGCTTGTAAAAGTAACAATCTGTGCTCCCTTATCTAGCCGCATCACTTTAACACCCAAAGTTGCGCGCCCTGTTTGAGAAATATTGGCAACATTTGTCCGAATAATGACCCCTGTATTTGTGATAATCATCAAATCTTCATCACCATTCACAGCCATCAAACCTGCTAATGAACCATTTTTTTCAGTAATATTAGCTGTTTTCATTCCTTTTCCACCACGACTTTTCGTAGCGTATTCACTAGCTAAAGTACGCTTACCATAGCCTTTTTCAGTAATGACTAACACTTCTTGATCGTCTGAAATGACACTTGCTCCTACAACATGGTCACCCGCACGCAAATTCACTCCGCGCACGCCGGTCGCAGCCCGTCCCATGTTTCGGACTTGGTTTTCGTTAAAACGTACAGCATAACCCATTTTTGTTCCAATGATGATATCTGCTTGACCATTTGTCAAAAAGACATTGATGAGTTCATCCTCATCTTTTAAATTCAGAGCTTTCAGACCGTTTTGACGAATATTAGCGAACTCTGTTACGCTTGTCCGTTTCACAACACCATAGCGCGTTGTAAAGAAAAGGTAGGAATTATCATCATGCTCGGCTTGAACATTGATAATCGTTTGGATTGTTTCGCCTTCGTCCAATTTCAATAAATTAACAATCGGCAAACCTTTCGCTGTACGACCGTATTCAGGAATTTCATAGCCTTTCAAACGATAAACGCGACCTTTATTGGTAAAGAAGAGCAAATGATCATGTGTGCTGGTAGAAACTAGTTCACGGACAAAATCGTCATCTTTTACACCTGTTCCTTGAATACCACGACCACCACGTCTTTGCGCAGTGAATTCATCTTGGTTCAACCGTTTGATGTAACCTTTATTGGAAAGTGTAATCAAAACATCTGCTTCCTCAATGAGATCCTCATCTTCCAGAGACAGTACTTCACCAATCATTAGTTCAGTACGACGTTCATCAGAAAACTTACGTTTAATCTCTTCTAATTCTTCCTTGATAATCGCAACAACTCGTTCTGGTTTTGCCAAAATATCTGCTAAATCAGCTATCAATTTCATCAAGTCGTCATATTCAGATTGAATCTTATCCCGTTCCAATCCCGTTAAACGACGCAAACGCATATCCAGAATCGCCTGACTTTGACGTTCGGACAATTTATAGCGTGCCATCAATTCTGCTTGCGCTTCTGCATCTGTCTCGCTGTTTCGGATGATGCGAATCACTTCATCAATGTGATCTAGTGCAATCAGCAAACCAGCTAAAATATGTGCACGAGCTTCCGCCTTTTCCTTATCAAAAACTGTCCGGCGTGTCACCACTTCTTTTTGGTGTTCAATATAAGCAAGCAAAATCTCGCGTAAAGACAGAATCTTTGGCACTCCATTTTGAATCGCCAGCATATTGAAGCTAAAATTCGTCTGCATTTGCGTTAATTTGAATAAATTGTTCAAGATAACATGCGCACTTGCATCCCGCTTCACTTCAATGATAAAACGAACCCCTTCACGGTTAGATTCGTCACGAACCGCTGTAATTCCGTCAATACGTTTTTCTTGGACTAACCGCACAATATGTTCGTGAACTTTGGTTTTATTGACCATATACGGAAATTCAGTAACCACAATTCGTTCACGACCAGATTTTGTTTCTTCGATTTCCGTCCGAGCACGTAGAACAATGGAACCTTTCCCAGTTTCATAAGCGCGATGAATGCCTGATTTCCCCATAACCAAAGCGCCTGTCGGGAAGTCTGGACCAGGCAACACTTCCATAAGGTCATGTGTGGTCACATCTGGATTGTCCATGACTAATTTTACAGCATCAATGGTCTCACCAAGATTGTGAGGAGGAATGTTTGTTGCCATTCCCACAGCAATACCTGTCGCCCCATTGACCAGCAAATTAGGAAAACGTGACGGTAAAACTAATGGCTCACGCTCACTGCTATCATAGTTATCTGCAAAATCAACTGTATTTTTGTTGATATCGCGTAACATTTCAAGCGATATTTTGCTCATCCGAGCTTCTGTATACCGTTGTGCCGCAGGACCGTCTCCGTCCATAGAACCAAAGTTTCCGTGACCATCTACTAACATGTGGCGGTAAGACCACCATTGCGCCATCCGCACCATAGCTTCATAGATAGAGGAATCTCCGTGCGGGTGATATTTACCCATAACATCACCCGTGATACGAGCAGATTTCTTATGTGGTTTGTCAGGAGTCACCCCCAGCTCATTCATCCCATACAATATTCTACGATGAACAGGCTTTAAACCGTCTCGAACATCCGGAAGAGCACGAGCAACAATGACACTCATGGCATAATCGATGAAACTCGTCTTCATTTCGCTCGTTAAATTCACATTTACTAAATTATTATCCTGCATTAAAAAATGCCTCTCTTCAATTTATATGACCATATCATTATAACATAAATTGGGATTTTTTTCAGTAAACACCTTCTATTGTAAAAACGTTTACATAAGATGATATGTATTATATTCGTGACAAAATGTTACAAAAGTGATAGAATAGATGTGTAAAGGGAAAACGTTCCCCAATAAAATAAAGGAGATGTTTAGCAAAATGACTCTTACTAAACAACATAAAAAAGTCATCCTTGTTGGTGACGGTGCTGTAGGTTCTTCTTACGCATTTGCTCTTGTCAACCAAGGAATCGCCCAAGAACTTGGTATTGTTGATATTTTCAAAGAAAAAACAGAAGGGGATGCTGAAGACCTTAGCCATGCCTTGGCTTTCACTTCACCTAAGAAAATTTATTCAGCAGAATATGCTGATGCACACGATGCAGATCTTGTCGTTTTGACTGCTGGTGCACCACAAAAACCAGGTGAAACTCGTCTTCAATTGGTTGAAAAAAACCTTCGTATCAACAAAGATGTTGTTACTAAAATTGTTGCTTCAGGATTCAACGGTATCTTCCTCGTAGCTGCTAACCCTGTTGACATTTTGACTTACTCAACTTGGAAATTCTCTGGATTCCCTAAAGAACGTGTCATTGGTTCAGGTACTTCTCTTGACTCAGCACGTTTCCGTCAAGCACTTGCTGAAAAATTAGATGTAGATGCTCGCTCTGTCCATGCTTACATCATGGGAGAACATGGTGATTCAGAATTCGCTGTTTGGTCACATGCCAACGTTGCAGGTGTCAACCTTGAAAATTATCTTCAAGACGTAGAAAACTTCAATGCTGCTGAATTAGTTGACCTGTTTGAAGGTGTCCGTGATGCTGCATACTCAATCATCAATAAAAAAGGTGCAACTTTCTATGGTATCGCAGTTGCTTTAGCTCGTATCACAAAAGCTATCCTTGATGACGAAAATTCAGTTCTTCCACTTTCAGTATTCCAAGAAGGCCAATATCCTGGCGTTACAGACTGCTACATTGGACAACCAGCTATTGTTGGCGCACATGGTATCGTACGTCCAGTAAACATCCCGTTGAATGATGCTGAAAAACAAAAAATGCAAGCTTCTGCTAAACAATTAAAAGATATCATCAACGATGCTTTTTCTAAAGAAGAATTTGCTTCAGCAGCTAAAAACTAAAGAATTTCCTTTCTTACTCCTTGTTTTATCAAGGAGTTTTTTATATCTAAAATGGATACGATAAAGTCATGATGCCGTCAAATCAACTTTATCGTATCCATTTATTTTATATAATCTTACTTTATCAAACATATTTATCAATTTATTTCAATATATCTTTTAAATAAGGAACAATCTTTTCATCCTTCATATCTGGCAGCGCCCGAATCCAGCGAAACGCTGTGTGCTCTTCCAAATCAAGTTTAACCTCTCTATATTCCAGCAATTTTGCCTTGTACACTAGACGCGTAAAAACGATGCCCTTTGTATCATCATAACAGCTATCCTCATGAAGAATCGAACTTAATTGTATCTTTTGATTAACTTCTTCCATTGTTTCACGCACAGCTCCTTCTCGTGGTAATTCGTCTTCTTCCACGCTACCTCCTGGAATGTCCCAATATTCTGGGTACATATTTGGCAAACCACGTTTTATTTTACTTCGTTTGATGAGCAGATATTTTCCATCTTTTTCAATTAGAGCATGAACAATCAATTTCACAGGCATTGGTAATCTCCCTTGTAAAAATAAAAAAATCTTGCATATAACAAGATTTATAAGCAGATAACAATCATCCACCCTGAGGGAATCGAACCCCCATCTCAAGAACCGGAATCTTACGTGATATCCATTACACTAAGGGTGGCAACTATTATAGTATACACAAAAAATGAAAAAATAACAAGTAAAAAAGGACTGAAAACATAATTCCAATCCCTTTATTTTGCTTATAATTCAATGTCACCAAACAAGTCAGCCATTGAGAATCCAGTTTGAGTTTCTGGAAGTTCAAAGTCACGTTTTTCTTGGCGTTTTTGACGACGAGGACGTGATTGACGTTTTTCTTTTTGGCTGTCTTCTTGAGCCGGACGTTCTTCAAGAGCTTTGATAGAAAGTGATACGCGTTCTGCATCAGCATTTACATCAAGAACTTTTACGGTTACTTCTTGACCAACTTTAAGCACATCTTTTGGATTTTCAACACGCTTGTGTGAAATTTGTGAAATATGGACAAGTCCGTCAATACCTGGCAATACTTCAACAAAAGCACCGAAATCTGTCAAACGTTTAACTGTACCTTCAATCACATCACCAGCAGCTAATTTTTGTTCAACACCGTCCCATGGTCCAGGTGTTGTAGCTTTAAGAGAAAGTGATACGCGTCCTTCTTCTTCGTTCAAATCAAGAACTTTTACTTCAATTTCATCGCCAACTGATACAACAGATTTTGGTGAAACGTTGCGTTCGTGTGACAATTCAGTTAAGTGAACAAGTCCGTCAACACCACCAAGGTCAATAAAAGCACCAAAGCTTGTGATACGTGCAACTTTACCAGTCACGATGTCACCAACAGCTAATTTGCTAAATACTTCAGCACGTGCTGCTGCAGCTTTTTCTTCTACTACTTCACGGCGTGAAAGAATGAAACGATTTTCTTTTGGATCCACTTCTTTAATTTTTGCTTCAAATTCTTGGCCAACAAAACGTTCAGTGTTACGAACGAAACGAGTATCTAGCATTGAAGCAGGGATAAATCCACGAAGTCCTTCAAATTCTACTGAAAGACCGCCTTTAACTGCACGAGTACCTTTTACAGTAACAACTTCTTCTTCACGTCCAACCAACTTGTCCCATGCCTTGCGAGCTTCTAAACGTTTTTTAGATACAAGGTAAGTAACTGTATCAGTATCTTTACCAACTACTTGACGAAGAACAAGCAATTCAAGTGTTTCACCTGGTTTTACAAGATCGTTAATGTCAGCTTCACGATCATTTGTCAATTCACGAAGGGTCAACACACCTTCTACACCAGTTCCAGCGATTGCAACATTAGCTTGGTTCGCATCAACAGTCAATACTTCAGCAGTAACGACATCGCCTGGCTCAACTTGGCTAACACTATTTAGCAAATCTTCAAATTCATTCATCTAAAAAAATCCTCCAACAATCAAGCATTTCTTGCTTGACATACTTAAAATATTTTTCCTAAGCACCGCAATGACATGAACTATCTTTAACGTTTCCCACCCTATAAAGAAATAAAATACCCTAAGATATTTTACCATTTATCTGATATATTACCTAAGAACTGGGGTAGCTGGATTCGAACCAACGCATGAGGGAGTCAAAGTCCCTTGCCTTACCGCTTGGCTATACCCCAAAAAGAACGCGGACAAAATCCTTTAAGCGCTAAGTACGCTCATGGAGAGGGAGGGATTCGAACCCCCGAACCCGAAGGAGCGGATTTACAGTCCGCCGCGTTTAGCCTCTTCGCTACCTCTCCTGTATAATCAACAGTATTTATTATACCATTGATGAAAGGAAAACACAAGCATTTATTTCCCCAAATTATAGGTTTCAATCAATTTTTCCACGGCATTTTCAAGTTTTTTATAAAAACTATCAACATTTTCATTTTTTATGATAGCAAATTGCCCGTCTAACTCAGCAATTTGACCAATGACTTTTTTACCAATAGATAAAACATAACCTTCGTACTGGTCAGTTCCTATTTTAACTTTGCTATCTGCCAATTGGATTTCAATCTTTTTGTCTTTTTTACTCATCATATACCTCTTTCAAGTTTCTATTTTACAAAAAAATAGAAAAACTAGCAAGTGCTACGTGAAAATAAAAGCTACCTCAATCGAGAGATAGCTTCAAAAATTTTTAAACTTTTACAATCCAGCCTTCTGGTGCTTCAACATCGCCAAATTGGATGCCGGTTAATTCATTATAGAGTTTTCGAGTGACAGGTCCAACCTCTGTTTCACTATAAAAGACATGGAAATCGTCACCGTGCTGAATACCACCAATTGGAGAGATGACCGCTGCTGTACCGCAAGCCCCTGCTTCAGCAAAACGATCCAAATCATCAATTGGCACATCTCCTTCGATAGCTTTCAAGCCCAAACGATGTTCTGCTAGGTATAGAAGAGAATATTTTGTGATAGAAGGAAGGATAGATGGGCTGTACGGCGTTACAAATTCGTTGTCTTTGGTAATTCCAAAGAAGTTTGCAGATCCCACTTCTTCAATCTTCGTGTGAGTAGCTGGGTCTAGATAAATGACATCAGAGAATTTCTTTTCATGCGCTATTTGTCCTGGAAGCAAGCTTGCTGCGTAGTTACCGCCGACTTTAGCAGCACCTGTTCCATAAGGAGCAGCACGGTCATACTTGTCAGAAACGATAAAGTTTGTTGGAGTCAAGCCCCCTTTAAAGTAATTTCCAACAGGCATGGCAAATACGGTAAAAATGTATTCATCTGCTGGTTTAACACCGATGATGTCACCAACACCTAACAATAGCGGACGAATATAAAGGGTTCCTCCCGTTCCGTACGGCGGAACGTATTCTTCATTTGCACGAACCACTTGCTTCACAGCATCTACAAACATATCAGTCGGAACTTGCGGCATCAAGAGACGGTCTGAGGTGCGTTGCAGACGTTTCGCGTTTTGATCTGGACGAAATAGTTGTACACTTCCGTCTTTCGTGCGATAGGCTTTCATTCCCTCAAAAGCTTGTTGCCCATAATGAAGACAAGGAGAAGATTCAGACATGTGCAGAGTTGCATCTTCAGTCAATCCTCCTTTTTCCCACTGACCATTTTTATAATAAGCAAGATAACGATAAGGCAATTTCATATAGGAAAAGCCAAGATTTTCCCAATCAAGATTTACTGACATAACATTCTCCTTTTTAATTTTATGATTTTTATTTTACACTATTTTTAGATATTTTCAATAGTTTTTTGCAAAATTCTGAAAATTTTTTAATTTCAGTTTATAAAGACAATAAAAAATCAGCCGCTTGGACTGATTTTCAATTATTTAATATTCGCAGAGAACACTTCTTCATCAGAAATAGTATCAGAGATAAAGCTACCGTTGCTGGTTCTTTCAGACAAACCGAGGTCAGCAAGATTCACTTGGTAAGTCGTTCCTTTGTTAGAAACAATAGAAAGAATCTGCTCTTCTTCTGCTGTTGGATGATCTGAACTAAAGAGGTCTAGTTCTGCAGGTTGCTCTCCAAAGACAGGACCTGCTTGGAAAATACGATGTGGCTTGGACTTCAGCTCGCGCAACACTTGCAAACCACGATTTGCTCGGCTCGTCACAGGAATATCTGCAACTGCCATTCGCTTGAGCGCTCCGCGCTGGGTCAAGATATAAAATGAATCAGTATTGGCAATAAAAGCTGCTGCTAAGACATCATCTTTTTTGAGATTGATAGCTTTGACACCTGCTGCCTTAGCGCCCACAACTGGTACTTCTTCGATATTGAACCGCAAGGCATAGCCGTTCTGGGTCACTAGCATAACATCGTCTAGCTTGATTGGAGAAAGTGTGATAATTTGGTCGTCTTCATTTTTTAATTTAGCAAATTTAACAGACTTGGACTTATAGGTGCGCCAAGGACTGAATTCTTTTCGCTCTACACGCTTGATTTGCCCTAGTTTTGTTACCGCAAAATAAGTGCCTTCGTCAAAATTATCCACTAACTCAGTGTAGATGACTTCTTCGTTGGTCTCAAAATTAGTAATGGTCTGGCTGAGGTGTTCCCCGATTTCTTTCCAGCGAATGTCTGCCAATTCATGAACTGGTCGATAGATGACATTTCCAAGATTGGTAAAAATCAAAAGGTGCTGAGTGGTTTTCGCCGAGCTGACAAAAATCAGACGGTCGTCCTCGCGCTTGCCGACCTCGTCAACCGTTGATGAATTGAAAGAACGTGGACTGGTGCGTTTGATGTAGCCGCCACGAGTGACGCTGACAAAGGTTTCTTCTTCCACAATCAGACTAGCCGTATCAATCTCAATGGCATTCGCCGTATCTTGCAATTCACTAAGACGAGGATTGCCAAATTTCTTTTTGACCTCACGCAGTTCACGCTTCATCAAATTGTACATGGTCCGCTCATCGCCGATAATGGCAGAAAGCATGGCAATTTTTTCGCGTAATTCCGCCTGCTCTTCCTCCAGAATCACCACGTCTGTATTAGTCAAGCGATAAAGTTGGAGAGTGACAATGGCCTCTGCCTGCTCTTCGGTGAAATCATAACTGACTTTGAGATTTTCCTTGGCGTCAGCTTTATTTTCCGATGCACGAATGAGCGCAATCACTTCATCCAAGATAGAAATCACTCGAATCAAGCCTTCCACGATATGCAGGCGCTTCTCTGCTTTCGCTTTGTCAAAACGACTACGCGCCAGAATAATCTCTCTTCGGTGGGCGATGTAACTAGTCAGAATCGGCACGATCCCTACCAAACGCGGTGTAAAATGATCAATCGCCACCATGTTAAAATTGTAATTGACTTGCAAATCCGTATATTTAAAGAGATAATTCAAAATCAGCTCGGTATTGGCATCCTTTTTCAGCTCAATAGCAATACGAAGCCCGTCACGGTCAGACTCATCCCGTACTTCCGCAATACCAGCTACCTTATTATTGACCCGAACGTCATCAATCTTCTTAACCAAAACAGCCTTGTTAATCTCATAAGGAATTTCAGTGACAACAATCTGCTCTTTGCCGCCTTTGAGCTTTTCAATCTCCGTCCGAGAACGCACGACAACGCGACCTTTCCCAGTCTCATAGGCTTTCTTAATCTCATCTCGCCCTTGCACAATAGCTCCCGTTGGAAAGTCAGGGCCCGGCAGAAACTCCATGAGTTTGTCAACCTTAGCTTTGGGGTGGTCAATCATATAGACCACCGCATCGATGACTTCTGCCAGATTGTGAGGCGGAATGTCCGTCGCATACCCAGCAGAAATCCCCGTCGCCCCATTCACCAAAAGATTGGGAAAGGCAGCCGGCAATACGGTCGGTTCTTTTTCCGTATCATCAAAGTTCCAAGCAAAAGGCACAGTGCCCTTTTCGATGTCTTGGAGCAAATAACCAGCAATCTCTGACAAACGAGCTTCGGTGTACCGCATAGCGGCTGGCGGATCGCCGTCCATAGAACCGTTATTTCCGTGCATTTCCACTAAAATTTCACGGTTTTTCCAGTCCTGAGACATACGCACCATGGCGTCGTAAATGGAGCTGTCACCATGTGGGTGGAAATTCCCCATGATATTTCCGACAGATTTGGCAGACTTGCGGTAGCCCTTGTCAAAGGTGTTGCCGTCTTTATTCATCGAATAAAGAATCCGACGCTGCACGGGCTTCAGTCCGTCACGAATGTCGGGCAAGGCCCGCTCTTGAATGATGTATTTGGAGTAGCGCCCAAAACGCTCTCCCATGATGTCCTCTAAGGACATGTTTTGAATGTTACTCATAAGATACAAAGGGACGTTTCGGCTTGCCGAAAATTTCTGTAGAAAAATAGGAAATCGATGCAGGGTTCGATGAACTCCAATCGATTTATCTTTTTTTCTAAGTCTTAGTCCCATGTTCAGTTGCTATACAACCAAACTATCCTTTCTGTAATTTTCTTTTTTAATGCTTCCTGATGTAAGAGGCATCTCTTATGAATGAGCAAAGTGGATTATCACTTTCTTAGATTCAGTTTTTCTTTAGTGTACTGAATCATTTTTTCTGCAGTTTCTTTATCATAAGGAAAACCAGTCTTGAGAGAGAAAACCTGAGCTTCTTTGTGGAAAAATTGCTGCGTAGACAGTAAAGACTGGATGAGGCTTTCTTTGTTGGAAAAATCAAGCAAAGCGGCAAATTCTTCCTCCTTCTCAGCAGGCAAAAACTCAAACAGGTACTTGTAGTTTTTGCCGACATCAATGACTCCTCTATCTGCTGCCACTTGCCAAGCCAATAATTTCAGCAATTCTTTCTGACAGATACCATAGAGATGATCCACCGCATACACAAATTGCTGACGCTGAATCCCCTTGACAACATAGGCTGAAACCCACCAGAATTCATTGCACGATTTTGCAAAATCATCTGCACTCGCTGGTTTTGTCCAATAACGTTTGGGAGTAGGTGTATAGGGCTGAAAGAGTCCCTGGGGGTCATCCAGCACCGTGAAATCTGCTTCGCTATCCACCCATTCTTTGATATGCTCCTTGGGGCAAAGGGTCAGATCTATCCGATTGCCATCTTCAAAGAGCATCAGATAAAGACGGCGATGGTCAAGTATATTATGTTGCTCGATGATGCGCTTGCCAAACGCTTCCAACCAAGCAAGGTCAGTTACCAGAGCAGCCAAATCATCTACAATGTAAACCACATCATAGTCTTGAAACTCATCCTTGGGAGCATTCGGATTTGTCCGCGAGCCAGATAGAGCGACTGCATCCGCTTGTATGACTTTTGCAGTTTGCAAAATCAAATCCAATATTTCACTTTCAGTTCTCATGGAAGTCCCTACCTTTTTGCTAGATCGCTTCTTTCACTTTCTTAACCGCTTTGCGTTTTTTGTAACGGCTACGAATAGCATTGAGTTGGTCGCGAAGATCTGCGTAATGCGTTCTTTCTGGGTAAGCGTAGGTCATGATAGCGGTGAAATCCAGCAGGAAATCGTAGATTTCTTGTAGCTGCATGCGGAGTTGCTTGCTTTGGCTAGGCACTTTGCCTTTCAACTCGGTCAAGCGCTCTTTATAGGCTTCTTCAAACCGCTTTTGCGCAGTCACCAAACTTTCCACATGAGCTTCCAAGTGCAATTTTTCCAGCGCCGTTTGATAGGTTGATTTCTTCAGCTCTTGGAGCAGATGGTTGATGCCCTCTGTCTCTTTTTCATAGTTGGCAGCCGCAATCCCTGCATAATTTTTCAGCAAGCCTGCCAAGGTATCGTAGGCTTCTTTGGTCGCAGTCTCCTTGACCCGTGAAAATGCCCGCACCAAAGCAGTCAGCGTACCCAAAGCATCGTCTCGCTCGCGGTCGGCTTGGTCTAAACTGGTCACCAAGCGACTGGCTTTCGTCTGATGAAGCCCCTCCTGAAACTTAGCCAAATGCTGGCTCATCTCTTCCAGCTTACTCGTATAAATACTTTCAACCTTGTGCGCCTTGTTAAAAGCAGCAATCGCCTCTTTCGACTCGGTCATGAGCTGGGAAAATTCATTGTTCTCCAAATTGCGTACCGTTAAACTAATGACTCCGTATTCTTTTGTCATAAACTCCTCTTTCTTCGTGTGTTTTTTAGTTTTTTGCTTTAAAATCGCTCAGAACACGTGTAAATGTTCGTCTTTTGCTCTAAAAATTCAAATCACACATGTGTGATTTGTTTTTTTACTCCTAGACAAGAAATTCTTCATGTGAAATTTCTTGTTTTAGGGATGGGGAAGGTGATTTCTCAAAGTTTTCGACATTATTATGTCTCAATCCTATTTTTTTCAACAATGCTTTTGCGCCCATTGTCTAATTCAACCAGTTCGTGATTTGTTTTACCTAAAGAATATTTCAATCTTTCACATAACTTTTCACACTGATCTGCTAAAGAAATATGCTTAATAGTTTCTCTCCATTCTTCTACCTGGTCATCATTTTCCGGAAGCCAGCCTGATTCTTCTTGTTGTTTAAATTTTTCAGATGTCATATAGGAACTTATGAACTTATTTTTATTTTTCATTTCTGAATATAAATCTATAATAAATTCAAAAATAGCATAAAGTTTATCAACGCCATTATAATGTTGCTCAATGGCAGTAAATTTTTCGTCAAACGTAAAATGTTGTTCTTTTTTCTTCACCGGATAATAATTTTTATACCCATCAGAAAAAAATTTTTGAAGATTCGTTTTATAATTTCCGATAGGAAAATCTTCTTGCAATATTCTTTTTATTATATCTACTTCCGTCTCGGCATTAAAATCACTATTGAGGGAAAGACTTTTTGTTTTTTCTTGTTCTAGTTGTCGAGTAGGCTTGTTATTTTCTGGAACTATCTGAGTAAGGCTGGCATTGTTTTCTGGTGATTTGTGAATTTCATTTAAAATTGGTTCAGTTATTATACTATGCATTGCCGCCATATCAGCCTGTGTAAGATTGGAAGCTTTATTTACAGTATCAGACAAATATTTGTTCAATTCATCCATCAATTCAAATAACAGAGAACTATTAAAATCTTGGTTACTATTCTCTGTTTTGAGGTGATTTTTAAACCCTTCATAACTGTCATACTTACTATTCAATAAATAGCGAATCTTCACAAGTTCTTCAAAAACTTGATTTTCTTTCCAAAATTTGGCTATACCATCATAACTCGGATTCTCACCATGTCTCTTCAATATATATTCTTTAAAATATTCTACTGCAGTTTGAATTTTCCGATATTCAAGTTTTTCGTCTATTCCCAATCCCACTAAAAACTTATCTAAATCCAACCCAGCAGTTCCAACTAAAGCAGAAATAAATTTTTGTATATCCATATATTCTTCTCCTAAAACACTCCACTCTCCTCCAGCGTAAACTTGACGTTATCTTCAATCCATTTACGGCGGGGTGGGACTTTGTCGCCCATGAGGACATTGACGCGACGCTCGGCACGAGCCAAGTCGTCAATGGTAACGCGAATGAGGGTGCGGTTTTCAGGGTTCATGGTGGTTTCCCAGAGCTGGTCGGCGTTCATTTCTCCAAGCCCTTTGTAGCGCTGCAACATGGCACCTTTGCCAAATTTCTTGCGCAGGTCTTCTAGCTCACCGTCCGTCCAAGCGTACTCGACAACCTCGTTCTTGCCTTTGCCTTTGGACATTTTATAGAGCGGGGGCAGAGCGATATAGACATGTCCTGCTTCTACAAGTGGACGCATGTAGCGGTAAAAGAAGGTCAGCAAGAGCGTCTGGATATGGGCGCCGTCCGTATCCGCATCGGTCATGATGATAATCTTGTCGTAGTTGGCATCTTCGAGGGAGAAGTCCGAACCAACACCTGCACCAATAGTGTAAATCATGGTGTTGATTTCTTCATTTTTGAGAATATCTGCCATTTTAGCCTTGGCAGTATTGATGACCTTACCGCGCAGGGGCAGAATCGCCTGAAACTTGCGGTCGCGTCCTTGCTTGGCAGAGCCACCCGCTGAATCTCCTTCGACCAGATAGAGTTCGTTTTTAGCCGGATTTTTGGATTGAGCTGGCGTTAGTTTTCCAGATAAAAGCCCCTTGTCTTTCTTGTTTTTCTTGCCACTTCGGCTTTCATCTCTCGCCTTGCGGGCTGCCTCGCGCGCATCTCTCGCCTTAATTGCCTTACGGATAAGATTAGACGCCAATTCTCCATTTTCCAAGAGGAAGAAAGTCAACTTGTCTGACACAATCGAATCCACCGCAGGACGAGCAAGCGGACTGCCCAGCTTATCCTTGGTCTGCCCTTCAAACTGCAAATGCTCTTCTGGCACTAAGATAGAAAGAACAGCCGCTAAGCCCTCACGGTAGTCAGAACCTTCCAGATTTTTATCCTTTTCTTTCAGCAATCCAGTCTTTCGCGCATAGTCATTCATGACCTTGGTAATAGCTGATTTAAGCCCCGTCTCGTGCGTTCCGCCGTCCTTGGTGCGGACGTTATTGACAAAAGAAAGGATATTGTCTGAGTAACCGTCGTTGTACTGGAGAGCCACTTCCACTTGAAAACCGCCCTCTTCTCCTTCAAAATAAAGAACCGGCGTCAAGGTTTCCTTGTCTTCGTTCAAGTAGCTGACAAAGTCCTGCACCCCGTTTTCATAATGAAAATCAACAGACTCGCCCGTTCGCTCATCTGTCAGAGAAAGGTGAACATTTTTCAAGAGAAAGGCTGATTCATTGAGCCGCTCAGAAATGGTATTGTATTTGAAATCCGTCGTTGAGAAAATCGTGTCGTCAGGCATAAAGGTCACTTTTGTGCCTGTTTTTGATTTGGGAGCCTTGCCAATCTTTTCCAGACTGGTAACAGGTTTTCCACCCTGCTCAAATCGTTGCCGATAAACCATTCCGTCACGTGTGATTTCAACTTCCAACCAGCTAGACAGCGCATTGACCACAGAAGAACCCACACCGTGCAGCCCCCCAGAGGTCTTGTAACCACCCTGACCGAATTTACCTCCGGCGTGGAGCACCGTAAAGATAACTTCTACTGTCGGGATTCCCATAGCGTGCATACCAACCGGCATTCCCCGACCGTGGTCTGCCACAGTCAAACTCCCGTCTTTGTGAATGGTCACGTCAATCTTATCACCAAAGCCAGACAGAGCCTCGTCAACTGCATTGTCAACAATTTCCCAGACCAAATGGTGAAGCCCAGTTGCATCGGTTGAGCCGATATACATACCAGGACGTTTACGAACCGCGTCCAATCCTTCTAATACTTGAATGGCATCATCATTGTAATTGTTAATATTGATTTCCTTTTTTGCCACAAGGAACCTCCTGAATCATTCATCCTTTCTATCTTACAAGTTTTTAGAAAATTTTGCAAAGATTTTTAGAAAATAGTGTATTCTTTCTGCTTCTCGCCGCTATTTTTTCAGCCTAGACAAATTTTATAAAATATTTCTGGTCGTTCAACTATCAAAATCAAAATTCATGGTATAATAAAAACATGATAAAGATAGTTTTTACATTGATAGTAGCTTATTTGATTGGTTCAATCCCTGCCGGGCTTTGGATTGGACAAGTATTTTACAAGAAAAATCTCCGCGAATACGGCAGCGGAAATACAGGGACGACCAATACCTTTCGTGTCCTTGGAAAAAAAGCAGGCATCATCACCTTTATTTTTGACTTTTTTAAAGGGACATTTGCGACACTATTGCCATTTTTCCTTCATATCAACGGTATTTCTCCTCTCGTTTTTGGACTTTTAGCCGTTCTTGGGCATACCTTCCCCATTTTTGCTGAATTTAAAGGCGGTAAAGCCGTGGCAACCAGCGCAGGTGTCATTCTGGGCTTTTCACCGACTTTCTTCACTTATTTAGCTGTCATCTTTTTCAGCTGCTTGTATTTGACTAGTATGATTTCCTTTTCGAGTGTGACAGCTGCTACCTCTGCTATTCTAGGAGTCTTAATTTTCCCACTATTTAGTTTTCTTTTGCCACGTTATGATGTACTCTTTACCGTAATTGTACTCGCACTAGCGCTTATCATTATCGTTCGACACAAAGATAATATCCAGCGAATTCGGATGAAACAAGAAAACCTCATTCCCTTCGGATTGAATATCACAAAACAACAACCCAAACAGAAATAAAAGAAGCTAGGATAAAAAATCTTAGCTTCCTTTTATTCTATTCTTTATGAGCTTTTTTAAATCTGGATAATCCTAAAAGTCCAACAACAAAGCCAAATAAACTGATAAAGGTAGTATCTGTTGTACCTGTTTCTGGCAAGCTCTTTTGACTTGAAGGCATAAATTGTTTATGTACATTGACTGGAATCGTTGCCGTTCTTTGAGCTGTATTTGTTTGAACTGCTGGCACAAGTTCTTTTTCTCCAGTTTCATTTGGCTTCACTTGGTTAGCAGCTTGATCCTGAAGTTTCTTGTATTGTGCAGTTGAGATTGAGATAGTTCGTGAATTAGGATTGACAACCGCATAAGCTGTTAAGTCTGTTTTTGCTAAATAGTCCGCAAAAGCCACATCCATTGAAGGACCTTCTTCGCGAGCCCCGCCCAACATACTATAACCATCACCACCTGCAGCCAAGAAATCGTTGGTTGTAAGATAGTAAGTTTTTGCGAGATTTAATTTTTCATATTTTCCTGTTTCAGGATTTTTAATTTCAATGCCAAGAATACGCTTATCAGCTGGCAAGGTTGTGTCATAATAAACTTTTGCTCCAGAAACTTGAAGGAAGCCACCACTTGGTTCAAGTAGCGGTTGACCATTTTCATCTAGGACTGGTTTGCCGTCTTTTTCTTGTAAAATAGAGCCTAAAGACTTAGCAAACATGTCTGCGATGTTTTGCCCAGTTACTTTTATTTGAGTAATCGTATTGCCAAATGGTAGAACAGCAATGATATCTCCTTTGGTGATTGGTTTTCCTTTCGCAATTGTTTCACGAAGTCCGCCGCCGTTAGTTACAGCAAGGTCTGTCTTATGACTGAATCCTGTTTGTCCGTACTCATAGAGCGCATCTGCTACGACATTTCCAAGATTGGTTTCTCGCACACGCACATTTTCCCGATTGCCATTTAACTCAACTGGGCTATTAGCAACGACCACTTTTGCGTTTTCTTGGTCATATTTCTCTTTGATTTTGTTTACTAATTGCTGAATAGCTGGATCTGGAGTAACGCCTTTTACTGAATCAGCTGATATTTGCTGTGGGTTTCCTAGGATTTGACCAGATTTGTATGTTACTTTTCCGATATTATGCAAGTAACTACCTGTTTGATTATAAGTAACATTGTCTCCATAGGTTACTGATTCTACAGTATGTGAATGCCCGTCAATCACCGTCACACGTTTCCCTTTGAGCAAAGGATTTTTTGATAATGCTTCTGCCAAGGTAGAACCACGCCATTCAACTGGTGTCGTCGTATCTACACCCAAATGCGCCAGAATGACATAATGTTTGTAAGTTTTACCTTCCGCTTTCGCACGAGATTCCACTTCTTCAATGACTTTATTGACTTCTGAAATTGGATCTGTAAACGTAACCCCTTGAACATTGCGTGGGTGTGTTTTTGTTGCAGTTTCTGGCGTTGTCACCCCAATAACCACAAATTCATCTCCCACAACATTCTTGTCTTTATCAACAATCGTAGAAGCTTCAAAAAGACGTGCTCCATTGACATAAGTGTTGGCACTAAGAAGAGGGAATTTCAAAATTTCTTTGTATTTTTTCACCTCATCCAAACCAAAGTCAAATTCGTGATTTCCGACTGCCATTGCGTCATAGCCAATCCTATTTAAAATATTCGCGCGCTCTTCTCCTTTTGAGCTATTGGAAATCGGAAGCCCTTGAAAAGCATCGCCTGCATCCACAACAAGTGTTGTTTGATTGGTCTTTGCACGTTCTTGCTCAATGACTGCTGCTAATTTAGCATCGCCAATGACACCTTTTTCTTCTACAATACGACCGTGTACATCATTTGTATGAAGAATAACCGTATCTTTTTCAGATTGAGTTGTAGGTGCAGCAACCGTTTGAGCGGCTGGAGTTTCAGAATCTGCTGGGGTTACAGAATTTTCAACTTGTTTGTTCTCGCTCTTTTCTGTTACTTTCTCCGTGGAAGCTTCAGTAGCAGGCGAAACCGCTGAAGCTCCTTGAGCAGTCGTAGAGGCAACTGACTGATTTTCTTTAGGAACTTCTACTTGCTCTACAGGTGCTGTTGAAGCAGCTGGATCTACAGCATCAGCAGAAACCTGATGTGCTAAAATTGCTGGAGCAATTAGCAATGTTGACAAAATGGGGATAATGAATTTTTTCTTTTTCATAATCAATCCTCTTTTATTCTTTATTGATTCTATTATACAAGATTTTCTGGTAAAATAAAACCTTGTTGAGCAATCTTTATCTTATCGTTCGCTAAAATTATTCTAAAAAGAAAAATATTCTAACTTTTACATTAGAATATCTTATTTCACAAACATTATTTATAAACTTCTATCTTGTGAGTTTATCTGTATCATTAAGTCCTTCAGCCCTGCTGCTCCAACGGTATCACCTGCTTTTTCAAAACACGCCAGTGCTTTTTGAGCATCAGATTTAGCCGTTTTTATATCTCCCTTAGCTAATCTTACCTCAGCCAAGCCACGATAAGCACAAGCATGATTGACTAAATCATCTGTCTGCAACGCTAAATTTAATGTTTCTTGCAAAAGTTCTTCTGCAAGGTGAATATTTCCAAGTTTGAACTGTAAATATCCCTGTTCGTACAAATTGACTGATTTCTTTAGGACATCATTGGGGAAATGCTCTGTAATAATTGCAGCTTCTGTCATTATCAACTCATAAGCTTTTTGAAAATGTTCTTCTTCTCGTTCGACCATAGCTAATTGATGCAAGCCTATATGTTGTTCTTCTAGATTCTTTTGAGACATAGCCTGAGCATAGTAGTCTTTTAAAAACTGACGAGCCAACTGAAAATCCTTTTCTTCTAAAGCAATATAAGCTTTTAAATTCAGCGTACTATAACTATCTTGGTCTATTTGATAAACGAATTGCTTGGCAAGCTGATATTGCCCGTCAAACAATGCTTGCCAGGCTTTTTGAAGTTGTTCTTGTGTCATATTTTCTTTCCTTTTATTCATAGAAAACAAAATGTCCCACTCTAAAAGTTATATCAAATCAGTCTCCGAGATCGCCTCTTTCACTTTTTCGATTGGCAGATGTACTAGCTCAACTTTCTTTTCGCTATATAAATACCGCGCATAATCATCCATACGGTATTGATTGATATAAACCACTCGCTTGCAACCAACTTGTAAAAGCTGTTTCGTACAATTGAGACAAGGGAAATGAGTGACATAAACAGTAAATCCTTTTGGGATTCCACGCTCTGCACCTTGCAAAATTGCATTTACTTCTGCATGCAAAGTCCTCACACAATGCCCGTCAACTATCAGGCATTCATGATCGATGCAGTGCTCCGTTCCTGAAACAGATCCATTATATCCTGTTGAAATAACTTTATTATCCTTTACAATAACTGCACCAACGCTTGCTCGTTTGCAGGTTGAGCGATTTGCAATCAAGAGCGCTTGTGCTGCAAAATATTCGTCCCAAGCCAATCTTTTTGTCGCCATATTGTCACCTTCTTTTCTTACTTATCACTCAGTTTATCATTTTTTCGATGTGGAAAAAGCGGAAGTCCGAGCGATGCAATCTTTTCTGCTGGAACTTTCATGCCGTCTTTTGTCCATTTGATTAAAACAGAAACCACCGCTGAACTCCAAAATGAATTCATGTAAGTTGAAGCTTCTTTTCTGGAACTATTTTGTTTTTCCAAGAAATCAAACACAGCACTTGTCAACAGTTTTTCTAAATTATAATCCACTGCTAAGCTAAGGATTCGTGCTTCTTTTTTGACTTCTTTAAACAAGAACAGCCACACTTGATAAAGCTCGGTTCTCATATTGAATTGTTCCAATTTATCGGTAATCTTTTGTACTGTTCGTTGGAAAATCTCTTGTAAAATTTCTTCTTTTGAATCATAATTTCGATAAAAAGCTGCGCGCGAGACACCAGCTCTCTCTACTAATTCAGAAATGGTAATTTTTGCCAACTCCTTCTTTTCCAACAATTGCAACAAAGAAATTTCCAATGATTCTTTTGTAATTCGGTTAGATTCCTGATTTGATATTTTTAGATTTTCTAAAGATTTTTTCGATATTTTACGTTCCGACATAACATTTTCTTTCTACATGTAACAACCGACTGTAAAGGCTTTCTAAAGCGGTGTTTTCATGATATAATTGTAAAAAAAGGCAAACCTTTTGTCAATGTCTAATTAAGGGATCATCCCACTAAAGGAGAAATTGAATGACTTGGAAAATTGTAGCTGATTCAGGCTGTGATTATAGAACTATCGAAAACCTTGCTGTTGACACCTTATTTGAAAGTGTTCCTTTGACTATTCAAGTAGGCGATGAAATCTTTATAGATAATAATCAGCTCAATATTGATGAAATGATGGAAAAAATGTATGCCACTTCTTCGGCTTCAAAGTCTGCTTGCCCTAGTCCAGATGACTATATGAAAGCTTTTAATGGAGCTTCAAATATTTTTGTGGTCACCATTACAGGAACCCTATCAGGAAGCTATAATAGCGCACAAGTGGCTAAAAGACTCTATCTTGAAGACCATCCTGACGTGAATATCCACATTATTGATACTCTTTCTGCTGGCGGTGAAAATGATTTGATTATCAAAAAGCTTAATCTTCTTATCGGTCAAGGTTTAAGTTATGAAGAAGTCATAAAAGAAATTACAGCCTATCAAGCAAAAACGAAGTTACTTTTCGTTCTCTCCAAGGTTGATAACCTAGTTAAAAATGGACGACTAAGCAAATTGCTTGGAGCTGTTGTAGGATTATTGAATATTCGTATGGTCGGCGAAGCCAGTCAAGACGGCAAGTTGGAGTTGCTTCAAAAGGCGCGTGGTGCTAAAAAATCACTAATAGCAGCTTTTGATGAACTCATCAAAGCAGGCTATGCCGGTGGACAAATCATTATTGCTCATCGAAATAATCCCAAGTTTTGCCAGCAATTTTCCGAAATGGTTCGTGAAAGATTCCCACAAGCTGTTATTGAAGTCATCCCGACTTCTGGACTTTGTAGCTTTTATGCTGAAGAAAATGGTCTCCTCATGGGCTATGAAATTCAATAATATAACGAAACTGTAGTCAATCACTAAACTACAGTTTTTATATTACAAATAAAGCAAACCAAAAACAATTAACACACTAATCATGCTAAAAAGTGAGCCAATGAGATAGTATTCTGCAAAGGACTGACTTTCAGAAATTTTGTTATACCGTGCGATTGACTTAGCAGTAAAGACTAAGCCAACGGAAGCGAACTGCCCAAATATAAGAGACAAAGCCATAATAAAACGCTCTAAAATCCCAATCATCGCACCTGCACCTGCTATAGTGTCTTGGTTATCTCCCTTTAACTGATACCTATTGAAGAAAAGCTTAAATAAAATATTAACAGGCTTTCCAACGATTGCTAAGAAAAGAAGAGTTTGAGCAACTGACGCTCCATTTTTCAGCCATTGTGGGTTGATTTTATTAGCTAATAAAGCATAAAATAGAAAAATACAAATCAAATGAAGGAGTTGGTCAATGATGAAAACTTGCTTTGTGAGTTTCTTTATTTCTATAAACGTGTTGAGCCTGTATTTCAAGAAATCAATAACTACATGACTAAGCCAAACAGCGACAAAGTAAATAATATTTTTCGGGAAAAAGATACTCAAAATCAGCAACGGAAGAAAAACAATGGCTAAATGCAGCAATAAATAAGGCAATTTTCGACATTTTAAATCTGCCATTTTTTGACTTTGCCATTGAAAATCAGCTAAAACATGCGCTAATAAGGTTAACAACAAGATTGGATGTTGTATAAAATAGTCTGAAAATCCCCACAAATTAGACATGTTTCTCCTCCTTCTCTATCGCATTTAACATCAAGTTCATCGCAACTCGTTTATTTCTGAGATAAATTTTTAACCCACTCGCCTTGATACGTTTGTTGAAAGCACTCGGAGTGATACCAAGTAGTTTTGCCATTTCTTTATGAGAAAATGTTTCATCGTATATATTTTCAGCTAGTAATTGTTTGAGGACATCATATTGGATATCTGTCCACTTGGACTGAATAAAAGAGCACGCAGCTAAAATAGCATTGATTGTCTGACCGACTTCTTCGTCTGCCAAAGAAACCGAAATGTGATTGATGCCATAGTCATTCTTATCATGAACATAGTTAATCGCTTCTCTCGCGAGCCAATACGCCGGACCGTCAGAACCAATGCTTTGTTCTTTGTTAATTTCTGTAATCATGTCTCCAGCACCAATCCCAAATCGAATTTCATAAGGAGCAAATGCCATAGAAAGCTGATCCATGATTTGAAACATATTCGAATTTGGTAAAAACAAAGCTTGAAATTCATCGCCAGCTGTGACTGTAAAGGGAGAAACTAAATATTTCTGATATTGCTGATTCAACTCTTTCATCAATTGCAACAATTTCTGTTGCGCCTGCGCTCGATCTTGTATTTTTTTTGATTCAATAACGTCTCCAATAAGAGCAATGTACATCATCTTCTCACCTCTTTTTGTCTATTATAATGGAAATTTTAAAAAATTTCCATTATAAAGGACATTTTCGAAAATTTCCGTCATAGAGGACATTTTTTAATCTACTATCTCTAAAAAATACAGCTAAGCACATGATTGAAACCATCATTTGATTTGAAAATGACTACCCCATTACTTTCCATGCCTTACTCAGCACTTCTCCAATCTTGCCCTTGATGACTAAGTCAGCTTGACTATCTTGTAGTACATTGTTTTTATTGATAACAACTAAGTGCCGTCCTTGAAAATAATGAACCAAATTAGCAGCTGGATAAACAACTAGCGATGTTCCGCCAATGATGAGTAGGTCAGCTTGACTGATAACCTGAATAGCTTGAGAAAAAACTTCCATATTTAACGGTTCCTCATAAAGAGTCACATCTGGCTTAACTACACAACCACAAGTCTCGCAATAAGGAATGATTCCTGGCAATTTCAAAAAATTCTCTAAGTCATAAAAACGATGACAATTGGTACAAAAATTTCGGTCCACACTACCATGAATTTTTAATACGTTCCTGCTTCCTGCCATCTCGTGTAAACTATCAATATTCTGGGTAACAATTGCCTTTAATTTCCCTAGCTTTTCTAGATAAGCTAAATATTCATGGGCTACATTTGGCTTAGCGTTAGGATAAATAAGATATTTCTTGTAAAAGTCAAAAAACTGTTCTGGATAACGTTCAAACATCGTATGTGAAACTAGTTGCTCTGCTGAAAAATGCTGGTTTAACTCAATATTGTAAATACCATTTGAGCTGCGAAAATCCGGAATACCAGATTCAGTTGAAACACCTGCACCACCAAAGAATACAATATTTTGGCTACTTTGAATGATCTGAGCCAGTTCTTCAATCTTGTCCATATCGCCCTCCTAAAAGTTACCAATATTATTAAAGAAAAAATCGGCTAGCAGAACTAGCCGATTCATATTATAGCTGAATTATTTTGACAAGTTATAGAAAGATTTCAAACCACGGTATTCAGCAACTTCACCAAGTTGGTCTTCGATGCGAAGTAATTGGTTGTATTTAGCAATACGGTCAGTACGTGACAATGAACCAGTCTTAATTTGTCCAGCGTTAGTTGCAACTGCGATATCAGCAATTGTTGAATCTTCAGTTTCACCTGAACGGTGTGATACAACGGCAGTGTAACCAGCTTCTTTTGCCATTTCAATAGCATCAAATGTTTCAGTAAGAGTACCGATTTGGTTAACTTTAATAAGGATTGAGTTAGCACATCCTTCGTTAATACCTCTTTCAAGATAAGAAGTGTTTGTTACGAAGAAGTCATCACCAACAAGTTGTACTTTCTTACCAAGGCGTTCAGTAAGTTTCTTCCAACCTTCCCAGTCATTTTCATCCATACCATCTTCGATAGTGATGATTGGGTATTTATCAACCAATTGTTCAAGGTATTCGATTTGTTCGTCAGCTGTACGAACTGCAGCTCCTTCACCTTCGAATTTAGTGTAATCATAAACTTTGCGTTCTTTGTCGTAGAATTCTGATGATGCACAGTCAAATCCAAGGAATACATCTTTACCAGGAACATAACCAGCAGCTTCGATAGCAGCAAGGATAGTTTCTACACCATCTTCAGTTCCGTCAAAACGAGGAGCAAATCCACCTTCGTCACCAACAGCTGTTTCAAGACCACGAGATTTAAGGATTTTCTTAAGAGTGTGGAAAATTTCAGCACCCCAACGAAGAGCTTCTTTGAATGTAGGTGCACCAGCAGGCACAATCATAAATTCTTGGAAAGCGATTGGAGCATCTGAGTGAGAACCACCGTTGACGATGTTCATCATTGGAGTTGGAAGAACTTTAGTATTGAATCCACCAAGGTAGCTGTAAAGTGGGATTTCAAGATAATCAGCAGCAGCACGTGCTACAGCAATAGATACACCAAGAATTGCGTTTGCACCCAATTTACCTTTATTTGGAGTACCGTCAAGTGCAATCATTGCACGGTCAATAGCTTGTTGATCGCGAACGTCATAACCAATAACTGCTTCAGCAATAATATTGTTTACGTTGTCAACAGCTTTTTGTGTACCAAGACCACCGTAACGAGATTTGTCACCATCACGAAGTTCAACTGCTTCGTGTTCACCAGTAGAAGCTCCAGATGGAACCATACCACGTCCGAAAGCACCTGATTCAGTATAAACTTCTACTTCAAGTGTTGGGTTACCGCGTGAGTCTAGGACTTCGCGAGCGTAAACATCAGTAATAATTGACATTTTTTACTCTCCTTTGAGTTATTTTATTTACATTCCTATCATACCTTAAAAATCAGTTTTTTTCAAGGAAAAATCGTGCCTTTCTATGAAATTTACGATAATTTTCTATGTAAGCGTTTTATATTCCCGAATGTTTCTTGGATAAATTTCAAAAAAAGTATGCTATACTAACTTTATGACAGATATAAATAAAACAATAATGGAAAAATCTCAAGGGGGATTAAAATTAAATCCCGATGAGCAAAGAAAATTTTTAGAAACATTTGAAGAGCGGGTCATTGCAGAATGTAGTATTGATGAAGCTAACAGCGCTCCCATCCACGACCACTTTAA
Organism: Streptococcus sp. HF-100; assembly: GCF_015594635.1. Classification (NCBI taxonomy): domain Bacteria; kingdom Bacillati; phylum Bacillota; class Bacilli; order Lactobacillales; family Streptococcaceae; genus Streptococcus; species Streptococcus sp. HF-100. Next base: position 135,220 of record NZ_JADNQV010000001.1, read on the forward strand.
AGAAATGTTGCAAAAGATTATCTTGGACTATCAACCTGCAACTGTGAAAATATCTCCCGAGGTCACCAGTCAGTATCAAATTTTTTACTTAAAAATAGCAAAAGATCTTGGCTGCAAAGCAACAATCGTGTCTAGTAACTGCAAGAATTCTCCATTTGGCTTGGTCATTCATAGTGATCATCCAGTAGAAATAGCTGAAAAAGAAATTGCTAAACAATTTTCTGAGTTTTTCCAAACAGATTCAACTCAAAAAACAGAAAAGAAAACTTCTTTTTGGGAAAAGTTGTTTCATTAAAGGGACGATTGATGCCAAATTTAGAAAAACTAACCTTATTCTTTCAAACAGAAAATCAAAGAGATTGGAAAACTTACCAAAATTTTTTACATCCTGAAATTATCTGGGAATTGCACGGGCAAGAAGTTTCAGTCATTTATGGAATAGATGACTATCTTCTGAAGATTCAGCAAGCCTATCATCAGAGCAACGTTCAATTTTCCTGCTTGCATACTTTTTCAACTAATGAAAATCGGATTGTTACTATTCTCAAAAACGATTTTGGTCAACTATCCTGTGATATTTTTGAGTTTGAAAATGGTTTAATTATCAGAGAATATGAATATTTATTATGATGTTTCCATGTCCGACAACTACTACACCTTGTAATCTAAAACAAATATAATGGGAGGTTAAGAACTTTTTGTTCTAACCCCTTTTTTATAGCAACATTCCTTCGTCTATGTCAAATTCTGTTAGGATTTGCTGGATTTGGTCGAAATTCAAGCGAAAATGTTCTAACGTATGGGCATCAGAGCCAACAGAATACTTTGTCCCGCCCAATTCTTTCACCAAAGATAGAGCATAGATATAAATATCTTCGTGATTATAGAGATACATAGACTTGCCATTTAGTTCAAAAGCCAAGTTGTACTCTATCATTTTCTGAAAGAGGGTACGAAGTTGGGGTTCAAAGTTTTTCAGTTCTTCAACCGTCACATTAAATTTGCGAAAACCATAGTCAAAATGAGCCAAAACATCAGCTGGAATACTTTCAATAGCTTCTTCCATTTCTTTAAAATAAGTTGGAATCACCTTCATTTTATCAGATTGTAAAGCAGGTTCTTCTAAGTAATCGAACTTCCCATTATGGTGAACAGACAACAGTTTTAAATCATAATTTTTATTTTCTAAGAAAGCTAAAATATCTTTCTTTCGTGGTCTGTAATAGCCAATCTCAATTCCTTTTTTGATTCGATTTCCATATTTCCGATTGAGAACAGCTATTTTTCTAGAATAAGACTCATAATCAGGAATATCATCGTGAGGAGAACCTGCATCATACGGATAGGGATTAGATAAATCCAGATGTTCAGTCGTCACAATTTCACCATCGTAATGTTCCAAATAATCTCTGAAATCAGCATCTGAATCATAAGAAAAGTAAGTATGAAGATGATTATCGCGCATAAGTTTTCCTCCTATCATATCTATAACACTAAGGAATTATATAGCAGTTTATACTAACTACAATATATAGTATTTTTAAACAAGAGTTTCCTAAATTTGATAATTATATTTTGTAGTTGTGTAAAAAATAAGTATATAATTTTCCTTATATTTACTGTTTTTATCATAAGCAGCAACAACTGGTTGCATTAATTAAAAATTAGATACAAATCACTACTGCAGATAATAAATAATGAGCTAATTTTTGATTGATTTCAATTGTTTACGAATCATTTGAAAAACAATCACTAAAAGTGGCGTTAGCAAGATAAGAACTAGCCCTAATCCAATAAAAGTCTGATCAAAGCCAAAACTGTCAATCAGCCAACCAACAATCGGAAAAATGATAATCATGCTTAAACTGAACATCATTGAAGCAACGCTTAACATGGTCGCTCTGGCTGAACTTGGTAAATACTGTTGCAAATCATTGTAAAATATTGGTTGATACATGGCATACAGAGCATTTGTTACCAAATAAATCATAATATACATGAATGGTGTTCCCAAAAATGACAGTACATAAGCTGCTCCTGTTAAGCTGACAACTACTGGAAAAATCCGAAAAGAATGCCATGTTTTCCCAATCTTACTGGCAAGAGAAACTGCCAAAATATTTAAGACGCTACCAATCAACATAACTGTTGAAATCTGCCATCCTGCCAAGTCTGGCAGTTGCTTTTGATAGTAAAAGTAAAACATACACATTATTGTTCCAACAAATTGAAAAATCATCATCCATGTAAAAAGGCTGGGATTACTTTTCATTTCTTCTTTTACCGTCAGGATTATTTTCTTCATCGTGACCACTTCGTCATTTTTCTTTTTCATTGTCGGTTCTTTTATCAACCAAATCAGAATTAAAACAATAATAGAAACTGCAATCATGATATAATAGGTAATATACAAATATCCATGTACAAATAACCCCGCTAGTACCGTTCCTAAAGAGATTGCTGCCTCAGAAACACCTGACATCAAACTTGATATTTTCAAATAACGGTCTTTTAAACCAGCTTCTACAGCAGAGTCATATAGCAGTGCAGAGCTCGTTCCTGAATCAAAGTTATAAGACAAAGCATTGATTATCATTGCCATTGCATATATCCAAAAATTCCCTTGCCCTGTCAACATTAAAATAGATGATAAAATGCTAGTCAAGCGGCTTACGTACAGATTGGTCTTATAAGAAAATCGATCTGCCAACATGCCTGACGGAATTTCAAAAACAATGCCTGTTGCATGAAAAATACTCTCTAACAGCCCAATTTGCAGTAAAGACATACCATTTTGACTGAGGAATAAAATCCAAAAACTCGTAATACCTAGAAATCCTAAGAATTCCACTCCTGTCATAAGAGGAATATTTCTTTTGTAACTTCTCCTAAACATACTTTTTCCTTTACTAAGAAGAAACCGAACTTCCCGTTCAGTTTTCTAACTTATTCATTTTTCATATTCTTTTAATTTTTAAAAAAACGCCAATCGGCGTTTTTACATTTCCTAAGGCTCAATTCTGTGGAGCATACGTGGGAATGGAATGGCTTCTCGGATGTGTTTCGTTCCTGCAACAAATGTCACCATACGTTCCAAACCAAGTCCAAATCCAGCATGAGGAACTGAACCATATTTACGAAGATCTAGATAGAAAGCATAGTCATCAGGGTTCAGACCATTTTCTTCAATCTTCGCTAATAATTTTTCATAGCTTTCTTCACGAGCAGAACCACCTATGATTTCTCCATAGCCCTCTGGTGCTAAAAGGTCTGCACAAAGCACACGTTCTTCGTTACCAGGAACAGGTTTCATATAGAAAGCCTTAAAGCTAGCAGGGTAGTTCACAACGAAAGTTGGCACACCAAAATAGTTTGAAATCCAAGTTTCGTGTGGTGACCCGAAATCATCACCTCGTTCGATATGCTCATACTCAGCTTCTTCATCATTTTCATGTTCTTGCAAGAGATCAATGACTTCATCGTAAGAAATACGTTTGAAGGGTTCTGTCACGTATTTTTTAAGAAGATCAGTATCACGTTCCAACACTTCAAGCGCATGTGGTGCACGATCCAAAACTCCTTGAATCAAAGCCTTCACATAAGCCTCCTGAAGATCAAGCGACTCATCATGAGTAACAAATGGATATTCTGCATCCATCATCCAGAATTCTGTCAAATGGCGGCGTGTTTTGGATTTTTCGGCACGGAAAACAGGGCCAAAGTCAAATACACGACCAAGTGCCATAGCACCTGCTTCTAAGTAAAGTTGCCCAGATTGACTTAGAAAGGCAGGGGTTCCAAAATAATCTGTTTCAAAAAGCTCTGTGGAATCTTCTGCTGCATTTCCCGATAAAATCGGACTATCAAATTTGATAAAGCCGTTGCGGTCAAAAAATTCATAGGAAGCATAGATAATTGCGTTGCGAATCTGCATAATTGCCATTTGCTTGCGTGAACGTAGCCATAAATGACGGTGATCCATCAAAAAGTCTGTTCCGTGTTCCTTTGGTGTGATAGGATAATCATTGGACTCTCCAACGATTTCAATATCCGTCACGTCTAATTCATATCCAAATTTTGAGCGTTCATCTTCTTTGACGATTCCTTTTACTAAAACAGCTGTTTCTTGGTTCAAGTGTTTGATGATATTAAATTTATTCAAACCCTCTTCTTCACCAAATTTTTCAAGGAAATTTGGCTTGAAAGCCACAGCTTGAAAAAAGGCTGTCCCATCGCGTAATTGCAAAAAAGCAATCTTTCCTTTTCCTGATTTATTGGCAACCCAAGCACCAATCGTCACTTCTTCTCCGACATGATTTTTAACATCCATAATTGAAGTATATTTTGTTGACACGTTTTTTCTCTTTTCTATTTTATTTTTTTATGATAAACAGCCTCAATGTTGTTCCCGTCTGGGTCTATCACAAAGGCCGCATAGTATCCCACATGGTAATTTTTACGTTCGCCAGGTGCACCATTATCCTTTCCTCCAGCAGCCAAAGCTGCTTGATAGAAAGCATCTACTTCTTAACAAGTTTGAGCACTAAAGGCAAAATGCATCGGCTCTTGTTGACCAACATTTAGCCAAAAATCACCACCTGGATCCACATCTCGCGGTTCTGTGAAACTAACGACCTGCCCCGTATCAAATTGAAGGTGATAATTTAAAGGAATTAAAGCGGCTTGATAAAAAGCTTTAGAAACTTCTAAATTCTTTACCTTAAGGGTAAAATGATCGATCATTTTTTAATCCTCCATAAACGCCTTGATACGATGAACGGCCTCTTTCAAGGTATCCATATCCGTCGCATAACTCAGGCGAACATTCTCTGGCGCACCAAAGCCAGCACCTGTTACAAGAGCGACACCTACTTCTTCTAGGATTGCTGTTGCAAACTCTGTCACATCTGAATGGCCCTTCATTTCCATTGCTTTTTTAACATTTGGAAAGAGGTAAAACGCTCCTTGCGGTTTCACCACTTCAAAGCCAGGAACCTCTGCAAGCAAAGGATAAATGGTATTGAGACGTTCTTCAAAAGCCTGACGCATGGTTTCAACAGTATCTTGAGGACCCTTTAAAGCTTCAATCGCCGCATATTGAGAAGCAGTGGTTGGATTAGAAGTCGTTTGTCCAGCCACTTTACTCATCGCTGCAATGATTTCAGGCTCTCCAACAGCATAACCAAGTCTCCAACCAGTCATCGAATACGACTTAGATACACCATTAATAACAATTGTTTGCTTGCGGATCGCTTCAGATAAGCTCGAAATCGGTGTAAATTCATTTCCATTGTAAACCAAGCGGCCATAAATATCATCAGCTAAAATGAAGATATCATGCTCTATTGCCCAATTACCTATCGCTAACAACTCCTCGGCAGTATAAATCATTCCCGTTGGATTGGAAGGAGAATTGAGCACCAAAACTTTCGTTTTCTCTGTCCGAGCAGCCTCTAATTGCTCAACGGTCACTTTGAAATGATTTGCTTCCGTCGCTTGAACAAAAACTGGTATCCCTTCTGCCATCTTAATCTGGTCGCCATAACTAACCCAACACGGTGCCGGAATAATCGCTTCATCACCTGGATTGATGACACTCATAAAAAAGGTATAAAGGGAAAACTTTGCACCCGTCGCAACGGTCACTTGATTTGGTTTAATCGTATAACCATAGTATTTTGCAAAATATGCTACAATTGCTTCCTTTAATTCAGGCAGACCACTGGTAACCGTATAAAAGCTAGCTCTACCATCTTTTATTGCAGAGATAGCAGCATCTTGAATATTCTTCGGAGTTGGAAAATCTGGCTCTCCCAAAGTCAGCGAAAGGATATCACGCCCTTGTGCTTTTAAAGCTTTTGCGCGCGCTGCTGCTGCTAAGGTTACACTTTCTTCCATATCTAAAACACGATTTGATAATATCATAGCCCCTCCTTGCTGAGCAATGTTCCTGTTTCAAATCCAACATTATAATAAATTGTTCCAGACTTGACTTCCCAGATTGGTTGCTCTTTTACATAGCCAAATGTCACTTTATCAATTTGTTTGGCACCACTCTCTTTAGCGATTTGTTTTGCTTTTTCTTGACTAATCCCTTTGAACAACTCATAAGTATAGATTTTATCACTATCTGCTTCTATTAAAACAGCAAGCTGCGTCTTTTTACGATTTTTCCCCAAAAGACTATAATAACTTTTTTCACCGTTATAAATAGCAAAGCGATCCACTTTATCCAAATCCGCATATTGACGAGCAATTTTACTAGCCGTTACCTTAGCTGATTGGTAAGGATCCATAGATAGATTTAAAATGTAAAGAAAAGAAAAAGTGAGAACGACCAAAACTATCACACTTCCGATAATATATTGCCAAATAATGAAATTTCTATCATTTTTTCTTCTATTTTTCACTCGTCCATTATACTATAAATAAGGATTTTTTTCTATCTTTTTCTAAAATTTGATTTTATTACTACTTATTGATAAAATACAGTTATGGACAAACTAACAAAACTTTTTCAAGAAAATCATTTAGATTTAAAAACCATGATTATTTTAAATAAAGCTATTCGCACGATTCGACCTTTTGAAAATCAGGCGGCAAAACAACACAATCTGACTCCAACTCAATTTTCAGTTTTAGAAACCCTTTATAGCAAAGGGAACTTACGCATTCAAGACTTAATTGATAAAATGCTTGCTACATCTGGAAATATGACCGTTGTCATTAAAAATATGATACGAGACGGTTGGATTTTTCGTACCTGTGACCCATCTGATCGACGTTCTTTTTTAGTCGGATTGACTCCAGAAGGACGTAGCAAAATTGAAGCGGTACTTCCAGATCATATTCAAAATATCCAGCAAGGATTAAGCATTTTAACAGAGCAAGATAAAGAAGATTTGATTCGGATTTTAAAAAAATTCAAAAGTTTGAGCTAATTTCTTGCTAACTAGTGATATTTGTTGTAACATAAACAGGTACAAAAGAAAAGGAGAGTGACTTATATGTCTAAAAAAGTACTATTTATCGTCGGGTCTCTTCGCCAAGGCTCATTCAACCATCAGTTAGCTTCTCAAGCTGAAAACATTCTTGCTGGCAAAGCTGAAGTTTCTTATCTTGATTTCAAAGATGTTCCATTTTTCAATCAAGATATTGAAAGCCCAGCTCCCGCGGCTGTTGCCAAAGCTCGTGAAGAAATTCTCGCTGCTGATGCTATCTGGCTCTTCTCACCAACCTATAACTGGGCAATTCCAGGAGTTGTTAAAAATCTCTTAGATTGGCTATCACGTGCGCTTGACCTTTCAAACCCATCAGGACCTTCTGCTCTTAATGAAAAACTTGTAACAGTTTCCTCTGTAGCCAATGGAACTTCTCCAGATGAAGTTTTCAAACATTATCGCAGCCTTCTTCCATTTATTCGTATGAAAGTTGTTGAACCATTTACTGGTGTTGCTGTTAACCCGGAAGCCTGGGGAACAGGTCAACTGACAGTTTCCGAAGAAAAACAAGCTGAACTCGCAGCTCAAGCTGAAGCATTATTAGCAGCTATCGATTAAAATAAGCAAAAAATGGAATGACACTTTTACATCATTCCATTTTTATTTTATTCCTTAACAAAGACATAGGTATTTATCGTAGACAAATCCTCTCGGAAAGCAAGGCCTGCAAATTGCAATTGTTTGATTTCTTCTTTGCTTTTTACTTGGCTTTCAATTAAAGCTGTTAAAAATTGACCACGAGCTTTTTTAGAAATAGTTGAGTGAACTTTCAAACTTCCTTCTCTATCTTCTAAAAATTTAAACCGAAGCATCTTATCGCGCACAGATTTGGAAAACACCGTCTCGAACTCACTTGATAACAGAGACAAAATCATTTCCTCATCTGAAATAGCTGCATCATAATCATTGCGCCAATAATTTTTCAGGCTTTTGCCAGAAATAGTACATTTCACTGAAAAATCCAATCGATGAGGTGAAATCAACGCCATAGCTGGTATAACACCATATAGACTAGAAGTGATGAACAAATGCTTGTCTACATACCTCAACTCTTGCTTCGTTAAATGACTTCTTCTGATGTTTCGATACATAAGACCATCAAATAAATGCAAAGCTGGGTAAGTAAGAGCTTGCCCATTTTTTAATTGTTGAAGATGAATATACTCTTCTTCTGCACGTTCCAGACTAATATGATAGAAATCTGCTAATTCTTCAATAGAATACTGTGATAGACTAGCTACAATTGTTTTTGTTTGCTCTGAAAGAAAACACTTGCCATGAGGCTTAAGGCTAAGATTCATTTCCTTTGCAGTTGGAATTAAAATTTTCATAATCTTATTGTATCAAAAGTTATTTTGCAGAACAAATGATTTTTCTCTTGACATTAGACAATTGTTATCATATAATCTAGTTATTAAGACTAGATAAGAAAGAGGTGGATATTTTGGAAATCACAAAATTCCCAACTTGGGAAGAACTACCAGAGTTAGATCTTTATCTTGATCAGGTTCTCCTCTATGTGAATGGTGTCAACGAACAAGCATTTCATAGCACGGATAAGCCTTTAACGGCTGCTATGGTCAATAATTATGTGAAACACGCCCACATTCCAAAGCCAATTAAGAAAAAATACAATCGTGTACAGATTGCTCGTCTGATTGTATTGACGACGTTAAAACCTGTCTTTCCAATACCAGATATTATCAAGACGATTCAACTTCTGGTAGACGAAAAAAATTCAGCTACTCTTTATAATGAATTTGTTAATTGCATGCGAGAAGAAAAAGCTGACATAGTCGCACCTGCTATTGAAGCAGCTTGCCAAACGGTGAAATTATTTCATCAAACAAAGAAATTGGCTCTAGCCTTAGAAGGAGGTAAAACAAATGAATCAAACGCTTAAACTCAGCAAACAACTTAGCTTTGGGGAAGAAATTGCCAATGCTGTCACTCACGCTGTCGGGGCTGTGGTTATGTTAGTACTGCTTCCTATCTCAGCCATTTATAGCTATGAAGAACATGGTATGCTTGCTGCTGTCGGAGTTTCAATTTTTGTCATCAGTTTATTTCTGATGTTTCTTTCTTCAACGATTTACCATTCAATGAGCTATGGTTCTACGCATAAGTATATTCTACGGATCATCGATCATTCAATGATTTACATTGCTATTGCGGGAAGTTATACGCCAGTCGTACTATCCCTTATGAACAATTGGTTGGGTTATCTTATTATCACAATTCAATGGGGAACGACCATTTTTGGTATTTTGTATAAAATATTTGCTAAAAAAGTTAATGAAAAATTTAGCTTGGCACTTTATCTTATTATGGGCTGGTTAGTGATCCTGATCATTCCGCAAATCATTGGTCAAACGGGACCTATTTTCTGGGGATTAATGTTAGCTGGAGGACTCTGTTATACTGTTGGTGCAGGATTTTATGCTAAGAAAAAACCATATTTCCACATGATTTGGCACCTCTTTATCCTAGCTGCTTCTGCACTTCAATATCTTGCTATTGTCTATTTTATGTAAAACATTTTAAAAACAATCATTCTCTAAGTCGCTCTTCTTAGCAGAATGATTGTTTTTTTATCACAAAAGCCAGGCTACTTTGAACAGTAACTTGGCTTTTTGCAATGGTTTATTTTGATTTGATATAATTGACACCATCTGCTTTTGGTGCAACAGCTTTTCCGAAGAATGCTGCCAACACAACAATAGTCAATACATAAGGTGCAATTTGTAGGTACACAGCTGGTACATGTGATAGGAATGGTAATTGACTTCCGATAACGGCCAAACTTTGAGATAGTCCAAAGAATAGACTAGAAAGCATAGCGCCAATTGGATTCCATTTACCAAAAATCATAGCAGCCAGTGAGATGAATCCTGGTCCGATAATGGTTGTCGCAGCGAAATTTACGGAAATAGATTGTGCATAAATCGCTCCACCAACACCGCCAAGAAAACCTGAAATCATCACACCGTAATAACGCATGAGATAAACATTGATACCGAGGGTGTCTGCCGCTTGTGGGTGTTCCCCTACGGAGCGCAAACGAAGCCCAAATTTCGTCTTAAACATAATGAACCATGCCAAGAAAGCAAATGCAACTGCAATATACCCCATTAGACTGGTGTGTTTAAAGAAGATATCTCCAATGACAGGAATATCTGATAATAGTGGAAAATTAAATTTACCAAATGATACTTGAATATTATCTGTTTGCCCTTTATTATAGAAAGCTTTTACCAAGAAAATCGCTAACGCAGGCGCCATCAAATTAAGCACTGTACCACTAACAACGTGATCCGCACGGAAATTGATAGTCGCTACAGCATGAATGAGTGAGAAAATTAGTCCCACAATACCACCAACTAAAAGTGCTAACCAAGGCGTTAAACTTCCAAAGGTATTCACAAAAGTAAGGTTAAAGACAACTCCTGAGAAAGCTCCCATAACCATAATACCTTCAAGTCCGACATTGACAATCCCAGCATGCTCTGAGAAGGCACCACCGATACTAGTAAAGATTAAAGGTGCTGCATAAATCAGCATAGAGGAAACTAACAGACTTAACATTGTTACAAAATTCATCTTATTTTCCTCCCTTTACTTTCGCTTGTTTTCTTGGTTTGATAAAGTGTTCAATGATGTAATGAATACTTACAAAGAAAATAATTGATGCTGTTACAATATTTACCAGTTCCGCTGGAATCGTTGCGGTGTTCATACCTGGAGCTCCGACTTGAAGCACGGCAAATAAGAATGCTGCAAAGAGAATACCAATTGGTGAATTATTTGCCAGCAAGCTAACGGCCATACCATTAAAGCCGACAGCTAGGGAACTTCCTTGTACATAGACATTTTGGAAAGTTCCAAGTCCTTCAACAACACCTCCGACACCGGCAAGGGCACCTGAGATAATCATTGAAAGTATAATCGTCCGTTTAGCAGACATCCCTGCATATTCACTCGCATTTGGATTTAGCCCGACAGAACGGATTTCAAATCCAAGCGTTGTTTTTTTCAGCATAAACCAGATAAGGACAACTGCAATGACCGCAAAGAAGATTCCGATATTCATCCGTGAATTATTGGTCAATGCCCGCAGCCATTCTGTTTGATAGGTTGCATTAGCTCCAACCTTAACACTTGAGTCAATACTTTGCATAACACTTTTTGGGAAACTATGAATCATTGCATTTCCAACATAGAGAACGATGTAGTTCATCATAATCGTAACGATAACTTCACTTGTTCCCAAATAAGCACGAAGAATACCAGGAATAGCACCGATAATCCCACCAGCTACTGCTGCAATGACAACTGTAGCAAGAATCATAATTGGACGAGGAAGATTAGGAAACGAAAGTGCAAACCAGCCACTCAAAATCCAACCAGCTAAAGCTTGCCCTGGCAAACCGACATTAAAGAATCCAGCCCGACTTGCTACTGCAAACCCAAGAGCAATTAAAATAAGTGGACCCATTGCACGGAAAATTTCACCAATACTACGGATAGTACCAAAAGCAGCTTTGAACAGCTCTTCATAACCCCAGATAGCATCATAGCCAAAAATCCACATTATAATGGCACCAAGTAAAATTCCAAGAACAACGGAAATCAAAGGCACCGCAATTTGCTGCGTTTTCTTAGTCATTTGAATCTCCCTTCTTAATTTCACCACCAGCCATCAAGATACCCAACTCTTGTTTATTAGTTTCTGCTGGAGTTACAATACCTTGAATCTTACCATCATGAATAACAGCAATACGGTCTGAAACATTCAGGATTTCATCTAATTCAAAGCTGACCACAAGCACTGCTTTACCCTTGTCACGTTCTTCAATCAAACGTTTATGAATGTATTCAATCGCTCCAACGTCTAATCCACGAGTTGGCTGACTAACGATTAGAAGGTCAGGATTGCGGTCTATTTCACGAGCAATAATGGCTTTTTGTTGATTTCCTCCTGAAAGAGCAGATGCTGGAACACTTTCACTTGCAGCCCGAACATCAAATTCATCCATTAACTTTCGTGCATAAGAAGTGATATTATTGTAATTCAAAATTCCATTTTTGCTTAATGGCTCCTTGTAATAAGTTTGCAGAGCCATATTCTCAGACAACATCATATCTAAAACCAAGCCATCACGATGACGGTCTTCCGGCACATGACTAACTTGCATTTCGGTAATTTTCCGCGGAGATAAGCCAACGACTTCTTTCCCCTTAATGGTAATGCTACCTGATTTCACCTTCCGAAGACCTGTGATTGCTTGAACTAGCTCGCTTTGTCCATTGCCATCAATCCCGGCAATCCCAACAATTTCACCAGCTCGTACATCCAAAGATAAATTTTTAACAGCAGGCACACCACGATTCTCATTCACAACCAAATCCTTAATAGATAGAACAACTTCTTTTGGATTTGAAGCTTCTTTTTCCGTTGTAAAGGATACTGAACGTCCCACCATCATTTCAGCAAGATCTTTATTCGTTGCGCCACCAATTTCAACGGTTTGAATACTCTTACCGCGACGGATGACAGTTACACGATCAGAAACAGCACGGATTTCATCCAATTTATGTGTAATCAAAATAATGGATTTTCCTTCTTTGACTAGATTTTTCATGATATGTTCTAGTTCTTCAATTTCTGAAGGAGTTAATACTGCTGTTGGTTCGTCAAAAATCAAGATATCTGCGCCACGATACAATGTTTTCAAGATTTCAACACGTTGTTGCGCACCAACTGAAATATCTTCAACTTTTGCAGTCGGATCCACAGCTAAACCATATTTTTCGGATAGTTCCTTGATGTCTTTGATTGCCTTTCGAATATCTAAAACACCATTTTTGGTCGTTTCACTACCCAAAATGATATTCTCAGCAACCGTGAAAGCCTCTACCAACATGAAATGCTGGTGAACCATTCCGATTCCTAAAGATGCTGATTTCGATGGAGAATCAATTGTCACTGATTTTCCATTCACAGTAATCTCACCACTTGTTGGCTCAAGCAAGCCAGCTAACATATTCATCAGAGTGGACTTGCCCGCTCCGTTTTCTCCTAAAAGTGCATGAATTTCACCGCGTCTTAGATTTAAGTTGATTTTATCATTTGCGACAAATTCACCGAAAATCTTGGTTATTTCATGCATTTCAATGACATTCTCATGTGCCATATGATTGATTCCTTTCAGAAATTATTTTATTTCAGTAAAACTCACTAAAAGATTAGCCAGCTTTACTGAGACAAAAGCTGTCTCAATCTCAAAAAAGCGACCCACGAAGGTCGCTTCTTGAGTGTCAGGTTATTCTTTATTCTGTAGGAACTTTAATACTTCCGTCAAGGATTTTTGCTTTTGCATCTTCAACAGCTTTTTTAGCATCATCTGATAAGTTCTTAGTTGTCAAATCTACTCCACCGTCTTTCAGACCGTAAGTTGTAGTTTTTCCTCCTGGGAATTTATCTTTTGCTGTTTTGTTAGCAATATCTTTTACAGTACCACCAACTTTTTTCAAGCTAGATGCTAAAACAAAGTTAGATTCTTTGCCGTCTTTAGATTTGTATTTACCTTCATCGTTTTGGTCGCGGTCAACACCGATAACCCAAACTTTGTCAGATTCATTTCTAGTTTCGTTGATAGATTTTGCTTCGTTGAATACACCAGCACCAGTACCACCGGCTACTTGATAAACAACATCTGCACCAGCTGCATATTGAGCTGCTGCGATTGTCTTCCCTTTAGAAGCATCTCCAAAGCTTTCAGCGTATTTCACATCAATCTTAATAGAAGGATCAACAGATTTCACACCTGCTTCAAAACCTTTTTCAAAACGAGTTAATACAGCACCTTTGATACCACCAACAAAACCAATCATTTTTGTTTTAGTTGTTTTGGCTGCAGCCACACCAGCAAGGTAAGCAGCTTCGTTATCTGCAAAGAGTGCAGAAGCTACATTCTTTTGACCTTTAATTTCATCATCAATAATAACATAGTTAATATCAGAGTGATCCTTTGCAGCAGATTCTACTGCATTACGAAGAGCAAATCCAATACCAAATACTAATTTGTAATTGCTAGAAGCAGCTTGCTCAAGGTTTGTAGCGTATTCAGATTCGTTTGTAGATTGGAAGTAAGTAAAGCCATGGTCTTTTGTCAATCCATTTTCTTTACCCCAAGCTTGCAAACCTTCCCAAGCAGATTGGTTAAATGATTTATCATCTACACCACCTGTATCTGTAACAATTGCAGCTTTCAAATCCGTCTTTGCATCTTTATTATCTGATTTAGATGCACGATTACCACATGCAGCAAGTCCAATTGCTGCGACAGCTACTAGACCAAGGCCTAGCCATTGTTTCTTGTTCATCTCTGAACCTCCTAAATAAGATGTGCAACAAGGTTGCAAAATTAACTTTGGTCAACTGACCGTTTTTACCAACTAATCCAAGTTAGTAAAAGAATACGGAAGTAATTCCTTGACCGTCATCACGACCGTCGATTTATCTTTGGCAACAAGCGTTACCTTTAAATCCTGAGAAAAAAATTCTGCCATTACTTGACGACAAGCTCCACACGGAGAAACGGGTTTTTGGGTTTCACCATAAACGATTAGTTCCTCAAACTCCGTAACGCCTTCTGAAATAGCTTTAAAAATAGCTGTACGTTCTCCACAATTTGTCAAACCAAAACTAGCATTTTCAATGTTTACGCCTGTAAAAATCTGACCATTTTTAGCTACTAGTACGGCTCCAATTGGAAAATGAGAATAAGGAACGTAAGCTTTTTTACTTGTCTCAATCGCTAGATCAATCAACTCAGTAGTCGCCACTAGCTTTTTCTCCTTTCATAATGGCTACACCAGAAGAAGCTCCGATACGCGTTGCGCCAGCTTCAATAAACGCAACTACATCTTCATACGAACGGGCTCCACCTGAAGCTTTGACTCCCATATCTGGACCAACTGTTTTTCTCATCAACGCCACATCATGAACAGTAGCGCCTCCAGTTGAAAATCCAGTTGAGGTTTTCACAAAGTCTGCACCAGCTGCTTTAGCCAATTGACACGCTACAACTTTTTCTTCATCTGTCAATAAGCACGCTTCAATAATTACTTTTACAAGTGTATCACCACTTGCTTCTACTACTGCTGCAATATCTTCTTCTACCAAAACAAGATTTTGTGATTTCAAAGCACCAATGTTGATCACCATATCCACTTCGTCTGCACCATTCTTGATAGCATCTCTTGCTTCAAATGCTTTCACAGCAGGCGTATTTGCTCCCAGTGGGAATCCAATAACGGTACAAACTTTAATATCTGTATCTCGTAATCCTTCTGCTGCAAAGCTGACCCAAGTTGGATTGACACAGACACTTGCAAAATCATATTCTCTTGCTTCTTCAATCAGTTTTTCAATTTGCTCTTGTTGAGCATCTGGTTTCAAAAGCGTATGATCGATGTATTTATTTAACTTCATTTTCGGTTCTCCTGTAAGTTAAGCGATTACTTCAATAATCTCTTGAACTTTTTTCGGCTCATCACTTATTTTAACATTTTTTTTGAATTCTGTAACTAGTTCTTGTGAAATTTTTTCATTTGCATAAACTTTTGCGACAATTTCACCAATTTTGATTGATTCTCCGACTTTCTTTTCAAAAACAATTCCTGTTTCAAAGTCTAAGGCATCCGTTTTCACCGCTCGGCCTGCACCTAGCCGCATGGCAAATAAACCAAATTCCATAGCTGGCAATTCAGAAATATAACCCGCTTCATCTGCAGTCACTTCTACAACGTATTTTGCTGATGAAGGGCGGTACAAATCTTCTAAATCGCCACCTTGTGCAACAACCATAGCTTCAAATTTTTGCAGTGCCGATCCATCAAATAGATGTTCCCGCACTTCTTTTACAGTTTTTTCAACATTTGCTAAGCCAAGCATGATTTGGCCTAATTCACAAATAAATTCTGTTACATCTTCTCGTCCTTTTCCTTGCAGGATATCCAAAGCTTCAAGGATTTCCAAACGATTACCAATGCTGGTTCCTAAAGGTTGGCTCATGTCGGTGATAACAGCTGTTGTTCTACGCCTAACTGCCTTTCCTAAATCAACCATAGTGCGAGCTAGAGCACGCGCATCATCCAAGTTCTTCATAAATGCACCTTCACCAACCGTCACATCTAGCAAAATACTATCTGCACCAGCTGCGATTTTCTTGCTCATAACAGAACTTGCAATTAAAGGAATAGTATCAACGGTCGCCGTCACATCACGCAAAGCATACAGCAATTTATCCGCTTTCACCAACTGATCAGACTGACCAATGACGGATAGTCCAATATCCTGTACTTGCTTAATAAATTCTTCTTGGCTACGCTCAATTTGAAATCCTTTAATGGATTCTAATTTATCAAGCGTTCCCCCTGTGTGACCGAGTCCACGACCACTCATTTTAGCAACGGGGATTCCAAAACTAGCTACCAAAGGCACCAGTACAAGCGTTACCTTGTCTCCTACGCCTCCGGTTGAATGCTTATCAACCTTAACTCCAGATATAGCTGACAAATCAATTTGCTGACCTGTCTCTACCATGGTCATGGTTAAATCAGATATTTCACGAGTGGTCATACCTTTAAAATATACTGCCATTGCAAAAGCTGACATTTGATAATCTGGCACAGTTCCGGCAACATAACCTTCAATTAACCACTTGATTTCATCACTAGTTAATTCTAAGCCATCCCGCTTTTTCTGAATCACATCAACTGCTCTCATATTTCCTTCCTACTTCTAAGGATATAATATCCCTTATCTTTTTTTAAAATTTCGCAATTTCCAAATACTTCTTCCATCTTGGCTTTGGCACTTGGGGCACCTTGTTTTTTTTGAATCACAATCGTCAAGTCGCCCCCGTCTAGTAAGTGCGTATAACTTCCTGTAATCACCTCATGAACGACCTGTTTCCCTGCTCGAATCGGTGGATTACTGATAATATGATGAAATCTCCCTTCTACATTTTGATAAAGATTAGATTGAAAAATCGTAGCTAGGACTTGATTGCGCTCAGCATTTTGACGCGCCAAATCAAGAGCGCGCTGATTTATATCAACAAGCGTTGCTTCGACTTCTTTAGCTTTGACCAAAGTCAGTCCCAACGTTCCGTAGCCACAACCAACATCTAATACGCTTTCTTGCTTATGAAAATCAAGACACTTTAAAAGAGCTTGACTGCCATAATCAATCATTTTCTTACTAAAGACTCCTGCATCAGTCAAGAAAGTCATCTTTTGACCCAGAAGCTGAACCTTCAATTTGTGAATATCATGTTCTGCATCTGGATTTTCTGCGAAATACATTTTAGCCATAAAATTATTTTAACATAAAGACCTTTTATTTGTAAACCGTTTACAATTTGTTTAAAATTATGTTATACTATTTCTCAACTATAGGAGTAAATATGACGAACGAATTTATCCATTTTGAAAAAATTAGTCGAAAAACTTGGCAAAACTTACATCGCAAAACAACTCCACCTTTAACGCAAAAAGAGCTAAATTCCATCAAAAGTTTCAATGATAAGATTAGCCTTCAAGATGTGACAGATGTTTATCTTCCCTTGACCAATCTCATCCAAATTTATAAGCGCTCAAAAGAAGATTTAGCATTTTCAAAAGGTATTTTTTTACAGAAAGCTATCAAACGCCAACCGTTTATTATCGGTGTCTCTGGCAGCGTTGCTGTCGGAAAATCTACTACCAGTCGGCTGTTGCAAATACTTTTATCTCGGACATTTTCGAATGCAACTGTTGAATTGGTAACAACAGATGGATTTCTTTATCCTAATGCTCATTTGGAGGAGCAAAATCTCCTCAAGCGCAAAGGCTTTCCAGAAAGTTATAACATGGAGCTGCTGCTTGATTTTCTTGACAATATCAAAAATGGACAAAACTACCAAATCCCTGTTTATTCACATGAAATTTATGATATTGTTCCAGACGAAAAGCAATCTGTTACAGCTGCAGATTTTGTCATTGTTGAAGGTATCAACGTTTTCCAAAATCCACAAAATGAACGCCTTTATATGACGGATTTCTTTGATTTTTCGATTTACGTGGATGCGGAAGTTGAAAATATCGAAACTTGGTATCTGGATCGCTTTAAAAAATTGCTCACTTTAGCAAAAGAAGATCCAAATAACTATTATCATCCTTTCACTTCTCAGCCAGAAAACAAAGTTATGGAATTTGCTCAAAATGTCTGGAAGTCGATTAACCTTGTGAATTTGCAAGATTATATCGAACCCACACGCAACAGAGCTGAAATTATTCTTCATAAAACAGAAAATCATGAGATTGATGAAATTTACTTAAAAAAATAAAAAGGCTTGTCAAATCTCAACTTTTCATATATAATTAGATAGTTAGTATATCATTGGAGGTGAAAACATTGGCAAATATTAAATCAGCTATCAAACGCGCTGAATTAAACGTTAAACAAAACGAAAAAAACTCAGCTCAAAAATCAGCTATGCGTTCTGCAATTAAAGCATTTGAAGCAAATCCTTCTGAAGAACTTTTCCGTGCTGCAAGCTCAGCTATTGATAAAGCAGAAACTAAAGGTTTGATTCACAAAAACAAAGCGAGCCGCGATAAAGCACGCCTTGCTAGCAAACTTGCAAAATAATCTGCATAACGTAAAAAAGAGCTCAGTGGAGCTTTTTTTGTTGCATCGGTAAGAAAGGCTCTATATGAAAATCGCAATTATCGGCTACTCCGGCTCTGGAAAGTCTACACTTGCTAAATATTTAGCAAAACATTATGACATCTCACTGCTTCATTTGGACACGCTACAATTTCTACCCAATTGGGAAATGAGTGACCGCAGCTGGATGCAAGAGCAAGTTAAGGTTTTTTTAGAAGCCAAAGAAAGCTGGGTAATAGACGGAAACTACAGCTCCTGTTGCTATGAAGAGAGAATGGAGCATGCAGACCAAATTATTTTTTTAAATTTCTCGCGTTGGAATTGTCTTTTACGGGCTGCAAAGCGTTATTCCAAGAACAGAGGTAAGGTCAGAGACAGTATGGCACAGGGCTGTCCTGAAAAGTTTGACTGGGAATTTATCCGCTGGATCTTACATGACGGACGAACTGCTAACATTCGGAAACGATATGAGAAACTTCAAAAAATGTATCCCTACAAATTTATAGTTCTTCATAACCAAAAAGAACTAGATAACTTTTTAGCGCAATTTTCATAAACATCAAAAGCTATATTCAGCTCAGTTATGAATATAGCTCTTGTTTTTTATTTTTTAATACTGTCAATATGTTCTAACAAATATAACAGAAATTGAGGAATCGTCTCCAACATATCCTTTTCATAGACGCGTTCTGTTAACTGATGTAAATCTTTTCCCCAGGGTCCTAGATTGATGCCAGGAACATTGATGTCCTGAATTTTCTCAAAATCAATCGAATATAAATGTTCAGGAACAGCCATACTCTCGATAATTTTTTGATACTCTTCAACAGATTTTTCTAAGGCACAGTAACTAATGTCACAGATTCCCATAAAGAATTCTTCAACTTTTAAACGACTAGCTCCTTGTTCAACCAAGTAATCCCTATAAAACGCAATGAGTTTTTCAATATCAACCACGCTATTTTTCAGATGCCGACAATTCATAGAAGGATAATAAGGCGGCGCAATAGCCAGCACAACAAATGCTTCCTTTTTATCATAGAAATCTAACACCTTTTGAACAGTTGCAATGGTTATTTCTTGATAGCTTGAACCCGCTTGAAATGCTTCATGAGCAGATTGGTTTGCCTTGTGCATAAATTCTTCAAATCCAGCCTTCTTTTGACATAACTGGATTAATTCTTCATAAGTCAATACATGAGGTTTTGTGACTTTTTTATCCTCTTTATAAATCACCTGCAAAGCCTGATAACGCTCATAAAACTCATCAACGGCTTCTTGGCAGAGTTGTTGAATCGTCGTCATCAGCTCTTTCGGACTTTTATCCAAATAAAGAACACTAAAATAACCTGCTGCTCTTAAAACCGTGGACACATCATAATTTTCCTTCAAATCACGCATGTAAGACCACGAAGGCAAAGGAGCCTGCTCTCCATAAATCGAATCCGACAAGCGGGGATTAAGGTCAATTTTTTCCACTACTTTTGCGAGGAGTGAAACAGCATTGATACCCTTGAGAGGTTCTTTCATGTGGGAAAGAATACCCTGCGTAACCACGACAGGCATCATTTTCCCAACTGTTCCAACATGCAATACTTTTTCTTGAACAGAATTGCTTTCAAATGGTTCTGAATCAATCGCCAAGATATAATTCAGATGAAATTTCTTTTTCAGATCAGCAAGCAAACCTACCGCAGCTCGCATTCCCTGAGAATAGGATTCCTCATCTCCAACTGATAAATAAAGAAGATTCACTTCTCCTTCTGCTTTGCTCGCATATTCTGCTACTACTCCCAATTGCAAAGCCAACGCTGCTTTCATATCACATGACCCGCGGCCAAACTGCCATTCGTTAGAAGTTATATCTTCTAACACATCTTGACCCAGTGAAGCACTTGCTAAAGCCTTTTTCAAAGCAACATTATCAAAAGCAAATTCCTTTAAATTTCCAAAATCCTCAATATCCACCGTATCATGGTGATGAAACAAAATCACTGTATCTGCACAATGACCTTTTACCAAAGCCCAATTAACACTACGCTGGTAAATATCATCCGGAATCTGATAGGTGCCAAAATAATCTGAATGCTCCTGAAAATACGGCAAACCGCCAATATAGTGATTGAGAAAATTTTCAATATTTCTTTCTGAACTCGTATGCGTGAAACTCTCAATCGCCATGCTCTTATCAAAAATATCTTGAATCCTATTTTTCATCAATGGCTCCTTCAACTTTTTATAAAAATAGCTCGCTAGCCTTATTATATACCTCAACAATCATCGTTTCAATCTATTTTTCATCCTTTGACTCTATAAAATTTACGCAAACGTTTGCGCTGTGGAGATTATTTTGCTAAAATAGTAGCCATCAAGACAAGAAAGAGGTATCTCGTATGAAAAATCAAACATTGATGCAATATTTTGAATGGTATCTACCAAATGACGGACAACATTGGAATCGCTTGGCAACAGACGCTCCACATCTAGCTTCTAAAGGCATTCGCAAGGTTTGGATGCCACCTGCTTTCAAAGCCACTAGTTCCAACGATGTCGGCTATGGCATTTATGACTTATTTGACTTGGGCGAATTTGACCAAAAAGGAACGGTTCGGACAAAGTATGGCTTTAAGGAAGACTATTTGAACGCAATCAAGGCACTCAAAGAAAATGGAATTGAACCCATTGCAGATGTCGTTTTAAATCACAAGGCGGCAGCGGATTACAAAGAGAGATTTACTGTTATTGAAGTTGACCCAAATGATCGTACAGTCGCCCTCTCTGAGCCTTTTGAAATAAAAGGCTGGACCAAGTTCACATTCCCCGGTCGCCATAAAAAATACAATGATTTTGAATGGCATTGGTACCACTTTACAGGGACGGATTATGATGCTAAGCGAAATAAATCAGGGATTTACCTCATTCAAGGGGACAACAAAGGTTGGGCTGACGATGATTTAGTGGACAATGAAAATGGAAATTTCGACTATCTCATGTACGCTGACCTTGATTTTAAGCACCCAGAAGTCATTCAAAACCTTTATGATTGGGCAGATTGGTTTATCGAAACGACCGGCATTCATGGCTTTAGACTGGACGCTATCAAGCATATCGATTCTTTCTTTATGGGAAATTTTATCCGCGACATTATGGCGAAGTACGGAGAAGATTTCTATGTCTTTGGAGAGTTTTGGAATGGTGATGAAACTGCAAATAACGATTATTTAGGAAGTATTGACTACCGTTTTGATCTCGTAGATGTCAAACTGCACCACAACTTATTTGATGCTAGCCACGCTGGGGCGGACTATGATTTGCGAAATATTTTTGAGCAAACGCTTGTCAAAAATCACCCTAAATCGGCTGTTACTTTTGTCGATAATCATGACACACAACGTGGACAAGCGCTGGAATCAACTGTTGAAGAATGGTTTAAACCTGCTGCTTACGCTCTCATTTTGTTGCGTGAAGCAGGTCTGCCTTGCGTTTTCTATGGAGATTACTATGGTATCAACGGCGAGTTCGCTCAACAAAGTTTCCAAGAAGTCCTAGATAAACTGTTAGACATTCGGCTCAACTTAGCCTATGGTGAACAGACTGATTATTTTGATGACGAGCATTGTATCGCTTGGACTCGTTCAGGAAAAGACAACGAACAACCAATTGCTGTTATCATAAGTAACGACCAAGCAAATTCAAAACGCATGTATGTTGGTGAAAATTGGGCTGGTAAGGAATTCAAAGATTGCTTGGGAAATTGCTCAGAAAGCGTAACAATTGAGAACGCCGGCTGGGCAGATTTCCCAGTTGCAGAAAAATCGGTTAGTGTCTGGTCTGCACAATAAAATAAGGAATACAGATAGAACCAAACCACAAATCACTTTCTATTCTATGACAGAGACAAGAGGAAAACTTAAACTCATTCTCTTTGTTGATTAGGGTAACGAAGCAAACCAAAAGCTGGGAGTCCCGTTCGCCCGGCTGACAGTATAAACTAAAACTCAGGCAGTCCGTCCGCTCGGCTGACAGTATAAACTAAAACTTAGGCAGTCCGTCCGCCAGGATGACAGTATAAACTAAAACTCAGGCGACTCGTCCGCCCAGCTGACAGCATAAACCAAAAGTCAGACAACTCATCCGCCCGGCAGACGGAAGTAAGAAAAAATGATGTTGACATTCCCCAGCCTCAACCATTCAACTCTGCTTTTAAACAAGATAAAAACACGAACAGATCAAGATAGCTAACAACTAATCCTGACTTTGTTCGTGTTTTTTCTCATCTTCCGAAACAACCTTCCCTATGAATACAGGTTATTCCTGACTTATTTTTTCTTTCTATTGTCCGTTCTAATGGCAATCTTCACCTCAAAAATGGTTCCTTTCGGCTTATTATCTTTCACCGTAATAGTTCCTTTAAGGGCTTCTGTGATTTGCTTTGCAAGCGACAAGCCTAGACCAAAACCACCTGTCTGCCGAGTTCGTGCTTTATCAACACGGTAAAAACGGTCAAAAATCTTTTTCTTATCTGCCGTACTAATCCCCGGACCATTATCTGAAACCTTTAAAAACAAATTTCGATCATTTGCAGAGATTGTCAATTCAATCACACCGTCTTCATCTGTATATTTCAGAGCATTGTCAAACAGAATCGTCATTAATTGCTTCAGCAAGGTCTTGTCTGTTTTAATCATGCGGTGAATCCTATTGTCAAATCGGAAAGTTTTCCCATTTTCTGCGGCAACCATTTCATAGTTGGTAAAGGTCGTATTAAAGAAATTTGGCTCGACATCGCCAATTTCTGGTTTAATCCCGTCGTCACGCCGTGCTAAATTAAGTAAGTTCGTTGTCAACATTTTCATGTTTCGCACTTCATCTAAACTAGAAGCGATGCTTTCACTCGATTCCATAATGGTGGCTTCTGGTTTTCTAAACAAAGTCTCCAAACGATTTTGTAAAACAGCTAGAGGCGTGCGCAACTCATGACTGGCATTTTCAACAAAGCTCTTTTGCTTTTGAATACTCTCCAACAAAGGTTTAACACTAACCCGAGCCAGATAGACACTGGCAATCAAGGAAATTCCCCAGAAACTAATCATCACAACTACAATCAGCTGCTCATGATTTTGACTAGTTTGTTCCAACTGACTGATATTGATAAAGACCGCTGCATATTTGACATTGGTTTCCAAATTTGGGATTTTCACTTCAAATAAAATCATCCGATAGGTTTCTTGTCGACCATAATTGCTTTTAACCTGGACTTGCCGAATGCGATCCAATTGCTTGCTATTAAAGGAAAGTTTATTAAGTCCCAGAAAATTATTGCTTGTAATGATTGGCTTATAATTCTTATCAAATAAAATAACTTCCGTATTGGCACTGACATTTGGTTTATCAGTAAGCTCTTTGTCACCCGTATCGGTTTTAGGCTCTCCGTTGTCTGACTTCTGTTCCATCCCCACTCTCCGAGCGAGTGCCAAATTGATGACAGAAGCAGAATCCTGACTGAGACTTTTCAAGTTATTATCAACCGTTGTATAAAGGCTTGAGCGCATCACCTGAATGATAATCAAAGTCATGGCTGAGAAAATGAGAGTAAAAATACCAAAATTGCGAATGAAATAAGAAAAATCATCCGCATACCATGTTTTTTTTAGTTTATTCAGCATCTTTTAAAATATATCCGACACTACGAAGCGTTTGAAGATTGTTCGCAAAGGTCGTCCCTTTCAATTTTTTCCGGATTTTTGAGACATAAACTTCTACAACTGAAATCGTTGTATCACTATCAAATCCCCACAAGCGATCGAAAATCTGTGTCTTAGGCAAAATAACATTTTGATTCTGCAAGAAATATACTAATAAATCAAATTCTTTTCCGAGTAACTCTACTTCATTTCCATCTACAAGTGTAGTGTTCGTTGACAAATTAATGGTTACATCGCCATAAGAAAGAGTATTTTCATTAAACTTGCCCGATCGTTTCAAAAGAGCTTGAATCCGCATTTTTAACTCTTCCAAATAAAATGGTTTGGTCAAATAATCGTCAGCTCCCAGTTCAAAACCATGTCCTTTATCATTCAAACTTTCTTTGGCTGTCATAATCAAAACAGGTGTGGTAACGCCTTTTTCACGCAATTCTTTCAATACTTGGAAACCGTCTTTTTCTGGCAACATCAAATCAAGCAAGATAAGGTCGTACACGCCACTCTCAGCCTCGTACAATCCTTCCTCACCGTCAAAAACTTGCATGACATCTGCAAAATCATCCAAAAAATCAAATACTGAATTAGATAGACCGAGGTCGTCTTCCACTAATAGAATCTTAATCATATGCTTTTCCTTCTAAAATACGAGTTTGGGACAAAAGTCTCCAGTTTCAAAATTCGTTATGCACTAAACTAACGATGCAGTAGCTGATTGCTCAAAACAGTACTTTGAGGCTTAATGGGATAAGGCCACGAACTAAAAAACATTTTGAATGTTCAGTTCTGCCCGCTCCCTTCATCGTGAACTATAAGTAATGCTTTCGCATTGTCTTGCCAAAAATCAATCTACTGACTTTCTATTATTCTGATTCTATTATATCATGACTTTCTCTGAAATATTAAGAATTTGTTGTATTTGAATCATTATTTTCTGTCGTGCTACTATTCTTATCTGATTTGGTTGAACCGTCAGCATTTGATGGAGCTTTTTTCTTTGAGTTATTACTGTTTCCTGAGCCATTTTGGCTATTACTATTGTCACTTTGGTTGCCATTTTGTTGGGGTGGCATTCCATTTGGACCGCCTTGATTATTTCCGTTCTGTCCATCTGGGGGCATTCCCGGACCACCTTGATTTGGCTGCGAATTTCCCTGTTGTTGATTGTTTTGTGCCTGAGTTGTTGTGCTTGTCTGTACTTTTGCCTGCTGATTGAATGCATTTGTCGTTAAAGAGCCAATGCCTAGCCCCCCGAGAATACCAACAGCGAGTGACCCGCTCGCTACAACAGTCATCCACCATTTGGTACTTTTTTCAACCATGATCATCTTCTCTTTCTTACTTGTGTTCTCTTGTTTCATTTTTGTCAAATTCCTTCTTTCTATTTTTAAGCGATCAGAGATTGCATTCCAAAGAGTATTGCCACAATAACTCCTTTGATGCCAAGATTTATCAGACAAACAAATTTAACTTTGAGTTTCTCATCTCATCACGTCCTTTCTTTTGAATGGATCTATCATATCTACTTTTTCTTAAAAGTGACTGAATTTTTTCTTAAAAGAAACTAAAATAAAGACAGAAAATAGTAAAATGACACACAAAATATAAAAAAACTAAATCAGATTGTTCCAATTTAGTTTAGAAGATTATCTCATAAAATTTGTCCTAGAAAAAGTTTCTTTTCTCAAAAGAGTGACCTAATTTCCATTTTATCTTCAAGCAATGCTGCTATTTCTTTCGGTTTTTCCATATACAATGAATGACTACAGCTAGTCATTTCTATGAGGTTTAGAAAGTTCGGGATGGTCTGTATAGCCCTCTTTTTCCAAATTGGTGTTTCCTTGTTTATTTCTGGAATGAACAAAATTACATTTTTATTTTTCAAAAAGGACAAATTTCTAAAAGCTTGCCGTCTTATTGTCAATAAATGAGTCATTAACTTTTCAGATAAGCTTAAATGCCAATGTTTTTGAACTTTATCAAAAACAAAACTTTCTTTTGCCGCCCTCTCCAAATTTTCTGACCATACAGCAGAGCTTTGTTTTTCAGTTATAGCAGCTTTCTTTAGGCTCTCATAAACATTCGTTTGAAGATAATTCAGAGAATCTTCAATTTCTACATTCAAAGGGCAAATTTTATCCATATTAATGTATCCACCATCTAATAAGACGAGATGCGTAATTTTATCATAGACACTTGTTAGATAAACTGCTAAATCTGCTCCCAAAGAATGGGCTATTAACAGAATATCGTCATCCATATCAACTTGTGCCATAAACCAATCTTTCAACGCCTGTAATGAAATCAGTTGCTCTTCCAACCTAGAATCATAAATATCTAGATAAGTAACTGGAAAAGACAGTGCATTAAAAAAGTCCTGGGGATAATAGCAATTGCAGCCTAGTCCTCCAATAAAATAAGCCTTCATATTCTTATCCTTTCAGTCAGATGTTTCCAAAACAAAGTTTACTTTTATATTTTATTGAGAATAACAAGCAAATATTGAACTCAAAAAACACAAAAGCCCTTCAACAATAAGGACTTTTGAGGGCACATTATGTCCCCTGCCGGAATCGAACCAGCAACTACTCCTTAGGAGGGAGTTGTTATATCCATTGAACTAAGGGGACTAGAGAAAAACTCTGCCGACAGACAGAGTTATTTCTACATTAACGGCGAATTTCTTTAATACGCGCAGCTTTACCTTGTAATGCACGAAGGTAATACAATTTCGCACGACGTACTTTACCGTAACGTACTACTTCAATCTTTTCAACACGTGGTGTGTGAAGTGGGAAGATACGTTCAACACCTACACCGTTAGAAATTTTACGAACAGTATAGTTTTCTGAAATACCTGCACCCTTACGAGCGATAACCACACCCTCGAAAATTTGGATACGTTCGCGATTTCCTTCGACAACTTTCGCATGAACACGAACAGTATCAC
Organism: Streptococcus sp. HF-100; assembly: GCF_015594635.1. Taxonomy (NCBI): domain Bacteria; kingdom Bacillati; phylum Bacillota; class Bacilli; order Lactobacillales; family Streptococcaceae; genus Streptococcus; species Streptococcus sp. HF-100. Next base: position 162,592 of record NZ_JADNQV010000001.1, read on the forward strand.
CAGGACGGAACGCAGGAATATCAGTACGAAGTTGACCTTCAGTCAAACTTTGGATTAATGGATTCATTTTTCTTCTCCTATCTTACTAATCTTACGATTCAAGACCACAGCGGATTAGTCGTTTTCTAGTGCTTCCATTACGCACTAACTAATATCATAACAAATTTTATAAAAATTGTAAATGCCTTATTTGAATTATTTTTCTTTTTGGAAGGGTTATTGAAGAACTAAAGAAGCCGCTCCAATGACACCTGCATCATTTCCAAGCGTTGCAAGTGCCAGTTTTGTCGAAGTACGCACTTGTGGGAAAGAATTTTCTTCATAGACCTTACGAACACCGTCTAGTAAAAATTCACCTGCTGCAGAGACGCCACCACCGATGACAATCGTTGACGGATTTAAGATAGATCCAATGTTGGCACAAGCAATACCAAGATAACGTGCAAAATTGCGATAAACAATGAGAGCTAATTCATCACCAGCTTTAGCCAAATCAAAGACAATTTTTGCATTAACGTCTTCGCCATTATCAATCAGTTTTTTCAGCTCTGCATCACCAGCATATTCATCAGCGTAGCGACGCGTTAAATTAACAATACCTGTTGCAGAAGCTACGGTTTCTAAGCAACCTTTTTTACCACAAGTACAGAGAATCGGCTGATCAAAATCAACTGTGATATGCCCCAATTCTCCGGCTGCTCCAGCTACCCCATGCAGTAATTTTCCTTCCGCAACAATACCACCACCGACACCTGTTCCAAGTGTCATAAAGACAACATCTGGTTGGTTTTCACCAGCACCTTTCCAACGTTCACCAAGAGCAGCTACATTTGCGTCATTATCAATAAAGAAAGGAATGCCAGTCGCTTTCTCAATTTTTTCTTTTACGGGTTGAAGAGTTTTCCAGTTGAGATTGTAAGCACCGATAACCGTTCCCTTTTCACGATCCACAACACCAGGCGATCCCATGCCAATTCCAATGAAATCTTCAGCTGAAAGGTTTAATAACTGCAAGCGATGGTTAATCGATTCAATCATATCATCAACAATATGACTGCCTTCATCTAAAATATTTGTCTTAATAGACCATTTTTCTTGAACTTCTCCTTCTTGGGTCAGAATCGCAAACTTCACCGACGTACCACCTAGGTCAATCCCAATAATTTTTTTAGACATGCTACTCTCCTCTAATAACTTTTTTTCATTCTCATTATATCAGATTTTTTACGAATTGAAAAGGTTTGCATAGAACTTAATATCATGACAAAAAGAATACCGCTCTAAATTGCTTCTGTCATAAAGCTACGACTTTCTAAGACCTTTAGCATTGCATTAGCTGTATCAAGTGCTGTAAATAGCGGCACTCCATGCTCAATGGCTGATTGACGGATAGCCTGACCGTGTTCATCTGCTGTTCGTTTTGTTCCGACTGTATTGATAATCGCCTGAACCTTACCTTTGCGAATAAAGGCTGGAATATCATTATGATCATCTGTACCAATTTTTTCAACCAATTGCGTCAAAACACCATTTTCTTCAAAGAATTTCGCTGTGCCTTGTGTTGCTAGAATGCTATATCCGATCGCTGCAAAACGCTTCGCTAATGTGAGGGCTTCTTCCTTATTTTCATCTGCAATCGTAAAGACAACATTGCCAAAGTTTGGAAGATGTAGATAAGAAGCTTCAAAAGCCTTGTATAAAGCTTTTTCAAGAGTTGCATCTGTTCCCATAACCTCACCTGTCGATTTCATTTCAGGACCAAGAAGGCTATCTACCTTGGCTAACTTGGTAAAGGAAAAAACTGGCGCTTTTACATGTACTTGTTTGCTTTCTGGATAAAGACCGTCTTCATACCCTAGCTCCGCCAAAGTTTGACCTAAAATCAGTTGAGTTGCCACCTGTGCCATAGGAATATTTGTCACTTTCGACAAGAATGGCACCGTCCGGCTAGCACGAGGATTGACCTCAATGACATAAACCTTCTCATCTTTGATGACAAACTGAATGTTCATCATACCGATACAGTGAAGTCCGATAGCCAATTTCTTAGTATAATCGGCGATAGTCTGCTGCACTTGAGCAGATAAGGTTTGCGGAGGATAAACAGCCATAGAATCACCTGAGTGAACTCCAGCCCGTTCAATATGCTCCATAATCCCTGGAATCAAGACCTGACGACCGTCTGAAATAGCATCTACCTCACATTCCTTACCGACAATGTAAGAGTCCACCAACACCGGATGATCAGGGCTAGCCTTGACAGCAGTTCGCATATAAGAACGAAGATCTGCTTCATTCTCGACAATCTCCATAGCCCGACCACCCAGAACGTAGGACGGACGAACCAAAACAGGAAAACCAATCTTACGAGCAGCTGCTACCGCTTCTTCTTCATTCGTCGCTGTCTGACCTGGTGGCTGCGGAATATTCAAATCCTTAAGAGCCTGTTCAAACAAATCACGATCTTCTGCACGGTCAAGATCAGCCACTTGAGTACCTAAAATTTTCACACCAGCTTTTGACAATGGTTCAGCTAGATTGATAGCGGTTTGTCCACCAAACTGAACGATAACTCCCTTAGGTTTTTCTAGTTCAATGACATTCATGACATCTTCAAAAGTCAAGGGTTCAAAGTAAAGCTTATCAGAAACCGAAAAATCTGTTGAGACCGTTTCAGGATTACTATTCATAATAATAGCTTCATAGCCCGCTGCTTGAATGGCCTTGACCGAGTGCACGGTCGCATAGTCAAATTCTACTCCTTGACCAATCCGAATAGGTCCAGAACCTAGCACCAGAACAGATTCTTTGTCTGACTTGATTGATTCATTTTCCAAAGCATAAGTAGAATAAAAATATGGTGTGCTTGATTCAAACTCAGCTGCACAGGTGTCAACCATTTTATAGACTGGAAGAATCCGCTCTTCTTTACGAAATTGACGTATTTCTTCTGCTGTCATTTTCCAAAGCCGAGCTAATTTAGTATCTGCAAAGCCGTTTTGCTTAGCCTGTCTAAGCAGATTTGCATCTCCAATATGAGTCATTAACTTCTGCTCTAATTCATGGATGTGAAGTAATTTATCCAGAAAGAACAAATCAATCTTGGTTAGTTTTGCAATTTCTTCGATATCATAGCCACGGCGGATTGCTTCAGATATATAGAAAAGACGATCATCCTGAGCTTTGACGACCTTTTCCAGTAAATCATCATCTGCCACTAGATTTAGTTCTGGCATTTCATTATGATCAACACCAATTTCCAGAGAACGACAGGCTTTGAGCAAACTTTCTTCGATATTACGTCCAATAGCCATGACTTCTCCTGTTGCTTTCATTTGCGTTCCCAGATGACGTTCTCCATGTTCAAATTTATCAAAAGGAAAACGTGGAATTTTAGCCACCACATAATCCAGAGCCGGTTCAAACATGGCATAAGTTGTGCCTGTGACCGGATTGATAACTTCATCTAGCGTCAAGCCAATGGCGATTTTTGCAGCCAATTTAGCAATAGGGTAGCCTGTAGCTTTAGAAGCTAAGGCAGACGAACGAGACACGCGCGGATTGACTTCAATGACATAGTAATTAAAGCTATGTGGATCCAATGCCAATTGAACATTACAGCCGCCTTCGATTTTTAGAGCGCGAATAATTTTCAAGCTAGCATCCCGCAACATTTGATTTTCATAATCCGAAATAGTTTGCGTTGGTGCAAAGACAATGGAATCGCCTGTGTGTACACCTACTGGATCAAAATTTTCCATATTGCAGACCACCAAAGCATTGTCAGCTGCATCGCGCATAACTTCGTACTCAATTTCTTTGAAACCAGCAATAGAGCGCTCAATCAAACACTGAGTCACCGGAGATAATTTCAGCCCATTCTCTGCAATCTCTCGCAATTCCTCCTCATTGGCACACATTCCGCCTCCAGTTCCCCCTAAGGTAAAGGCTGGGCGAACAATGACTGGGTAGCCTATTTTCGCTGCAAAGTCCACTGCTTCTTCAACTGTATTTACAATTTCAGATTCCGGAATAGGCTGTTTCAGCTCTTCCATAAGCTGCTTGAACAAATCACGATCCTCAGCTTGGTCAATAGCCGACAGCTTGGTTCCCAAAAGTTCGACACCCAGTTCATCCAAGATACCTTCTTTAGATAATTCCATTGCCATATTGAGACCTGTTTGCCCACCCAAAGTCGGTAGAAGTGCATCTGGTCGCTCTTTCCGTAAAATTCTTGTGACAAATTCCAGCGTGATTGGCTCAATATAAACCTTATCAGCAATTTCCTTATCTGTCATAATCGTTGCAGGGTTGGAATTAACTAAAACGACCGTGTAGCCCTCTTCTTTCAAAGACAAACAAGCCTGCGTTCCTGCATAATCAAACTCAGCAGCCTGTCCAATGACAATGGGACCAGAGCCAATCACCATAATTTTCTGAATATCTGTACGTTTTGGCATGTTTTTCTCCTATTTCCTAATCCATTGATTACAATGAACTATGCTGTTGTTTAAAAGCATCAATCATTTCCATAAACTCATCAAAGAGATAACTGGCATCATGCGGTCCTGGTGCAGCATCAGGATGAAATTGCACTGAAAAAGCAGGGAAAAATCGATGCCGCACACCTTCAATAGATTTATCGTTGATTTCCTCATGTGTAATCAACAACTCACTCGGAAAATTTTCCGGACTAACAGCATAGCCATGATTTTGGCTGGTGAAATCAATCCGCCCTGTCGCAATCTCTCTGACAGCATGATTAAAACCGCGATGACCGAATTTCATTTTATAAGTCTGCGCTCCATTAGCCTTACAAAAAAGTTGATGTCCCATACAGATACCAAAAAGAGGAATTTTACCTTGAATCCCTCGAATCATGTCTAGCACTTGCGGTACATCATCTGGATTACCTGGACCGTTGGATAACATGACACCGTCAGGGTGAAGGTGGAGAATATCTGCTGCACTTGTGTCATAAGGCACAACCGTCACATTACAATTGCGTGCCGCCAATTCACGAAGAATCGAATGTTTCAATCCAAAATCAACTAACACAATACTAGGACCTGAACCCGGTGCTGGATATGGCGTTTTCGTTGAGACTTGTTTGATATTGTCAGTCGGTAAAACGGTCGCCTTCAACTGATCTTGCAGATGCACCATTTGGTCGCCTACATTGGCTATCGTTGCTTTCATCGTTCCATGCTGCCGAATGATTTTCGTCAATGCCCGCGTATCAATACCAGCAATTCCTGGAATTTTTTTGACTTTTAAAAACTCGTCTAGGGTCATCTGATTACGCCAATTGCTTGCCCTTCGTGCCCATTCATAAACGACCACTCCCTTGCAAGTGGGAGTGATCGATTCATAGTCGTCGCGATTGATTCCATAATTTCCGATTAACGGGTAGGTAAAGGTCAAAATTTGCCCATTGTATGATTGATCTGTAATAGATTCTTGATAACCGGTCATACCTGTATTAAAGACGATTTCTCCAGTCACATCTATATCAGCCCCGAATGCCTCTCCTTCAAATACTGTACCATCTTCCAGAATTAACAAGCGTTTTTCCATTTTCCCCTCCGTTTGTTCTTACAGCAATACCTTAGTGTCTATTGCTCTTTTCGTCCATTTAAAACAGACTCAATAATTGCCATACGGACAAATACACCATTGGTCATTTGCTCTACAATCCGTGATTTTGGAGCTTCTACCAGATGATCTGCAATTTCAACATCGCGATTGACTGGAGCTGGATGCATGATGATGGCTGTATCTTTCAGTCTGTCATATCGTTCCTGAGTTAAGCCATGCAATCTATGATAATTTTCTTTTGAAAAGAGTGAATCGTCAGCATGACGTTCGTGCTGCACGCGCAGAAGCATTAAGACATCCACTTGGTCAACGACTTCATCAAGTGTGACAAATTGCCCATAATCTGCAAATTCTTCACTTCTCCATACTTCTGGACCTGCAAAATAAAGTTCTGCACCCAGACGCTTCAAGATTTGCATATTTGACTTCGCCACTCGCGAATGGTCTAAGTCACCTGCAATCGCAATCTTCAAGCCATCAAAATGCCCAAACTCTTGATAAATGGTCATCAAATCCAGCAAACTTTGACTCGGATGTTGTCCAGAGCCATCACCACCATTCACAATTGAAGTTGTAATCGTTGGACTTTCGACTAATTCCTTGTAATAATCCACTTCTGGATGACGAATGACACAGACATCCACTCCGAGCGCTGACATGGTTAAAATCGTATCATATAAGGTCTCTCCTTTGTTGATAGAGCTGGTCTTTGAATCAAAATCCAACAGGTCACAACCTAGCTTTAATTCCGCTACTTCAAAGGCTTTATGTGTTCGCGTAGAGGGCTCAAAGAAGAGATTAGCGATAATATGCTGTTCATCATAATGAGCTTTTGCTCCATTTTTAAATTCAATGCCACGTTTGATTAAACTTAAGACTTCCTCATTGGTAAGAGTTTCCATAGAGACAACGTTTTTAAGAGCGATTTGATTAGATGACATGGTGTATTTCTCCTTTTATTAGATACAGCGTTTCTTTCAATAAAATTAAGAATTCAAACTAATTTTTAGGTTCAGGCAAGATAAGATAGAGTACAATACCAAGAACGGTTGACAAGGCAACCCCTGAAATTTGCAGACCTGAAAGTTGAAGCGTTAAGCCGCCAATCCCTGCGACTAAGATTACGCTAGCAATCAACAAATTTTTCTTATTGTCAAAGTCCGTTTGTTTTTCAATCAAAATTTTCAATCCACTAGAAGCAATCACTCCAAAGAGTGCAATGGAAATTCCTCCAAGAACGGGACTTGGAATGGATTGCAAGAGGGCAGAAACTTTCCCAACAAAACTCATCACAATCGCAAGCACTGCTGCTCCTGCAATCACATAGACGCTATAGATTTTGTTGAGAGCCATCACACCGATATTTTCACCGTAACTCGTTACTGGTGGCGCACCGAAAATCCCAGCGATAACTTGTGCAAGGCCATCTCCGGCAAGAGTTTTATCTAATCCTGGGTCTTTAAAGAAATCTTTTCCGGTCAAGCTATTCAGTACCATGACATGACCAAAGTGCTCTGTCATAGTTACAAATGCAATTGGAGCCATTGTTAAAATCGCACTTGGATAAAATTTTACATTATAGTCTAAGAAAGGAAGATGCATAGGTGGGACATGGAACCATGAAGCTTGAGAGACTTTTGCAAAGGAAATAATTTCTTCTCCTGTTACCGCTCCAAGAATGAGCGCGAAGACATATCCGACAATCAAGCCTAACAGCACGGGAATAATTCCAACAATCTTTTTACCATAGATATTAAAGAGGATGACTGCAAAGAGAGTGACAATTCCAATGATGAAATAAGTTAAATTGTATTTACCGTCTTTTAGCATGACATCATTTACAGCTGTGCTTGCTAGGCTTAGTCCGATGACCATAATGATTGGTCCTACCACAACTGGCGGCAAAATCTTATCAATCCAAGCATTCCCAACGAACTTCACAATAAGAGCTACAATGAAGTAAACCAAACCACCTGTAATGGCACCTTGAGCGACTGCTGCGATACCGTCTGTTTTCATCAACATTTGCATAGCTGCAATATAAGCGAAACTAGACCCCATATAAGCTGGAACTTTGTACTTAGTAACTGTTAAATGCGCTAATGTTCCAAGACCACTTGAAAACAAGGCAACTGCTGGGTCAATTCCAACCAGAATTGGAACCAAAACCGTCGCTCCAAACATAGCGAACAAATGCTGAAAGGACAATCCTACAAGCAAACCAGGTTTTGGCATATCGTGCACATCATATTTCACATCTTGACTCATTTTCTTATAACTCCTCCGTAATCAAGACACGGTCTTGACCATCCTGTTCTACCATTTCTACAATAATCTCTTCTGTTCGGCTTGTCGGAATATTTTTTCCAACATAATCTGCTCGAATCGGCAACTCACGATGCCCACGGTCTACTAAAACAGCCAAGCTCACGCGTGATGGACGTCCCAAGCTAACTAGATTATCAATAGCAGCACGAATGGTGCGTCCTGTATAGAGGACATCATCTACCAAGATAACTTCGCGGTCTGTAATATCAACAGGAACATGTGTTGTATCTTCTTCCACTTTAAAATCATCGCGGAATGGTTTGGTATCCAACTCACCGATAGGTACATCAATCTTTTCAAGTTGCGCTAATCGTTCTTGAATCCGCTGTGCAATGTAAACACCCCGTGTTTTTATACCAATCAAGACAATCTTGTCTAGCTCTTTGTTGCGCTCAATGATTTCATAAGTGATCCGTGTAATGGCACGTTTCATTGTCAAACCATCGACAACTTCTTTTGTTTTCATGGAAAACCTCCTGCATAAAAAAGATAAAAGAAAAAGTCTCCTTCACAAGGAGACTTCAGAAAATCTAGGTAAGCATAGAGAAACTGCTAACAGCCTCACTGTGCTACACCATCTTATACTTTGACTCCTTGTCTGCCTCACGGGACAGATTTAAAGGATTATTTAATTTTTATAACTATATCACATTTTTTGAAAACATTCAAGAGAAAACCGTAAAGTTTTCACGGAAATTCTCAAATTGATTCCACCTATAATATATAAGTCACATTTCTTTGCATTTTCTACAACTCATTTGCGATTTTATTGATTTTCCTCAAGCGATGATTGACACCACTTTTCGTCAAAGGCTTACTGAGACTTTCTGCCAACTGCTGGATAGAATAATCCGGATGATTGACACGCAGATAAGCTACCTCTTGCAAATCAACTGGCAAACTTTCTAAACCAACTGTATCAATAATCTTGCCAATATTGTGAATGGTCCTCATACTAGCCGTCACCGTTCGAGCAATATTCGCCGTTTCCGCATTATTCGTCCGATTCAGATCATTTCTAGCCTCTCGCAAGACCTTGACCGACTCAAACTCAGTCATCGCTTCCATAGCCCCAATCACAATCAAAAAGTCCATAATGTCCTCAGCTCGCTGCAGATAGGTCACTGAGCCTTTTTTGCGCTCAATTGTCTTGGCATCCAATAAAAATTTTCGCATCAAGGCTGCTAAATCCTCCGCATGGTCAGAATAGACCGACAAGATTTCCAGCTGATATTTCCCAGAATCTGGATCACGCATACTGCCAGTTGACAAAAAAGCTCCCCGCAAATAAGCTCGGCTCGCTTCATCATCTGATAAAATAGCTTGGTCAATGCCTGCTTCAATCCCAAAAAAGGAGTCTGCCAAATGTAAATCGGCTAAAATTTGTTCCACACCTTCGTCTAAAAAAACAGTATAAACACGGTTTTTACGAAGATTCGCTTTTTGATGATGACGAATATCTGATTTGACTTGATAAAAAGCTGCCAACAATTCATAAATGTGACGAGCGATTTTTGCATTTCCTGTCGTAATAGACAATGTTAAGCCTTGACTAGAAATTCCTAAACTGCCTGACATCTTAATGATAGCAGATAATTCTGTTTTATCTTTTTTGCCTAGACCAAGCAGTTCTTCTTTCACTTTAATGGTAAAACTCATTTGCGCACCCGTATAATCTGCATGAGTTCATCTACGACTGATTCACCATCATGAAAGGCTCCGCCATTTTCCAAGCGAAGAAAATTAGACGAAATGACACGAGGAACTTGTTTTTTCAAACCTTTAAAATCATGCTCAACCTGCACCAAATACTCATCAAATTTATTAGAATTCATATACTTTTGAGGAACTTCCTCAATATTCACCAAAACAGTATCAATAAATCGTTTTCCTAAATGTCGATGCAAAACAGCCACGTGGTCACTATCTGTGAAATGCTCAGTTTCACCACGCTGGGTCATAATATTGCAGACATAGGCAATCTCCGCCTTGGTTTCTAAAAGAGCTTGTCCAATTTCTTCAATCATCATATTGGGTAAGATAGAGGTAAACAATGACCCTGGTCCCAAAACAACCATATCACTTTCTAAAATCGTCTCTACCACTTTGCGACTAGCAGTTGGTTTTTGGTCATTATAGGTATTGGTCACATAAACCCGCTCAATCATACCTTGGTGTTCTGCAAGATGACTTTCTCCAGCGACCTCACTTCCGTCTGCAAAAACAGCATGAAGCGTTAAAGGTGTATCACAAGACGGATAAATTTTGCCAGTCGTGTGGAAAAACTTAGTCAGTAGCTGCATAGCATTGTAAGTCGACCCCTGCATTTCGGAAATACCTGCAATAATCAAGTTCCCAAGTGGATGTCCAGCTAAAGCACCATCTTCTTCCGCAAAGCGATATTGAAAAACTTTTTCATAAAAGCGCGGCATGTCCGATAAAGCTACCAAAACATTTCGCAAATCACCAGGTGGTGTTAATTGTTGAATGTTTTTTCGCAATTCCCCCGAACTTCCTCCGTCATCAGCGACCGTCACAATAGCAGCAATGTCTACATCTTTCTTACGTAAACTGTCCAAAATGACCGAAATTCCGGTTCCACCACCAATAACAGCAATCTTCGGTCTCCTCATGAACGATTCACCGTTTCCTTTCTGCGGTCTTTGTCTCGATGTGATGAATGAACGGTCCATTCGCTTGCCAAATCATCTGCTAGACGTTGTGCAAAAGCCACACTTCTGTGTTGACCGCCTGTACAACCAACCGCAATTGTTAAAACAGATTTCCCCTCTTTTTTATAGCCGGGTAAAATCGGTTTGATAAGAGCCACTAAGTGCTGATAAAATTCTTCTGACTCCGTATGATTCATCACATAATCATAAACTGGTTTATCAAGTCCTGTTTGATTGCGAAGTTCTGGTTGGTAATATGGATTTGGTAAAAAACGTACATCAAAAACAAGGTCGGCATCTAGCGGAATACCATATTTAAAGCCAAAACTCACCACTTCAATGCGAAACGATTGGAGTTTCGTTGGATCTGAAAAATGTTCAGAAATGGTTTTACGCAACCCGCGCGGTGTTAATTCGGTCGTGTCTACTACATTTTGACTCATATTTTTCAGCGGTGCAAGTAATTCCCGCTCCAACTTAATCCCGTCTAAAATACGACCGTCTGCTGCTAAGGGGTGGCTACGCCGCGTTTCCTTGTAACGTGCAACTAATTCTGTATCTGCCGCATCTAAAAACAAAATCTTAAAATCAAGTCCAGCGTTACTTTCAATCTCATCCAGAACTTTCTGAATCTCAGAAAAGAAGGAACGACTACGCATATCTACAACCATAGCAATCTTGTCGTTGTCTTGCGTTGTTTCGATTAACTGCAAAAATTTAGGAACCAGCGTGGGGGGCATATTATCAATCGTAAAATAGCCTAAATCTTCAAAAGACTGGATGGCCACGGTCTTTCCCGCTCCACTCATTCCCGTCACGATAACCAAATGAATTTGTTTGTCTGACATATCTCCTCCTTGATAAAACAATCAATTTTCAGTATATTAAAACATTTCCAATTCCTTTTTATTATAACACACCCAGTACAATTCGGATAGTAAAAAAGAGAGAACAAAAGCAATCACTATCTGTACTCTCTCGAATTTATACTACTATGTTTTAATGATTACCAAACCAAAGCGCAATTTCCCGTTTGGCAGACTCTTCAGAATCTGAACCATGAACAACATTTCGAATCGTTTCACCAGCTTCAGCTGCTTGTGCAAAATCTCCGCGAATAGTTCCCGGTAGAGCTTCTTCCGGACGAGTAGCGCCCATCATGTGACGCCAACCTGAAATCACTTGGCTTCCCGATAAAACACCGATAATAACAGGTCCGCTTGTCATATAATCACGGATTGAAGGATAAAAATCTTTCGTTAATAGGGCTTCATAATGCTGATCAATTAACTCATTTGAAATATTGGTTCTCATTTCCAAACGTTCGATTTTATAACCACGTTGTTCTACGCGCTTCAGTACTTCTCCAACCAAGCCACGTTTTACGCCGTCTGGTTTTATAATAAAAAATGTTTGTTCCATGATTGACACGCTCCTCTTTTGTTACCTTTATTTTATCATAAATGAAAGAAAGTTGAAAGTCCTTTCAAAAATCTTCTTTCACAAATGACTTATCAAGGTCAAAGATGTTAAAAACATGAAGATTGTAAAAATCCAGAACCAAACAGAACGAAAAGCTTGCCTATAGGCCCCTGGAAATGAACGATTTTCTTGTACATACATTTTTATGTCTGCTTTGTTTTTAATCAGGAAAATTACTGCGACACTTGCACCGACTAGCAGGATAAATAAGTGTAAGAGACCACCTATATCGTCCGGCAAAAACGAATACAAATAAGTTAAACCATCTCCGATGACCAAGTTATTAAAAACGTGGAAAACCATTGCCCAGAGAATTGAATACTCCAAGGTCACATAAGAGAAGATAATTCCAACAAAAGCTGCAAAAAAGAACTGCGGGATATTTCCATGAAATAAACCAAATATGAGGGAAGACATCAAAATCGCAAAGACTTTTCCATATTTTTCAAATGTTCGTAAGCCTGCCCCGCGAAAAATCAATTCTTCTGAAACAGGACCGAAAAAACCTGCATACAAAAACATCGTTACACTATCTGAGCCCGCGGAAGCTGATTCAATGGCTTTAAATAAGCTAAATCCAAAGATATTCAATGCTGCCTCAAATATTTGATTAAAGAGTACAAAACCTAATTGACCCAGAAGTAAGAATGATAAAACTATTCCAAACGTTTTGGGAGTCATGACCCTTTTCTGCGTTCGTAAATCAGACTTAAATAATTTTCCGTCCCGATACAACCAAAAGATAAATACTCCTGCACAAACAGCAATTAGATAATAGCTGCCATCGCGTGACATAAAACTTTCCGTTGCTTTTTGGATTCTCTCAAGATTTCCGGGATAACGAATCGCTTGAAACAAGGTTACAATCGTCTGATAGATTAAGCTAATCATTGTCATGACGAAGACATAAATCAGACACAAAGCAGAAAATAAACTAACATCTTTTCGCACTTGCTGATTGGCTGACATCATTTTTCCTCCTTCTTCAAATAGATTTTTCGACTCCACAAGTATAACCCCACAGCAAAGCCTTCATAAAGAACAAAAAACAAAAGAAAGGCGTGGAGGAAAAATTCTTCTGGTAATATCCAAATGACAGGATCTTTAGCAGGGTCAAATAACCAAGTATTATCCCCAACAAATAAAATCTGATGAAAGAGAGTAAAAAACGCATCAAAGCCAATCCCCAGCGCCACACCAGCAATTACAATAGGCAACCAAATAATAGCTAAAATCACTTTGGAAAAGACAGATAGGTATCTTTTTTTTATAATGTTTTTTACAAACAAACAAACCGCTGGTAAGGTTACTAGAAAAGCAACTTGCGCCAGATGAAAAAGATATTTCACGACTTGAAAATGGTGCAGACCTGCTGCTGATGAGCGAAAATCAGGCATGGAGAGCTTTTGCTGAAATGGATTGGTTAAGTAATTCATCAAAACATTGAAATTATACTGAATGGTTGCAGATTTGAGGTAAACTTGATTTTCTAAATGCAACCAAGAAATTTCCAAAGGATAAAACAGCCAAGTCAGATAAATGGTCAACAAAATAGCCACTGCTAAAAAGCAGAGCATACTCAGCCAAAAGGTCAGTTTAGTGCGCATCAAAATCCCACTCCGCTAGGCTAGAAAGTACATAATCTGGTTGGATTGACAAGCCTGGCACTTCTTCTGGTTTCGTAAAGCCAGTTGTCACCAGAAGCGTAGGGATACCATTGTCAATCCCAGCCCGAATGTCCGTCAGGTAATTATCCCCAACCATTATCACTTCTTGCCGCGGTAGTCCTAGATGCTCAACCGCCTTTTCCATGATAATTGCATTTGGCTTCCCGATATAAACAGGTTTCACACGAGTTGCTACTTCAATGAGAGTAATAATCGATCCTGCTCCAGGCATGAGACCGCGCTCCGTTGGAATATTAAGATCTGGATTGGTCCCTACGAAATGAGCTCCCTTTTGAATAGCTAACGTAGCAATTGACAATTTTTCATAGTCCACTTCCCAATCCAATCCCACGACTACATAATCTGGATTATCCGTATCTTCAACATAACCAGCTTCTGCAATGGCTTGCTTAAGTCCTACATCACCAATAACGTAGACTTTCTTGCCTAAATTTTTATCATTTAAGTAGTCAACTGTTGCTAAGGTTGCTGTATAAATCGTTTCAATCGGCGTTTCAACATTAAATTGTTCAGCCAACATAGCTTGAACAGTCTCAGGAGTACGTGTCGTATTATTTGTCACAAATAAATATGGAAGGTTGCGACGCTGTAATTCATGGACAAAAGCTTCTCCTGCTGGGATTCGGTCTTTTCCTTTATAAATCGTTCCGTCTAAATCAATTAAATATCCTTTGTAGGTCATACTTCTCTTTCTATTGTTTCTCTTATGAGATTTCTTGCCAAGTTACCATAGCTTGTGCATTGGTATCACCATCGCTGGAAATCTGATGATTGCTCTCTAATCCATTCAAATCATAGCTAGAGGTAATCTGCCCACCAGGTCGCACTTCCTTGACATACTTGAGGTGAACTTTTTTGGGAACGTGTTTCATGAGAAAATCAGCACCCATAACTTCAAAAATCCAGTCCAGATACTTGCTGTTGTTGACATGACCATTCATGTCTAAATCATAAAACCGAACATGATAATCTTTACTAGTCGAATCTTTCAGTTCTGGATATTTTGGTCCACGAATCAACTTTTTAGAAAATTCTGCCTCGTAAGGCGCAACAATCTTTGGCTCTACAGCGTGCACTTTTCGACTGTCTCTGTCCATAAGGACAAAGGTAGCCATCATTTCAATCACAGCAACATCATTTTCATCAAAAACGGTAAAACGACGATAACAAAAGAGACGATTATAGGAAAGTGCTTCTGTTTCAATCGTCATTTCTTCACCAAATTTAGGTACCCGTATCACATCAATATCATAGTCAGTAATAATCCAGACCAGATTGTATCTCTCCAGCATATCCTTGTCGCTAATCCCCAAGTCAATAGACTGCAAACCTGATACCTGTAAGGACAGCAAAATGACATCAGGCAGCTTGATATGACCATTCATGTCTGCCATATCAAACGGAATTTTCATTTTCATTTGATAAGTTAAACCCATAATTTACTCCAATATAAATTTCTCTGCGACCGTATCACCTAAAAAAAGACCCTTTTTAGTCATACGGACGATTTCTTTATCAGGAACTAAGAGTCCTTGCTCAGTCAATTCTGTTATTACATGACCATACTGCTGCTCAAAAGAAATACCAAATTTTTCTTCAAAACGCTTTTTAGAAACACCTGACTTCTTACGCAAGCCCAGAAACATCTCCTCTTCCATCATCTCTTGCTTACTCAGATGTTCCTCACTCACACGAGCATTGCCCTTTTCAACTGCCTCTAAGTAATGACGAATCGGACCATGATTTTTGTAGCGAACCCCATTGACATAGCCGGAAGCTCCAGCCCCAATACCAAAGTATTCTGCATTGTCCCAGTACATGAGATTGTGTTGACTCTCAAAGCCTGGCTTAGAAAAGTTGGAAATCTCATAGTGTTCAAAACCAGCCTTTTCCAACTCCTCAATGATATACTCAAACATCTCCGCTTCCAAGTCTTCTTTAGGCAAAGGCAGCTTTCCTCGCCTCATCCGATTCATAAAAACCGTGTGATTTTCTAGAATTAAGCTGTAAAGACTCATATGAGGGATGTCCAATGCAATAGCCTTGGCTACGTTTTCCCGCACGTTGTCCATGGTCTGCTTGGGCAGTGCATAAATCAAATCAATAGAGATATTGTCAAAACCAGCCAATTTGAGATTAGTGATATTTTCATAAATATCTTTCTCTAAATGGCTACGCCCAATTTGCTTGAGCATGCGATTATCAAAAGTTTGCACACCTAGAGATACTCGGTTAACAGCCGAAGCCTTTAAAACAGCAATCTTATCTGGATCCAAATCACCTGGATTGGCCTCAATCGTCAACTCTTCTAAACATGATAAATCCAAACTTTTCGTCAGCTCTGCTAGCAAAAATTCTAATTGAGTGGGGAACAGAGACGTTGGAGTCCCACCACCAATATAGAGCGTCCGCAACTTTTTTATATCATAAGCTCTATACTCCTGAATCAAATGCTCTAAGTAAGCATCAACAGGCTGATTTTTGATAAAAACTTTGGAAAAGTCACAATAATAACAAATTTGAGTACAAAATGGAATGTGTACATAAGCAGAAGTTGGTTTAGTGTACATAGTATTTATTATAGCATAAATTTAGTATATAGATGTTTCAAAGCGCACATAAAAATTTATAGACTCTTATCAATATATTCTTGCTAAGCAATAAAAACATAGTAAGTATTCAAAAACTTTCAGCTTAATTTTCTACTTCAGCTTGAACTTTTTTCAAATAATGATTTGTCAGTAAAAATGCCATCATTACAAGAGCAATCAGAAAAGTACCTGCTAACAAATAGCCCACTAAATCTGGTGATACCAAAATGAAATAAGCGCTCACTGCAATAATGATTATGTAAATAATCATAGCAACAATGCCCAAAATCATCTTTAGTGAATTATTCTCACGATTAAATAATTCCGTCACATTCGACCAATTGGTCACTAGCAAACGTTTATCACGATGATATCCCCAAGCACTCCATGCTAAACAAGTCAATGTCCAAGCGATTAGCATCAATAGAATAGCAATAAGTTGTACACCAACCACAAATGAAAAGATTGCTAACAAAATGAATGGTAAAATGGATTGAATGACAAATAAATTCCAAAACTTAAATTTAAGATAACCTGCCATATCAAAGGGTAATACTTTCAAATAATCATAATTTTCACGTTCAAGTGAAATGCCAATTCCTGTTAAATTTGCTCCACCTGTATTTAAACTTGCTACAAATGTTGCTATCAACATCAGTGGAAAAGCAAATCTTGTTGTCAAATAAGGAGAAATCATTTCACTATTCTGCATAAAACTAGCCATTAACGGAATTAGAATAAAGTAAGGTAACACACTAGGCATCAAAAGAGTTTGTAATAAGACGGAGCCATCACTGATTAGGTTTAATTGATAGCACAACACAAACTGCGGAAAGTTCCTAAGTCCATTCATCTTGAAAATTTTCGTTCGTTTTTGTCTATTGACCGTTGCTGTTGTGGTCATTGCAGCTTCATAAAATTCTGGTAAAACCTTTCGCTTAACAATTATAAATAATATAGCAGCTACGACTACCCAAGCTCCCATTCCCAGCAAGGAATTCAAAGCAAAAGGTTGCATACTGAAAGCATGAAAAATCGTCATTGGCGGAAAATAAGCAGGTTGATCCTGCAATATTGCGTTTTTAACGTTAGAGTTATTTTGCAAATTCACCAATAAAATCGCACCAAAAGCCATTATTGTAGCAAGAGCCAGTAAAATATTAGAGGCAAGCTTTTTATATTTCCTAAAAATAGTTGTTTTCGTAATAAAATGAACACCAACCAAAAGAAGGAAAATAAGTGTCGAAAACAGTACTCCTAACGAAATAAGCAGAATAGGGATTGCAAGCCAGATTGGTTGACCTGATTGCATTTGCAAACCAATAAAGTAAATAACAATGGGAAACACTCCCATTAAAGTAGTTAAAAGAACAGAAAATCCTTTCCCAACCATAATTTCGCTCTCACTAAAGGCATAAGGTCGGTAAGCTTGCAAGTCTTTACTTTCATAAAAAACATTGTAAAAGGAAAGAAATCCCTGTGCAAAGATGAAAAGATAAAAGATGCTGACAAAATTCGAAAACAGCCCTGGATTTTGAGCAAGCGGTAAAAAAGCACCCTGTACACCAAATATACAAGCATACAAAATTCCAACGTAGAGATAGTTCATCACTAGATTTCTAGCAACATTTCCTTTTTTCTTTGGATTTTTTTGCTGTTTTTTACGATAACTAGAAAGCCTAGTTGATTGCGTCGTATAAATGATATTTGCATGAATGAGGGAGCGAATCGCTTTAAGACGCATCAGGGACTCACCTCTTCTCTACGACCTGCCAAACTGAGGTAAATACTTTCTAAGGATTTTTCAGGATGTTGACCTTTCAATTCCTCAATCGTACCGTAAAACAACAATTCTCCCTTTTTGAGAATGGCAATACGGTCACACAATTGCTCTGCCACTTCTAAAACATGGGTTGAGAACAAAATAGTATTCCCTTTATCTGCATGCTCTCGCATCATTTGTTTAAGGTCAAAAGCCGCCTGCGGATCCAAACCAGTTAAAGGCTCATCCAACACCCAGATATCTGGATCAGACAAAAGAGCACCAATGACAAATACTTTTTGTCGCATTCCATGTGAAAACGATTCAATAACTTCATAGCGATGAGCTGTAAAATCAAATAATTCCAGTAGCTCCGTTAAACGTTTCTCATAATCTGAAGGACTCATATCATAAGAAGTTCCAACCAATTCCCAGAATTCATTTGCTGTCAGACGTAAGAATAAATCCGGCGAATCAGCTACATAACCAATTTTCTTCTTGATTGCCAACCGATTAGCCGCTAATTCCTTACCATCCACAAAAATCTGACCATGCGTTGGATTAATCACACTAACCAATGATTTGATCGTTGTTGATTTTCCAGCACCATTGTGTCCAATTAATCCTACAATTTCTCCACTCTGAAGCGTTAAATTCAGATGATTCAACGCTATCTTGTCATCGTACACTTTTGTAACATCATTAAATTCAATCATAAATTCTCCTATCTATTGAATGTTTTCAGCATGATACAAATAAAAGTAAAAATTCTTTCTCTTTATTCAAACATATATATTCATTAACAATTCATCATTAGTTTTCCAAAAAAACAAAATAATGCCTCTTTAACTAGTATCTGCCAACTTCAAAATTTTCTGAAAGGTTTTCCCATTGCGAATAGTCAAAGACTTGTAAAAACTAGATTTGAGTAGCTTCTTGTAGTAGTTGGACTTGAGATAGTCAGCCTGATCGCTATTTCTGTAAAAGAAGGCTGTCTGACCGAAATGCAGCAGCTCCCTGTCATTTGACCAGTTCCTTGCCTATTCCTCTATCTGCTCGTGACTGGCTTCCGGCAGGTAAAAGAGGACATCGCGCCGATAGGCTGCCTCATCCTGCCACCAAGCAGGCAGTTTTGCCACTTCTTCTTAGAGAATAGCAGAGCTGAGCAGGACAAAAGGGATTGGAAAGTCATAGGAT
Organism: Streptococcus sp. HF-100; assembly: GCF_015594635.1. Lineage (NCBI taxonomy): Bacteria > Bacillati > Bacillota > Bacilli > Lactobacillales > Streptococcaceae > Streptococcus > Streptococcus sp. HF-100. The sequence continues at coordinate 181,910 of NZ_JADNQV010000001.1, forward strand.
TGACTGAAATAAGCCGTCAAAATCGTCCTAATCTTTTTCTCGTGCTCCTAATTGTCAAAAAAGAGATTGCCGCTGTTGATGTAGGAGATAGGGTTCTCAAAACTGAGTCCCGTCAAATCGGCCTTCAAATCAGCCATAGCTACCTTGTTTTTCCCACCGACATTAATGCCGCGAAGTAAGAGTGTGTAACGCATTCTTCTTTCCTTCTTGCTTTGTTTATCTTTCTAATCCACCGCCTTAATCTCCAAAATCATATCGCGGATTTGGGCGGCCAGCTCGAAGTCCAGAAGACCAGCCGCTTCTTGCATTTGTCCTTCTAGCTTTTTAATCATATCCTTGCGTTCCTGCTTGTTAAGACTTTCAATATCTACCACTTCTTCCTTGTCTGGTAGAGAGGCTTTTGTCACACTGATTAAATCACGAATTTCTTTCTGGATTGTTTGCGGTACAATACCATGTTCTTCATTATAAGCCATTTGAATCTGACGACGACGGGCGGTTTCATCCATAGCTTTTTGCATGGAATCTGTGATCGTGTCAGCGTACATGATGACGTGGCCTTCACTATTACGGGCAGCTCGACCAATGGTTTGGATTAAACCACGCTCATTGCGTAAGAAACCTTCCTTGTCTGCATCAAGAATGGCAACCAGACTAACCTCTGGCACATCAATTCCTTCACGCAACAGGTTGATTCCGACTAAAACATCAAAGACACCTAACCGCAAGTCGCGGATAATTTCTGTCCGCTCTAGAGTCTTAATATCCGAGTGCATGTACTTGACCTTAACACCCATTTCTTTAAAGTAATCCGTCAGATCTTCTGCCATCTTTTTAGTCAACGTTGTGATAAAGGTTCGCTCATTCTTCTCTGCACGCGCATTGATTTCCCCTAAAAGATCATCTATTTGCCCCATAGTCGGACGCACTTCAACTTCTGGATCCAGCAGTCCAGTTGGTCGAATAATTTGCTCAATTACTGTATCCGTCTGCTCCCGCTCATAATCACCCGGCGTAGCGGATACGTAGACAATCTGGTGCACATGACTTTCAAATTCTTCCCGACGCAACGGACGGTTATCCAAGGCAGAAGGTAAGCGAAATCCATAATTAACCAACATTTCTTTCCGAGAACGGTCACCATTATACATACCTTTGATTTGCCCCATAGTCATGTGACTTTCGTCTACCATGATTAAAAAATCATCAGGAAAGAAATCTAATAAAGTGTAAGGTGGCTCACCTTCACTCCGTCCGTCCATGTGGCGAGAATAATTCTCTACACCATTCGTGTAGCCCATTTCGCGCAGCATTTCAATATCATAGTCCGTTCTTTGCTTCAACCGCTGAGCTTCTAAAAGCTTCCCTTCTCTTTCAAAAAAGCCTAGCTGATCTTCTAATTCCGCTTGAATTTTACCAATGGCAATTTCCATATTTTCGTCATTGGTCATAAAGTGAGTGGCAGGAAAAATAGCTAAATGGTCTACTTCGCCCAACACTTGACCTGTCAATGCTTCCACTTCTCGAATGCGGTCAATTTCATCCCCGAAAAATTCCACCCGAAAGGCATGTTCATCGCGAGAAGCTGGGAAGATTTCCACAACATCGCCACGCACACGAAATTTTCCTCGTTGAAAGTCAATATCATTGCGCTCAAATTGAATATCAACCAAATCATTGAGAAGTTGATCCCGCGAAATCTCTAAGCCCGGACGTAGACTGACAACACTATCAGAATATTCCTTAGGCGACCCCAAACCATAAATGCAACTGACTGACGCCACAACAATCACATCGTTGCGCTCTAAGAGAGCCGAGGTTGCTGAGTGACGAAGTTTGTCAATCTCATCATTGACCGAGCTGTCCTTCTCAATATAGGTATCACTGGAAGGCACATAGGCTTCTGGTTGGTAATAGTCATAGTAAGACACAAAATACTCTACCGCATTGTCAGGAAAAAACTCCTTAAATTCACCATAGAGCTGACCAGCCAGAGTTTTATTATGAGCGATAACTAGGGTCGGTTTATTGACCTTTTGAATGACCTGACTCATAGTATAGGTCTTCCCAGTTCCTGTCGCTCCCATGAGAATCTGAGCTTTCTCACCACCCTCTATATTATCCACTAATTGCTCAATCGCCTGTGGTTGATCTCCTGAAGGCTCATACTTGGAAACTAATTTAAATTTATTGTCCGTAATTCTATTTATCATTATTCTTTTCCTCTATACAATCTTCTCTTATTTTATCACAATTCTTAAAATATCACTGACTTAGGATATAAAGAATCTCACCTAGTAAAACTAAGTGAGATTTGATTTTCTAAATTGCAATGCTGTAGGCAATTTTTCTTCTTTTTTAAGAGACCAATACAGATAGGCAATACTGAGAATTAACACCAGACTGGTAAAAATAGAACCTTCTGCTCCAAATGCCCCACCCGAAAGCCAATCAACACTAGATTTCGTATTATAGGCAAAGACGGAAGCTTCTGCTCCCTGACCGCTGACCTGAATACCATAAATATTACCTTGAACAAAATTCCAAGCCCCATGGATACCAGCCAGACCCCACATATTGTCCGTTTTTAGCATGTAAAAACAAGCGAAAATACCATCAAGAATAATGTTGATAATCGAAAGAAGCGTTACACCGGGATTCAATAAATGGAGAGCACCAAATAGACCAGCAGAAATTAAGATACCGACTAAAATATTTGACTTGGCAGTAACAGTAGGAAATAGCCAGCCACGCGTCACCAATTCTTCTGTTCCTCCTTGTAAAATCCAAAACGGAATCAGGGCGATAATAAAGAGAAAGGACTCCAAACTAAGATGGTTGAGTTCTAACCTACCTAGACCTGTCAGCAAAAGCAAGACAACTATGAGAGAAAACTGTGCCGCTCCAATCAAAAATCCTTGTCCTAATTCTTTAAACCAATTTTCCTTAAAAAAACCAAGACTTGAAAAAGGTCTTTTTTCAGCGCATTTCACCCAAAGAAAGAGAGCTAAAGAAATAAAGGAAAAGAGGAAGAGTTGGATGAAAATCATATAATGTGATATCAGTTCTTGTATCATTACAAAGCCCGCCCCAGAATGAACAAGGCCAAGCACAAGACCCAGCAGTATCGAAATTGGAACCAATGCAAGCCCACCGACAATTTCACCTCCATAAACAAAAACAATCGAGAGGATAACGGCCAACCAAATAGGCGGAATGTAACGGGACTGTTTCACATTATCAAGCATACGAGATTTAAACATAAAATTCCCTTTCTATTTTTTATTATTATATCATATTTATTTTACGCAAATCAAAAAAGAAATTTCCGTCCATGTTATAAAATCTAACATAAAAATGCGAAATATTTGCCTTTCGAAGATATTTCTGGTATAATTTAAAAATATTCTTTAAAGGAGAGACTCATGAAGAAAAAAATTATAACTTTTTTGTTAGCTTTACTACCACTCTTTGCAGTAACAGCCATTCATGCCGATACAATCAAAGTGGTATCTGATACAGCTTACGCACCTTTTGAATTTAAAGATTCCGATCAAACTTATAAAGGTATTGATGTAGATATCATCAATAAAGTTGCTGAACTAAAAGGTTGGGACATCAATATGACTTTCCCTGGATTTGATGCAGCGGTCAATGCTGTTCAATCTGGTCAGGCAGATGCTATCATGGCTGGAATGACAAAAACTAAAGACCGTGAAAAAGTCTTCACCATGTCTGATACTTATTATGATACAAAAGTTGTCATTGCAACGACTAAAGCCAATACAATCAGCAGTTATTCGCAATTAAAAGGAAAAACTGTTGGAGTTAAAAACGGAACTGCTGCTCAACGTTTTCTGGAAAAAATCAAAGACAAATATAAATTTACTATCAAAACTTTTGATACAACCGATTTGACTTACAACAGCTTGAATTCTGGTTCAATTGACGCCATGATGGACGATCAACCGGTTATCGAATATGCTATCAAGCAGGGGCAAAACTTAAAAATCTCTATGAAAGGAGAAGCTGTTGGTAGTTTTGCTTTTGGTGTCAAAAAGGGAAGCAAATATGAATATCTAGTAACGGAATTCAATGAAGCGCTTGCTCAAATGAAAAAAGATGGTTCTCTTGAGGAAATTATCACAAAATGGACAAGTTCTACAACCACGAAAACAACTAGTTCTACTCCAGAAACCACTACTCCTGCTGGTCAAAAAGCTACTCCCGTAAAATCAACATATACCATTGCGAGTGACTCTTCCTTTGCACCATTCGTTTTTCAGGATAGTAATAACAAATATACTGGGATTGACATGGATTTGATAAAAGCCATTGCCAAAGACCAAGGTTTCACGATTGAAATTACAAATCCCGGATTTGATGCCGCTTTAAATGCTGTACAATCTGGACAAGCTGACGGAATGATTGCAGGGATGTCTGTGACAGACGCTCGTAAAGAAACCTTTGATTTCTCAGAGCCTTATTACACAGCAAACGCAATCCTTGCTGTCAAAGAATCCAGCACAATTACTTCTTATAAAGACTTGAAAGGCAAAACAATCGGGGTTAAAAACGGAACTGCTTCACAAACTTTCTTAACAAAAAATCAAAGTAAATATGATTACAAAATTAAAACATTCGCTGATGCTTCTTCAATGTATGATAGCTTAAACTCTGGCTCTTTGGACGCCGTTATGGATGACGAACCTGTTGTTAAATACTCCATTAGCCAAGGTCAAAAACTAAAAACTCCAATCAAGGGAACCCCTATCGGAGATACTGCTTTTGCAGTGAAAAAAGGTAGTAATCCTGAATTGATCCAAATGTTTAACAATGGTTTGGCAAATATTAAAAAGAACGGTCAATATCAAAAAATTCTTGATAAATATTTGAAAAAAACCAGCTCTGCTTCTAGCTCTTCAGACAGTACAGTTGATGAAACAACCATTTGGGGGCTTCTCCAAAACAACTATAAACAATTGTTAAGCGGACTTGGTATCACCATTGCTCTTGCGCTTCTGTCATTTGCTATTGCTATGGTAATTGGAATTATCTTTGGAATGTTTAGCGTGAGTCCCGTCAAAGCCCTCCGCGTCATCTCAGAAATCTTCGTGGATGTCATTCGTGGAATCCCACTTATGATTCTCGCAGCCTTTATCTTCTGGGGCATCCCAAACCTTATTGAATCAATGACAGGTCATCAAAGTCCGATTAACGATTTTGTGGCTGGTACAATTGCTCTTTCTCTCAATGCTGGCGCTTATATTGCAGAAATCGTCCGTGGTGGGATTCAAGCTGTTCCAGTTGGACAAATGGAAGCCAGTCGAAGTCTTGGTATTTCTTACTCAAAAACCATGAGAAAGATTATTTTGCCGCAAGCAACAAAAATCATGTTACCAAACTTCGTCAATCAGTTTGTTATCGCTTTGAAAGATACTACAATCGTCTCTGCTATCGGTCTCGTCGAACTTTTCCAAACAGGTAAAATCATCATTGCTCGTAACTACCAAAGTTTCAAAATGTATGCTATCCTAGCAGTTTTTTATCTGATTATCATTACTCTTTTGACTAGACTTGCAAAACGCTTAGAAAAGAGGATTAAATAATGGCTAAACTAAAAATTGATGTCAATGATTTGCATAAATACTACGGGGAAAATGAAGTCCTAAAAGGAATCACAACGAAATTCTACGAAGGAGATGTGGTCTGCATTATCGGCCCCTCTGGCTCTGGAAAATCAACTTTTCTACGTAGCCTAAACCTGCTTGAAGAAGTTACAAGCGGATCTATTACCGTGGACGGCTTCGACTTAACCGACAAAAAAACAGATGTCGACTTGGTTCGTGAAAATATTGGTATGGTTTTCCAACACTTCAATCTTTTCCCTCACATGACAGTTTTGGAAAATATCACCTTTGCTCCTGTCGAGCACAAGCGAATGACACAAGCCGAAGCAGAAAAACTTGGTATGGAGCTATTAGAAAAAGTCGGGCTCTCTGATAAAGCTGATGCCATGCCAGACAGTCTCTCAGGTGGACAAAAACAACGTGTGGCGATTGCACGTGGACTTGCTATGAATCCTGATATTATGCTCTTTGACGAACCTACTTCCGCTCTTGACCCCGAAATGGTCGGAGACGTTCTCAATGTTATGAAAGAATTAGCCAAGCAAGGCATGACCATGATTATCGTGACTCATGAAATGGGATTTGCTCGTCAAGTAGCCAATCGTGTCATCTTTACGGCTGACGGAGAATTCTTAGAAGACGGCAAACCCGACCAAATCTTTGACAATCCACAGCACCCACGCCTCAAAGACTTCCTAGATAAAGTCTTGAATGTGTAATACTACTTTATGTTGGTGACAAACTTTTGTCTCGGTACCCTTTTGACATTTAACGCCTTTTTTGCTACACTAAAATCAGTAAAATTCGGAGGTAAGGAGTCTATGTACAAGAAATCTATTGCTTAAAGGAAACTTTATCTAGTAGATTTTTTGTCATGCTCTTGCCTATTTTTATAAAAGAATTTTTTCAAACTTCTCAATAATAATCTATTCGTTGCAAACTACTCCGTTTTGCAATGTTTGTTGGCAATCCAAAAACAAGAACAGCTCTACTAGGTAAATAGGGCTGTTTTTCTTAGCTCTAAAATGACAATGAACATCATAAGGAGACATATATGCTACAAATTCGACATTTAACTATTACCCATTTAAAAGATTTGAAAGACTTAGTCAATGATTTATCACTTACTGTCAATGCAGGCGATAAAGTCGGTATTATCGGAGAAGAAGGAAATGGAAAATCTACTCTTCTCAAACTACTCATGAATGACGCACTTGTTTCAGACTATGTTAGTTATACGGGAGAGATTCAAAAAAGCTATAATTGTTATGCTTATTTGCCGCAAACTTTACCTGAAAATGAAAGAAGGCTCTCCCTCAACGACTATTTCTTTGGTGATTTGGACGTAGACTTAGATTACAGCAAACTTTACCGCTTTGCTCAAGAATTACATTTTGATAGCGAACGTTTTACTAGTCAGCAAACATTAGCGACTCTATCTGGCGGTGAAACATTAAAAGTACAGCTTTTAAAAATCCTCTCTACAAATTGGGACATTCTCTTTTTAGATGAGCCCTCCAATGATTTAGACACAGACACTCTGATTTGGCTGGAAAATTTTCTTCAAAATACACCTCAAACAGTTATGTTTGTTTCACATGATGAAAGTCTTTTAAGTCATGCAGCAACAAAAATCGTGCATTTGGAATTGGTTAAGAAAAAGCAAGAAGCTAGAACAACTGTTAGGAATCTTGATTATGAAAATTACAGCCAGCAAAGACAGACCTCATTTGAAAAGCAAACTAAAGACGCAAAAAAAGAACGAGAAGAATATCAAAAAGCAATGGCAAAACACCAGCGAGTCAAACAAAGTGTGGAGCATGTCTTGCGTCATACTTATGACAGCACAGCTGGTAGATTACTAGCCAAAAAAATGAAAAATATTCTCTCACAAGAAAGACGTTTTAATCGAGAAGCCACTAAAATGACAGAGTTACCAACACAGGCAGATGCTATCAATCTACAATTTTCTACTATTACTCCTCTGCCATCTACAAAAAGAGTAGTCACTCTCAAACAGATGTATTTGAAGGTAGGGGAACGCACCTTAGCCAAAAATATAAATTTTGAACTCTTAGGGCAGGAAAAGATTGGGATTATTGGTGAAAATGGTGCCGGAAAATCTACTTTTATCAAAGAACTGCGAAATCTATTGCAAAAGAAAAAAGGCATTACGCTAGGGTATATGCCTCAAATCTATCCTGATAGTTTAAACGAAGTCGATTCTCCAATAGATTTTCTAACATCTACAGGAGAGGCTATTGAGCGAGAAAAAATCCTCACACACCTAGCCAGTCTGCAATTCACGCGCAACGAAGTACATCATCCCATTTCCCAGCTATCTGGTGGACAAAAAGCTAAATTACTGCTTCTAAAAATGGTATTAGATCAAGCAAATGTCTTGTTGCTAGACGAGCCGACACGCAACTTTTCCCCCACTTCTCAGCCACAAGTACGAAAGCTTTTTACAGACTATAGCGGTGCTATCATTACCGTTTCACACGACCGCACCTTTCTCAAAGAAGTTTGTCAGAAAATCTACCGCTTGACTGAAACAGGACTAGAGCCAGTCAGAAATGAACAGCCATAAATTTGTTCTCCTAGTTAATCTTAAACAGCCAAACTTCCTTGAGCTGTCTGCATTTGGTAATAAACGCCTTTTGCTTGCATCAGCTCTTGATGACTGCCATATTCCACAATATCTCCGTCAACCAACACTAAAATGATATCTGCATTCTGAATGGTAGACAAGCGATGAGCAATGATAAAACTGGTTCGCCCTACCATGAGCTTATTAAAAGCCTCTTGAATGAGTACTTCAGTCCGCGTATCAATAGAGGAGGTTGCTTCATCCAAAATCAGGATTTTAGGAACCGCTAGAAAAACACGCGCAATGGTCAATAGCTGGCGTTGTCCTTGTGACAAAGAATCTCCTGCATCTGCTAGATAAGTATCATAGCCATGCGGCAATTGCTGGATAAAGAAATGAGCATTAGCAGCTTTAGCTGCTGCAATTACTTCTTCTCGGCTAGCTTCTGGTCGTCCAAAAGCAATATTTTCATGAATCGTCGCTGTCTTCAGCCATGTTTCTTGTAAAACCATACCAAACTGTTGGCGAAATGAGACTCTGGTGTAATCTGTAATATCTCTGTCGTCTAGCTCAATCTTACCCGCATCTACATTATAAAAACGCATGAGGAGATTGATTAAAGTCGATTTTCCAGCACCAGTTGGTCCAACAATAGCAACTTTGCTTCCTGCTGGAACGGTCATGTTTAAATTGTGAATCAAGGGTTTATCTTTTTCATAACCAAAACGGACGTGCTCAAAACGAATCGCCCCCCGTACTGCTTCACTTGTAAGTTCTTCTTTTCCAATTTCTACAAGTTCCTTTTCATCTAAAATCATGTACAAGCGCTCCGCACAGGCAAGGGCGCTTTGTAGTTCAGCCATGACAGACGAAATATCGTTGAATGGCTTGGTGTATTGGTTGACATAATTTAAAAATGTCACTAATTGTCCGACCGTAAAGCTAGAGCCATTAATGATACGAACCGCACCAAATCCAACAACAATGGCATAAATAATAGCATTCACGAAGCGAGTCGCTGGATTGACAGTAGAGGAATAAAAGATAGCATCCTGAGAATAGTCAGCATATGTCTCATTGCCTTTTGTAAAGTCCCCAATGAACTGCTCTTGAGCATTAAAACTTTGAATCAAACTTTCTTGAGAGAGACTTTCTTCAATGAGCTGTGTCTGAAGCCCTCGAGCTGTGGTTTGTTTTTGAAACAACTTGTAACTTTTACGGGCAATAAAACGCGCAATCAGCATAGATAAGGGAGTTAAAAGCAAGACTAACACCATCATGAAAAAGTCAATCTTTGCCATTGTCACAATCGTTACAAGAATAGTCAACACGCCTACAAAAAACTGATTGAAGACCATGAGCAGACCATTATTTAACTGCTCCACGTCCGTCGTCAAGCGACTTACTAAATCACCACTCCCTTGACGATCAAGATAAGCCAAGGGAAGCCGATGAATTTTTTGAATAACTGCGTCCCGAAGTTTCTGACTATAGCTATAAATCAACTGATTATAGATTAAAGGATTGAGCCATTGAATCGCTGTATTGGCAACAATCACCAGACCCATTTTCGAGAGAATTGGAAGCAAATGCTGACTTGCATCGGGAAGTAGAACACTATCCACTGCATTCCCAATCAAAATCGGCAAATAAATGGTCAAAGCAACCTGAACAATCGTTCCAATTGTAGCTAGTAGGAAAAGCCAGCGCTGCTGCAATAAATCACTTGCAAGGCGTTTCAGACCACTTTTAGAATACCTCATTTTCATGCTTTTCCTCCTTGCTATGTTGTGAGAGATGAATTTCTCGATAAATAGCGCTCGTTTGAAGCAAATCTTCATGTGCGCCAAGAGCGACCTGATGGCCTTTATCCAAGACAAGTATCTGATCAGCTGCACGCAAGCTATTGGTTCGCTGTGAAATTAAAATCAAACTCGTGTTCTTTAACTGCTCTTTGATAGCTTGCAATAGTTTAGCTTCTGTTAAATAATCAAGTGCCGAAGTGGAATCATCCAGCACCAGAAAAGGTGCTTTTTGTAAAATAGCGCGCGCAATCGTCAACCGTTGGCGTTGACCACCGGAAAAATTCCGACCAAAAGCTTCTACTACTGCATCTAGCTGACCTTCTTTTTCCTGTACAAAGTCACTAGCCTGCGCAATATCAAGAGCCCACCAAAGTTGTTCATCCGTCACCTTGTCTTCCAAACCCAGCAATAAATTTGAGCGAATCGTTCCACAGAACAATTCTGCTTTTTGTGGCACCAAACTCATCCAAGTGCGCCACTCTTCAAGGTTTCTAGGACTTCGACCATTTTTGAAAATAACCAACTGACCAGCAGCAATCGAATACAAGTGCGCCAACAGCTGCACCAGAGTTGATTTCCCTGAGCCTGTTCCGCCAATCACTCCCAAAGTCTGACCAGATAGTACGTCAAACGAAATATTTTCCAAGGAGGGACTAGCAGCTTGTGGATAGGTAAAGGTAACATTTTGAGCAGAAATAGATCGAGCACCAACAGAATGCCGTATTGGCAGTTCTGATAACACATCTTCCTCTTCCTGTTCAAAAACCTCTTGGATTCGTCCAGCGCTGATGTAACTTTGATTCAAAGAGGTGATGAGCATCGCCAGTTTCAACAACTCTATCAAGATTTGCAAAAGGTAATTGACTAAAGCAACTAATTTCCCCTGCGTCAGTAAATCCTGTCCAATAGCTAGATTCCCATGCCAAATAACCATGACCAATGTGCTATTTACCACTAAAAAAGTCAACGGGCTAATCAAGCTCGACCAAACTCCTGTTTTTATCTGCCAGGTCTTATAAATTTCATTGGTATCTCTAAACTCATGAATTTCTTTATTTGTTTGCCCAAAGGCACGGATAACGCGCATACCTTGCAGTTGTTGGCGTGTCATATTGACAATTTTATCTGTAATCTGGCGAATTTTAGCGTACAGCGGATTTACCAAGCGTGACATGATATAGATAATACCCGTTAGGATGACAACCATGAGTAAGAACCACAGTGTAATACTTGGACTAATCAAAAATGCCATAACAATCGAGCCAAAAACAATAATCGGCGCGCGCAAAAAAAGACGAAGAAATTGGTTGATACCGGTCTGAATTTGATAAGTATCACTTGTTAAACGAGTGACCAGACTAGATGTCGTCAAGTTATCTCGACTAGCTTTTGGCAAACGCATTATTTTTTGATATAAATCTTTAGTTAATTGACGTGTAAATCCTACCGCTGCTTTTGAGGAATAATACTGAGCAATAATCGCCACAACAACACCAAACGATGCTAGGACAACCAGTAAAAAGACCATGGTATAAAGATGCGCACTATCTTTTTTAGGGATTGTTTGGTCTACAATTGTTGCAACCAAAATTGGCACCAATAGTTCAAAACTAGCTTCTAATAATTTAAAAAGTGGCCCCAACAAGGATTCTTTGATATATCCCTTAAAATATTTCAATAAATCTTTCATGAAATCTCTTTTCTTATACAAAACTAGTTCTATTTTATCATAATCTAGTCTTCTCTGTGATTTATTAGCGAATACAATTATTTTATAGGAGAATTTTTGTTAGATGAATTCCAGATAAAAAGGAGAAGAACGATGTCGTTCTCTCCTACTAAATTTCTTTCAAATAAAATATTATTGATGACGATTTGCCCAAGCAACATCCAAATCTAACACTTCTTGTGTTGTGTATTGTTGGCGATAAGGATTGTAGACTTTGTTAGTCGTTGCAATATTGGTTGCTTGCACATTTGGTACATCGTATTGTGTCAAATTATACTGTTGAATCAAATTATTCAACTTAACATTATAGCTTGTATCCGTTGCATAGACACCTGTTAAAGCAGCAGTCGCATTCATATAGCTGGTCGTATTACTCTTCCAAGCATAAGTGTAGCGGCTATGTTTTAAAATCGCCACATAGTCTTGTAAAGATTCAACATAACTTGGATAGGATCTAAATTCTGCATTGACATTATAAGTATTTCCTTGCCCATCATCTTCTAGTGTAGCCATTGTTGCTGATTGCCCAGCATACTGTCCTTTGATGCCAAATAAATTATGATGAGGAGTGGCTGATAAAGCAGAACGTCCAGAATTGCTTTCCAGAATGGCTTGTGCAATCATAACCGAAGCATACAAATCATTCTCTTGTCCTAATTGACGAGCCGTTTCACCAATTTGTGAAATGAACACCTCTGTTTGAGTTAACGGACGTTGGTAAGTCTCATCATTGGCACTAGCTGGGTGAACTTGCTTGGACAAAACTGCACTAACCAATAAAGCGGCGACCGCCAAAGCTAGAACTGTTAAAATTCTTTTTTTCAATTTTTTCTTTCTCATGGCTTATTCTCCAGTATAATATATTTTGATTATAACATAAAATTCCCAGCCCTTAGTTACAATTTGGTGACAGATTCATTATAAAAAACCGAGAAAATGATTCTCAGTCTTTCTTCAACTCTAAATTTTTTCCAAAATCGCATCCCAAGCTGCTTCTAAACCATCTTTATTGACAGATGAAAAAACAATAAAATCATCATCTTTATCAAAATCTAACTTTTTCTTAATGACTGATTCGTGCTTGTTCCATTTGCCGCGTGGAATTTTATCAGCTTTCGTGGCTACGACAATGACTGGTATTTCATAATATTTGAGAAATTCGTACATTTGTACATCGTCTGCACTTGGCTCATGTCGAAAATCCACTAGACTGACAACTGCTCTGAGATTTTCCCTGCTCGTCAGATATTCCTCAATCATCTTGCCCCACTTCGCTCGTTCTGTCTTAGAAACTTTAGCATAGCCATATCCTGGGACATCCACAAAACGAAGTTTGTCATCAATATTGAAGAAATTCAGCAATTGCGTTTTTCCTGGCTTGCCAGAAGTTCGAGCTAGATTTTTTCGATTTAACAATGTATTGATAAAGGAAGATTTACCAACATTTGATCGTCCAGCAAGGGCAATTTCAGGAATCTCGTCTTGCGGATAATGAGATTTATTTGCTGCACTTAGCAAAATTTCTGCATTGTGTGTGTTAATTTCCATTGCACACCTCTTTATGCTGTTTCTAAAATCGGCTTATCCGTTCCGTCAACTGCTTCCTTGGTAATCCGTACCAGCTTCACATTTTCTTGACTTGGAACTTCAAACATGACATCTATCATAGTTTCCTCGATGATTGAACGTAATCCACGCGCACCTGTCTTACGTTCAATGGCTTTGTTGGCAATCTCTTGGAGAGCATCATCATCAAACTCCAATTTGACATCATCATAAGAAAGAAGAGTCTGATATTGCTTCACTAAAGCATTCTTTGGTTCGCGAAGGATTCGCACCAAATCATCAACTGTTAAAGGCTCAAGCGCTGCAAACACAGGTAAACGACCAATCAATTCAGGAATCAAGCCAAATTTTTGAATATCTTCAGAGATGATTTCTTGCATATAAGAACCAGTTTCATCAATGGCCTTGTTGTTTTGACCAAAACCGATAATTTTTTCGCCTAGACGTTGTTTGACAATTTCTTCAATACCGTCAAATGCACCACCAACGATAAAGAGAATATTTTTCGTATCTACTTGAATCATCTCTTGTTGAGGGTGCTTGCGGCCGCCTTGCGGAGGTACGCTGGCTACAGTTCCTTCAATAATTTTGAGGAGCGCTTGCTGAACACCTTCACCAGACACATCACGAGTAATAGAGACATTTTCGCTTTTCTTCGCAATTTTATCAATCTCATCTACATAGATGATACCACGTTCAGCACGCTCAATATTGAAATCTGCTGCTTGCAAGAGTTTCAAGAGAATATTTTCAACATCTTCTCCGACATACCCAGCTTCTGTCAAAGCTGTCGCATCTGCAATCGCAAAAGGAACATTCAGACTTTTTGCCAAAGTTTGAGCGAGAAAGGTCTTGCCAGAACCAGTTGGTCCAATCATGAGGATATTGGATTTCTGCAATTCGACATCTTCCTCATCTTCACGATTATCATGAAAATTGATGCGTTTATAGTGATTGTAAACAGCAACGGCCAATGCTCGCTTAGCACGGTCTTGTCCAATCACATAATGATTCAAAATATTGAGTAATTCTTGCGGTTTTGGTACTTCTGACAAGTCTGCCAGCACTTCTTCTGCTAATTCTTCTCTAATAATTTCTTGTGCTAATTCCACACATTCATTACAAATAAAGGCATTATTTCCTGCGATAATTTTTTGAACTTCCTCTTGGCTTTTACCACAAAAAGAACAATAAACCATCATTTCGTTCGTACGATTTGTAGGCATTTTTCACTCCAATTCTATTCGTTGTTTATTCTTTTTTCTCATTTAAATAAGGTCATATAAAAAGCATGAATACTATTCACCAAATTTGTAAAAGCATTCAGCCAAAAGAGCACTGACAATCCATACCGTTTTTTACGAAAAGCTTGCGTTGCCGCCATAACACAAACGACACATAAAAGAGCCGTAAAAAATCCGAAAATACTACGTTCCATTACGACTCCCTTCTCTGAAAGGTTGTGACAGTAAAGTCATACTCATTCTTTTCATCTTTGGCATGAAACTGACGAGACAGCTCCTGAAATTTCGTCATATCAAAATCTTTTGGAAAATAAGTATCACCTTGTAAACGAGCATGAATACGGGTAATAACTAATTCATCCATTAAAGGCTCAAATGCAGAAAAAATCTGACCACCGCCAATAATATAAAGAGTTTTTTTCTGAGTCTCATACCATTTCATAACAGAATCAACATCATGAAACACCAGAACTCGCTTATTCTCTGCTTGATATGATTCGTCTCTCGTCAAAATAATTGTCGTGCGATTGGGCAATACTCTGCGGTTCATCCCATCAAATGTCACTCGCCCCATTAAAATAGCCTGTCCAGTTGTCATTTCTTTAAAATGCTTGAGGTCAGCTGGTAAATGCCAAGGCAACGTGTTGTTTCGCCCAATCAAGCCATTCTCATCTTGCGCCCAAATAGCTACAATTTTCTTTGTCATTTCCTCACCCTTTGAATTGATATTTCTATTTTATCAAATTTCACAAAAAAAGGCTGACTTTAACTATCAAATCAAAGCGCCAATTTATATTGCACAAGAAATCCGTTCTTTTATGATGTCTTGTGAAAATAGTTAGATACAGCCCTTTATTTTTTAGATTTTGAAAATCTGAAAATCACTTCATTCTCAAATGGCTAAATCAAATTTCAACTGTGGCTTAACAGGGATATAATCAACTAATTCAAAATCTTCTGCTTTAATGTCAAAAAAGTTGGTTCCGTCTGGGACATTCAATACTAATCGTGGCAGGCAATCCGTCGGTTCACGTCGAAGTAATTCTTCAGCTTGTTCAAATTGATTATCATAAATATGCAAGTTGTTGACAAAATAAAAGAATTTACCAACTTTCCAGCCAAAATGTTTGGCAATCATCATTTGCAATGCTACATACTGCATGGCATTGATGTGATGAGCTACCAACATATCATTTGAGCGTTGTGTCAGAGTTGCATCCAGATAAATGTCACCGTCTACACGGCGTACATCAAACATGGTCTGAAAAGCACACGGTAGTAGACCTTCTGTTTCTTCAAATGCTTCATAATCCCAAAGTGAGATAATATTTCGTCGATTCCAAGGATTGATTTCTAGCTGTTTCAAGATTTTATTGATAATATCATGTTTCTTAACAACAGCACCATAGCGCAAGCCAATCGTGCGAGTATCTCCCACTTCCCAATCATGCCAATAATGAACATTGTACTTTTCTTCTAAAATATCTAAGCTATTGGATTGGTCTTGGTAAATCCAGAGCACCTCTTTGATAGCTGACTTGATAGCAATCGGTCGAAGCGTTGTGATAGGAAATTCTCCCTTGCTCAAGTCATATTCAGCAAAAGAACCGGTGATATACTTAGAATTTGCAACTTTCCCATTTTTATAACGAGGGCGTGCATTTTCAGAAAAAACACCTTCAGTCAAGATTTTTCGAATATTTTCTTTAAAAATAGTATCTGCTTTTGTCATGATTTCCCTTTTCTAATATTGCTTTTTCTAGTATAACACAAAATAAAAATCTCCTACAAGTTAAAACCTCGCAGGAGAACATTCTTCAATATCGAATTTTTTGAGCTCCATAAATTGAATGCTGACGATGTAGAGAAAACGCCACCGCACACACTATGAAAAAATAGGGGAAATTAGTAAAGCCAAATACTTCACAGCCGATTAAAATCGGACCTAAGAAAGTAGAGGTCGCACTTCCAAAAACAGCAGCATAACCTAGTGCAGCAATCAAACCAACTGGAAGTCCAAATAAACCCGCTAGCAACACACCTAAGCTTGCACCAATTGCAAAAAGCGGTGTCACTTCTCCGCCTTGAAAGCCAGCAGCTAATGTCAAAACTGTCAGAAGTAATTTGAAGAACCAATCATATACATAGACAGGCTGACCAGCAAAACTAGCTGCAATCAAATTTGTTCCAAGCCCTGAGTATCGTCCTTTATCCAACAATAAAAAGACAATACTTAAAACAATTCCCATCACCACGATTCGTTTGTAGGGATTTGGAAAAATAGTTGCCGCTTTCTTTTTACTCCATGAGAGAGCATAAGCAAATACATTGCCACAAAATCCAAATAAAACTCCAAGAAACACTAATTTGATAAGAAGCATTGGTGATAAAGCCAGATGAACAGAAATTGGTTGTACAAACTTTTCAAGCCCTAACGCATGCGATGTCCAAGAAGCAACAAAGGAAGCAATCATTGCAGGATACAGAGTGGTCAGTTGCAAAGTTCCTACAACCAAGACTTCCATTGCAAACAAAATTGCCGCTAGCGGTGTTTGAAATAGACCAGCAAAACCAGCAGCCATTCCTGCGACTAAAAAGATTTTTGAAGTGTTGGGGATAGAAAATTTCTTGCCAAACCAATGAGAAACTGTTGCTCCTAATTGTACTGCTACTCCTTCTCGACCGGCCGATCCACCAAAAAGGTGCGTCATCCAAGTTGTCAATATAACCAAAGGAATCAAGCGCTTTGGGATATGTTCCTCTACACCATGCCCAACTTCAAAAATCAAGGTCATTCCTTTGCTACTTTTCCCACCATATTTCTGATAGAGAAATACAATCCCTAATCCCGCAATAGCTAAAAAAGGAATCAAATAGAGTGGATACATAGAGCGGATATCGCTTAAAAAGATAAGGGTTCGCCCAAATATCGCATCAATAATCCCAACTACTAGACCTATAAAAATGGATAACACTGTAATAACCACTGCTCGCTTTCCACTATCAAGCCATTCTATATCACGCGCATTTTTCATTTAAACTTCCTTTATTATTTGACGTGTTGGTCTTGATAAGCACGCGAATGTTTCAAAATATCAGAAAAAGTCTGAACAATGCTTTCTTCGTACTGTTTTTCATGTACACTATTTGCAACTTTCTCTAGAATTACTTGTTCTCGCTGAGTGTCTAATACAGCTTTTCCAGTCTGACGTTTATAGAGAGCAACTTGACTCACCAAAGTCATTCTTTTTTCTAGTAAGGCAATCAAATCTGCATCTATTTGATCAATTTCTTTTCTAATTTCTACTAAATCCATGATTTCCTCCTAATCGCTTTCTATTTTAACAAAATTTTTCACAATATGCTAGTAATCGTCAGGTTTTGAATCTCAAGTCCTAATTTTCTCAATTTTAGCAGAAAAATAACACTCAAATTGAGACAAGTTCAAATAAAGCCTATTCTTTCAACTCTAAGCAGCTTCTACTTCTAACCTTCTACTTTGCTTCTACTCGCCCTAAAATCCGGCTTGACAATCCCTTTCCTTCTGTGGTAATTTTGAAAAATAAGAGGGAACGATGTTAGATTACTATTTGGAAGAAGCTATTTTAAACAAGGCAGAAGTGTTACAAATTTTGCTGGAATTTCAAACTTTAGAGATTGAGCAGATAACACAAATTACCAGTTTTAGTGAGAAAAACATTTATCAATACTTGGCAGAGCTGAAGGAAGAATTTCAAGATTTGTTCTATTTGCGAGTCATGAAACGCACGGTTCATTTGGATATTTATACAAAGCTCAATCCGCTAGTCTGTTTTCATCGGATTTATCAAGGTTCTACTTTTCTTCGTCTTTTGTACTATTTCTTGCGGGAAGAAAAAGAAAGTTTTGCCTGTTTTATCCAAAAAGAATATCTCTCACGTTTCAATATAACCACAGAGGTCTGCGCGACCCGCTTTATCGGATTTTAAAGGTGCTTGTGAGAGAATGGATGCAAGAGGTGGGCTTAACAGGCGAGGTTTACAAGTACCACATTTATCATGTGAGCATTCAGCTGCGAGAGCTGATTTATTCCCGCATGGCTCCTATTCCACTTTACATTTTTGCGAGTAACAATGCAGATTTGACAACTTTAAAGAATGCCTTCTCCATGAATATTCCACCTACTATTGCACGAATATCTGGTGTTGACTTTTTGAATACCTCCTTGAATTTGCAGACGCACGAGGAAACAAGCATTATCGTAGCCGACCAGCACCTTTCGACTTATCTCGAAGCCTTATTTCCAGAGGTAGAACACATTCTCATCAACTTTTCTATGAACTTTTATGACATTCATTACCAGCATATCTATGAAGCTATTTACAAGTTAAGAGAACAACGATATCGGGAGTATGTCAAGGGCTTGGAGAAGTTGATGTAGAACAAATCAAAATCGTTAAAATCCGGAAAATGGTTATCTGTACAGTGCCTGAAAGTCAAAAAATACTTTTCTTCAGTTAAAAGCAATAAAGCCTGAAAAAGTTCCTTTAGGTAACAATTTTCAGGCTATTTTTTATCTAAAAATCTCAATTGAACAGCCTTCTCAGGAAATTCAAAATAAAATTTTATTATTGTTTTGAGACAGACTCCTGCTCATTAGACGAAGTTGTCTTTTCAGCTGTTGATTTTGTTTCATTTTCAGCCACTTTCAAGTCTGACGGAGCTTGTTCTTTCTCAGAATTGTTTACCTTATTGGCTTCTTCATCTGATCCTTTCCTCGAATCCGGCTGCGCTTTTTCTTCTTTTTTAGTTTCAGAACCCTTGTCTGTTGAGTCAGCAGTTTATTCCTCTACTGGAGACGATTTAGCTTCATTGGTATCTACGCTCTTTGCAGTACCTTCTTTTTTAGAAGCCTCTTTTTCTTCTTTCTTTTCCTCGATCAATGGATTGTTTTCGATGCTTCCTCCCTTAACGGCTGGGAAATACTGAGCCAATGCTTTTGGAATTCGATTTTCATTTAACTCCAGTTCTGACTTTGGAATAAAATTATGACTAAGATCAATATAGGTAATGGTATTGTTAGGGGTACTAATCGCCACGCTTGTGATCTTATTCTTAGATACATCTAAATTTTCAAGTGCTTTAAATTGATTCACACTTTCCAAATTCTTCAAGGCATTGCCGCTTAAACTCAATTCCTTCAAAGATGATTGAGTTCCAGAGATATTTAAGCTCTGAATTTGATTTTGAGCTGCTGTAAAGCTGGTCAGATTCTTTGCTGCTTCAATCCCTGCCAACGAAGTCAGGCGATTACCACTCATTGTAATACTGTCAAAGCAGGATTGTTTTTCAAGAAATTCAAATTTTGAATATTTGACTCATTCACTGTCAGTTCTGCAAGCGCTGAGGTTTTCAAACTATTGATATCCAAGTTAGGATTATTTGACAAGAACAGACGTGTTAGGTGCGCTTTTTGAGCCAATGCTGATACATCTTGGAGTTGATTGTGCTCCAGACTAACCGCTTGTAAATTTGAAAGATTTGACAGAGCTGAAATATCTGAAATTTCATTATAGTCCAAATTTAAGGATTCTAAATTCCTCAACTGAGCCAGCGGACGAATGTCACGAATATTATTACCAGCTGCCACTACCGTTTTCAGATTTGGATAGTTCTTTAAGAAAGATAAATCTGAAACGCCATTTTGTGAAATATCCAAATCCTCCAGAGTTGGAATCTCTTTTAAAAAGTCATAATTCGTAACTTCTGTCTTAATCATCCAAAGCTGTTTCAAATGCTTAAACTGTAACACCGGACGAATATCTTTAATTTTGGTAAAACCAATTCCTAGCACTTCAATATTTGGCATCAAATTAAGACCTTTACGCTCCAGCGGATCTTTTCTTTGCCCAATATTTAGGTATTTCACCGTTGCCAACCAGGATTTCATCTTTTCCAAGTCCGTTTCATTTGACGGAAATTCTGTATCCGCAGTTGCATGTAAAATATCTTCGATAATCTCATCATCAAATCCTAAGGCTTTCAATGTTGCCATGCCTACCTTATCATGAGCATGCGGATCACCGTGTGGATCGAATGGTTTGGTCGTATCAATGTCACTAATTAAAGTTGAATGTTTGTGATCGCCATGTGGATAAACAAAAGCCTTCCCTTTTTCATTGTCAATCACTTGGATCAAACTTTCATCAATTCCCAACTGTTATGCCAGATAGGTCTTTTTCTTAGTGATTTCTTCATTTTCTTTTGAAGAATCTTGTGCTGGCGTGGACGGAGTTTGACCTTTTCGAGCATAGTAAGCGTCCTCAGCAGCTTTTTTATACTCTGCTGGGATTAAATATTCCCATTTGGACTGAATGAGTTGTTCATAAGGGATAACGTGCGTATGACCGTTATGGTTCACTAATAAGCCATAGGATTTCTTTTCTTGAATCCCTGTTCCATCAAATAAAAATCCATCACTTGTCGGATAATCTATACCAGCAAACTGATGTTTGTTTGAACCTAGATGCTGCGGATTAACAGATGGGTTTGTGTAATTTGGCTACGCATGCGGAAGAGATTGTCCACCTGAAGCATTGCCAGACGGTACCGTTTGAGGCTGATAGGCTTGACTGCCATTACCTCTTAATGAATGTTTCCAGATATAGTGATAGTGATCACCGTGTCGAACAACATAGCCATTTTCATCTTCTGAAACAATATCTTTTGGATTAAACACATAGCCATCATCAACGTCACTCGCTTGACCGAGATTCTGCGCAACGGCGGTTGACGGAGCTTGACCTTTTTTCAGAATCAAGTAAGCCCATTTGCTGTTTTTTAAATCGGAATAAAAAATAAAGTGTGTGTGACCATCATGGTCTAAAATCAAGCCGTCATTTGTTCTAGCCTTAATCTGTGATTCACTTGTGAATAGAAAACCGTCATCTGTCGGCTTATCTACACCTGGTACTTGACCTTTTTTAGCGTTAGAATGTTTCTTTTTCACTCCTTGTTTCGCCCGTCACCTTATCCCTGCTTTTTGACGACGAGTTAGAATGGCAAGCAGTCAGTAAAAGATTGCAAGATAAAGCAATTCCTGCCAATGCCCAAAGCTTCTTATATTTCATATAGCTCTCCCTTTTGTTTAACCAGTTAATATTTAACTAGTTAAACAAAACACAGAAAACACATCTTGACAAGAAAAAATAAGTCAAATAGAGAGTTTTTAGCAAAATACAGAAAAAAACAGACAACATCTGTTTTTTGTAAACTTTAAGAGGGCTGTTTTCGTTTCTGACGTCTTGAAAAAGACATCACTCCATAAAAACTATAACCGGCCAACAAATAGCCGATAAAGATTTTGAGTGACCATTGCAACACATACGGCCAACCGTACTTTGGAATATTTAAGAAAAAATAAGCAAAAGGACTATCTTTTGCGCCTGGAATAGGCCACTTGATGACTAAACCATTAAACAAGGCAAAAGCCAAATAAATCAAAGGCACACTTGTCCAAACAATCGGGTCAAACCAACGATATTGTGAGCGTTTATCAAACAACAAGGTATCCGCTAAAAACCATAGTGGTACAATGTAATGACAGAGGAAATTTTCCAGTCGATAAAAATCAGTCGCGAGCGGTGCCAACATAAAATGATAAATGACGCATGTAATCATGATACACATGGTCACTCCGCCTTTTAGCCGAAACAGCGACTGCGTTTGCCAACGATGTTCAGAACGCGCCATTAGATAAAGCAAATAGGCCGTAAAAGCTGTGACAATCATGTTAGATAAAACCGTGTAGTACATCAGCATTCCTAAGCCACCATGCTTTGTGATTTCAAGGTAAACTCCTGTAAATCCTAACATAAACAATACCATGCGGCTATAAAAAATCACATTTCGCTTCATCATCAACCTCAGATTTTCTTGACAAACTCTGATTTGAGCTTCATCGCACCAAAACCATCA
The DNA here is from genome assembly GCF_015594635.1 of Streptococcus sp. HF-100. Classification (NCBI taxonomy): domain Bacteria; kingdom Bacillati; phylum Bacillota; class Bacilli; order Lactobacillales; family Streptococcaceae; genus Streptococcus; species Streptococcus sp. HF-100. The sequence continues at coordinate 204,430 of NZ_JADNQV010000001.1, forward strand.
ATCTTGCAGTCAATATTGTGGTCTCCTTCTACAATCCGAATATTTTTCACACGCGTCCCTTGTTTCAAATCCTTTGGAGCACCTTTGACCTTTAAATCTTTGATGAGAGTGACGGTATCTCCGTCCGCAAGCTGATTCCCATTTGCATCAATTGCTCTGATACGCTCTTCTTCAACGACTTCTGTCGGATTCCATTCGTAGGCACATTCAGGGCAAACTAACAGCAAACCGTCTTCGTAAACATATTCTGAGTTGCATTGTGGACAATTTGGTAATTGATTCATACTTCTCCTTCACTAATCTCTAGACATCACACCTAGAATTTATCATGCTTTTCTATTTTACTATAAATTAAAAAATTTGACAAATGAGATAAAATGACTAATTTTTAAAAGACTTTTTGACTCAATACTTAATGAAAATTACAAGATTTAACGACCTTCACTTCTATCTGCTAGTACCTTGAGCAATCAACTACCATGTTGTTGATTTATTGCGCCATACACTTTGAAGTTGGAGATTTTTACAAAGTATAAAAAATCATTTGATTTTCTATTATAAATTTTTTTGATGTCATAAAATGCTTCAATCATTGCAAACCATCTATGTCATTTGCCTAATTCCTGAGTGCGTTTATAAGACGCAGCAACGGCTTTGATAATGTTTCCTCTGAAAGCATCTGCTTCAAGACTTGCTACTCCCGCAATCGTTGAGCCTGCTGGGCTGCAAACCTGATCTTTGAGAACAGCAGGGTGTTGACCACTTTCTTTGGCTAATGCTGCTGCTCCTAAAAGGGTCTGATTTGCTAATTGCAGAGCTAAGTCTCGTGGTAAGCCAGTTTGTACTCCTGCGTCAGCTAATGCTTCTAAAAAAAGATACACAAAAGCAGGACCACAGCCTGCCACAGCAGTAGCGGCATCTAATTGCTGCTCCTTTAAATGAACCAGCAAACCGGCAGAATCCAATAGTTCACACAACAAATCTTCATCCTGCTCTGTTGCTTTATCTGATAAAACATAGCTGATAACACCAGCACCAACTGCAACGGGTGTGTTGGGCATTATCCGGATCAACCGATGTTGTGTAGGAACAAGAGCTTCTAACTGCTGCAAGGTCAAGCCAGCAGCCATAGAAATGAGTAAAACAGAGCTGCGCTTTTCTAAAATAGCATGGTATTCTTGCAACAAATCCGCAAATTGAGTGGGTTTCACACCCAAGAAAATCACATTTGCTTGCTCAAAGACGACTTCATTCGTTACAGGTTCGCCCCCCACTTCATTCGCAATCTGCTTTGCTTTTTCTGGGCTTCGATTTGCGAGCAGGATTTGATGATTTTTTTGCCTAGCCACTACACGTGCTAAACTGCCACCCATATTTCCTAAGCCAATAAATCCAATTTTCATGTTTTTACTCCCTAATCTGTCCTGAACCTTGCACAACATATTTATAACTCGTTAATTCTTTTAAGCCCATCGGACCGCGTGCGTGTAATTTCTGAGTAGAAATCCCCATTTCACAGCCCAAACCAAATTCTCCACCGTCTGTGAAACGTGTGGAAGCATTGACATAGACTGCTGCACTATCAACCTGCTCTGTAAAAATCGCTGCGCTAGTGGCATTGTTGGTAATAATGGCGTCTGAATGATGTGTGCTGTGCTGCTCGATATGTGTGATAGCTTCTTCCAAAGAATCCACTACCTTTACAGCCATGATATAATCTGAAAATTCGCTATCAAAGTCGCTAGGATCTGCTATTTCCCCTGAGATGAAAGAGCGAGCTGTTTCATCCAATCGAAGTTGAACAGGTACTACCCCACGCGCTTTACGAACAGTTACTAAGCGTTCTTCTAATGTTGGGAGAAACTGAGAAGCAATTTTTTTATGAACTAGACAAACTTCCATTGCATTGCAGACCGAAGGACGACTGGTTTTGGCATTGTTGATAATCTCTAGTGCCATTTCTTGGTCAGCGTCCTTATCAACATAGATATGAACAATCCCCGTACCAGTCTCAATCACAGGAACCGTCGCATTTTCAACGACCGCTTGAATCAGCCCCGCACCCCCACGAGGAATTAGCAAGTCCAAATAGCCTTTTGCTTTCATCAAGATTTGAGCACTTTCACGACTGGTATCTGACACCAACTGCAAGCAATCATCTGAAATCGCGGTCTGACGAAGTGCCGCCTTTAGCGCGGAAACAATGGCAGCTGCTGTTTTATGCGCTTCTTTTCCGCTGCGAAGAACAACTGCATTTCCACTCTTAATGGCTAAAGCAGCTGCATCAGATGTCACATTTGGACGACTTTCATAGATAATTCCAATCACCCCAAGAGCTACCCGCTTCTTAATGATTTCTAGTCCATTTTCCAAATGAGAGACTTCTAAGATGTCTCCAACGGGATCTGGCAACGCAATCACTTGACGAATGCCAGCTGCCATGTCTTTGATGCGATTGGCATCTAAATACAGACGATCCAACATGACATCTGAAATATGACCTTTTGCCGCTGTCATGTCTTCCGCATTGGCTGTCAAAATTGCGTCCGTAGTCGCTTCTAAATAATCAGCCATCAAAGACAGAGCTTCATTTTTCTCAGCCGTTGAAGCTGTGTTAATTGATTTTTTTGCTTGCTTGATTTTCTCTAGTAAGCCTTGTGTACTATTCATATCCTACTTCCTCTTAAAATTCTGACAATAATAATTCCAATTCAGGCGTTAGTGAAATCCAATGGTCTCGGTGAATTACCACTCCCTTTGGTTTATTGGCTTTCAGCATATCTTGCAAAGCTGATTGCCCAAAACGAACACGTCCTTTTCCTAAAATGCGCTCTGTGTCCTTTTCATAGACGGTCACAATATCATCATAAGAAAAGTGTCCTGACATTTTTGAAATTCCTGAAACAAGTAAGCTCTTGCCTTGCTCACTCAATGCTGTGCTTGCTCCTCTATCCACCCAGATAGAACCTTGACTGGTAGCGTAAAAAGCCAACCATTGTTTTTGCGTTTTCATATTTTTGGCTGAAGCAGTAAAAAATGTACCATTTGCTTGATTTTCTGCAGCTTCGATGAGGGGCTGCTCTTTCAAAGAAGAGCAAATGTAAACAGGAACCCCTGCCATAGTGGCAATCGTTGCTGCTTTTAGCTTGGTCAGCATGCCACCTGTTCCATTAGAAGAGCCTGCTCCACCTGCCATTTCAAGCAAATCCGTCGTAATCTCCTCTACCAAATCAAGGCGCTTGGCATCAGGATGATTGACTGGATTCGCCGTATAAAGCCCGTCAACATCCGTTAATAAAACTAACAAATCTGCTTGCACCATAGACGCAACCTGAGCGCTCAACGTATCATTGTCACCGACTTTCAACTCAGCAATGGAAACCGTATCATTTTCATTGATAATTGGAATGGCTCCTCGGTTGAGCAAGACAGAAATCGCCTGATGTGCATTTTTATAGCGCCGTTTATCCGCAAAATCATCTTGTGTTAATAAAATCTGAGCCGAGACAATCTTTTTCAATAGCAGATTCGTCGTGTATTCTTCTAACAGCAAGCCCTGACCTACCGCTGCGGATGCTTGCTTGTCTGCAATTTTTGTCGGGCGTTTCTTAAATCCCAAAGATGAGAAACCTGCCGCTATTGCTCCTGATGAGACTAAAATCACCTCGTGCCCTGCTTCATGTAGCATGGCTAACTGCTGGGTAATCACTCTCACTTTCGCTCTCGATAAACTTCCATCCTCATTTGTTAAAGAACTGGTACCGACTTTACATACAATTCGTTTATACTTCATAACCCTCTCCAAAGCTGATATATTGCATTATTATACCAAAATTTCGAGCAAAATAAAAAAGAAATGAAGCAGAAAGAGATATTCTCTCACTCCATTCCTTTTCTCAATTTCTCTAGTGTTTCTTGGAAAATAGCTGGCGCTTCTGCTGTAAATTCCATGACTTCTCCCGTCTTAGGATGAGTAAATCCAAGCGTTCTGGCATGTAAAAATTGACCGTGCCCTTTTAGCGTTTTCCGCGGCCCGTACACTTCGTCACCCGCTACTGGATGACCAATATAAGCCATGTGCACACGGATTTGATGCGTACGCCCTGTTTCCAGCTGCAATTCTACCAGCGTATAATTGCCAAAACGTTCTAAAACATGGAAACGTGTAACAGCTGGCTTTCCTTTTGCCGTTACAGCTTGTTTTTTTCTATCTTTTTCACTGCGTCCAATCGGTGCTTCAATAACACCTCTGTCATTCGGCAGATTACCATGTACAATCGCCCAATACTTCCGCAGGGATTTTTTATCTTTTAATTCCTCAGCGAGCTTGATATGCGCATCATCGTTCTTGGCAATCATCAACAATCCTGATGTATCTTTGTCAATTCGATGGACAATTCCGGGGCGCAAAACACCATTGATACCGGACAAATCCTTGATGTGGTACATCAGCGCATTGACCAGCGTTCCGCTCGTATGCCCTGCACTGGGATGCACCACCATACCTTGAGCCTTGTTCACCACTGCAACATCTTCATCCTGATAAACAATATCTAGCGGCAGATTTTCTGCAACATATTCTAGTGCTTCTGGTTCGGGCAATTCATAAGTAATCACATCGCCTGCCTTGACAGCATACTTGGCTTTCTTCACTTGTCCGTTGACTAAGATTTGTCCATTTTTGATTTGTTCATTGGCATGACTTCGGGATAATGGTGTCAAATCAGCAACCGCCTTGTCCAACCGTACACCGCCAATCTCTACTTTAACTTGCATTGTCCTCTTCCTTTAACATCATCACTATCAGCACAAGCACGCCAATCGTCAGATAACTATCCGCAACATTAAAAATTGCAAAATTGATAAAATCGAGCTGAAACATATCCACGACAAAACCTTGGCGCATGCGGTCAATAAAATTTCCAATTCCACCTGCAATAATTAAACTCAAAGCAGACAGCAGCCAGACAGAACCTTTGATGTGCTTGCTCAAATACCAGATAGCAGCGCCAATCACCACTAAAGTAATTACAGCAAACAACCATTGCTGGTTTTCCAGAATTGAAAATGCCGCTCCTGTATTTCGCAAATAAGTCAAACTCAAAATCTTTGGAATGAAAGGCTTCACTCTGCCTAATTGAATGTTTTTAACAATTTCAAACTTGACCCATTGATCCAGCGCAATCAAAGCCACAATCACAATCGGCACGGTCACTTTTCGTTTCATTTTTTACCTCTTTTTGCAAAATATTCTTCCATCACAGCAACAAAAGCTGCACCGACCGGTGAAAGCTCTACATCTTCGCGTTTGACATAAACCATGCGGTTTTCCAAATTGTCTTTTAACCGAATCACCGTAATGCCGTTTACACTATTGCTATCCAAAAATCCAGAGCCTGTCGCATAAGCATCTGTCCGCTCCAAAATACCATTTAAAGTAGCACGGTCCGTCACATTAAACATCTGCGAACTGGCGCTGGTGTCCACGAAATTCTCTGAATAATAGAGATATTCGTCCTTTTCCTGTGTAAAACGAACCGTCGGCAAATCTGCCAAATCTTCCATAGTAAGCTCCTCTTTCCCAGCTAAGGGGTGATCCGCCCGCAGATAAATGTGTGTCTGAAAAGGAATCAAATCTACCACTTCCAGCCCCAATTTATCCATCCGCTGCATCATTCCCTTGGTATTTTGATTGTTCAGATAGATAATGCCAATCTCGCTGTGTCCTTGTGCAACTTCGTTTAAAATCTGCACCGTTGTAGATTCAAAAATTCGGAAATTCTTATCTTTTGGATAGCGTTTGGCAAATTCCGTTATCAGAGGCGGCAAGAAATCATAGTGCTGGCTGGCAATGGAAAATTCTGCTTTTTCTTCCTCTGGATTGGCGTATTGATTTTGAAAGACATCAAATCCTTTAACCAATTCTTGAGCTTTTTCGTAAAATTCCATCCCTCGACGTGTCAGAAATGTACCGCTACTCGTTCTGCGAAATACTTTAAAACCCAGTTCTTTTTCTAATTCTCGAACCGCAATGGATAAACTAGGCTGGCTGACATACATTTTCTCAGCGGCTTCACGAAAGGTGCCACTATTGGCAATGGCTACAACATAGCGCAGTTGTTGAATATTCATCCTTTTACCCTCTTTCAAGTGTTTTATCATTATACCATAAATCAAGGCATAACTGAACCTTCATACACCCATGAAATCCAGTCGTCGCTTCTTTCATATCTTCCTAATAAAGCAGATAAAACAAGTTGTTTTTGGCTGCTACAAGTGACATTCAAGTTCTTTCACTCATGTAGTGGCTTATCTCATCAGCTGTCAATTTTCGCACTTCTGTATTGGGGTACTCTTTGTATTCATGAACGGTAAAAACAGGTGCCAGCAATGGGCATGTTTTATCCTTATTCTTTTTTAAAAATACTTGTAAATCTTCTTTTGCCGCAAAAATTTTATAAGACAGCCTTCCCTTGCTATTTTCTATTTCATAAATACCGCATGGCTTTTTCATCGTATAATCAGCGGTTCGCAAGTATAGCTTTGCGATTTCTAATGACTTAAAGGGAAAATGCCACCTTTGCAATCCTCTCTTTGGGTCTTTTTCAATGCAGATACACCGCCCACATGTTCCGCAAATATACTGCCTATGGTGTTGCAAACAATCCAAAGGATTCAGTAAAGGCGTTCTTCTACTTTTCCTAGAATAACATTCTTGACACATGTTTACCTCCTGTTACTGACCGACATAGATGGATTCTATCATGGTGAACATCCAAGTTTGACACAAACCGTTCACATCATCCCCCCTCATTATATCATAAAGAAAGAGCGAGAACTTTGACAAAGAGGTCTATTCAAGATATAATGTAAAAAAATAAACTGAGGACAAGGACATGGCAAATTCAAAGCTTATTACGCGGCTGAAACGCTCCGAAGGACAACTGCGCGGCATTCAAAAAATGATAGAGGAAGAGCGCGACTGTGCGGACATTATCACCCAATTAACCGCTGTTCGCTCTAGTGTCGAGCGGGTCATTGAGTTGATGATTACTGAAAATCTCACTGAATGTCTCAATCACCCTTTGGACGACCCCGAAGCACAAAAAGAGCGACTAGAGAAAGCCGTCCAATACCTTATCAAGCGAAAATAACCTCAGCAGGCGACGAAAACTGCTGAGGTTTGTTTATTTACGGTACACAATATAAGGGATGATTCCAACTATCACTTTTTTAGAAAAATAGAACTGCACAATGGGCAAAAGCAGCTCTTAAAGGAGTGGTCGCCCAGCGGACGAAGTGAACCTGTTTCTAGGCAAGTCGTCAGCCCAGCGGACAAAGTGAACCTGTTTCTAGGCAAGTCGTCAGCCCGGCGGACAGAGCAAACTTGTTTCTAAGCAAACCATCCGCTCGGCGGACGGAGTGAACTTATTTCTAGGCAAGTCGTCAGCCCGGCGGACGGAGTGAATTACTTTTAGGACAGATTATCGACCCGGTCGACGAGGTGAACTGCTTTTAGGACAGACTAGCGACCCGGTCGACGGAGTGGACTGCTTTTGGGACAGACTAGCGACCCAGTCGACGGAGTGAACTACTTTTAGGACAAGCGGTCGAACCCGGTCAACGAGGTGAACTGCTTTTAGGACAGACTAGTGACCCGATCGACGGAATGGACTGCTTTTGGGGGCAGGTTGCCAACCATTGAAAGAAAAGTCCTCCTCAATATGGTATAATAAGAGTAATAAAACAAATCAAAGGAGGCAAGTAAAATGGACTTATACGCAAAAGTAGAAGAAACCTTGAACAAGTTAAACATTCCATTTGAAATCGTGGAACATGAACCAGCACTTACGACCGAGCAGGCCGACAGCTTCATCGAAGGCATTGAAGGCGTCCGCACCAAAACGATGTTTCTCACTAACAAGAAGAAAACCGCCTACTATTTACTCATTATGGACGACAAAAAACGCTTGGACATGAACTTGTTTAAAGAACTGGTCGGAGCCAATAAAATCCGCATGGCATCATCTGATAGTCTATTTGAAAAAATGATGTTGCCAGCAGGTGTTGTTTCTCCATTTGGATTGTTAAACAATGCCGATAAAGACATTCAAGTTTATTTTGACAAAGAAATCATGTCGGAAAAACGAATGAGTTTTCACCCCAATACCAATGAAAAAACACTCTTTTTAGACACAACGGACTTACTCAAATTCCTAGAAGCCATTGGCTACGAAGCTCATATTGTTGAATTGTAATACGAATAAACCCGATTAAGACAGCACTTAATCGGATTTTCTTTTATTTTACTCCACCTCTCCGGGCCAGATATTCATGCCCCCAGCCACATTGGTTACATCAAATCCTTGCGCACTTAAAAACTGACACGCAGCCGCAGAACGTGCGCCAGATTGGCAGATGACATAGTATTTCTCCTGCTGGCTGAGTTGTTTGTAGCTCGTCTCAAAAGTGCTTAATGGCAGATTTTTTGCCGTCGGCACGTGTCCCATTTGAAACTCATAATCTTCTCGCACATCAAGAATGGATAAGGTTTCTGTCTGATATTTTTTATAAAATTCAGACATAGTGATACTAATTTCCATATTCTACTCCCTCTGGTTTCACCATTTTATACAAGGCAAAAGCGCCGTCTAGGTTCTTAACAGAAAATCCTGCTTGTTTAAGAATGCGCTCAGCAATATAGCTGCGAAGTCCGCTATGACAGCTCACGATGTAGTCCTGCGACTTGTCTAGCTCTCCTAAACGCTCACGCAGCTCATTCAATGGAATGTGAACTGTATCTACTTTCAGATGACCTTGCTGAAACTCACTGGTTGTCCGCACGTCTAGGAATTTCTTACCAGCAGCTAGTTCATTTTCCAATTCATACCACTGGATATTGTCACTCAAACCTTCTACCAAGTTTAAGGCTGCATATCCCAGCATATTGACCGGATCTTTAGCAGAGCCAAACGGTGGCGCATAGGTAAATTCCAACTCTGGCAAATCAAAAATGGTTAGATTGCCTTTGATAGCCGTTGCCAAAATATCAATCCGTTTATCAACGCCTTTTTTCCCAACACCTTGTGCACCGTAAATTTTGCCACTTGTTGGCTCAAAGAGGAGCTTCAAGGTCACATCAGTCGCACCCGGATAGTAGCCAGCATGATCCTTACCACTGACATGAATAACTTGATAAGGCAGGCCATTCATACGAAGAATGCGCTCGCTCAGCCCTGTTGAAGCTGCCGTCATGTCAAATGCCCGAACAATAGCTGTACCAATGCTGCCTTTATTCTTTCGAGCTACTCCAGCAATCACATCCGCAACTTGGCGACCTTGACGATTAGCAGGCGAAGCCAATGAAATCAGTGCATCTTCTCCTGTAATCTCTTGCTTAACCACAATCGCATCGCCGACTGCATAAATATCAGGTTGACTGGTTTCATAACGCTCATTGACTAAGATACCGCCACGCAGTCCCAGTTCAATACCTGCCGCCTGTGCCAAAGCATTCTCCGGTTGCACCCCGACAGACAGAATGGTCACATCAGAAGCAATCTTTTGCCCATTTTCCAGCACAATGACCTGTCCCTTGTCCTCAAACCGCGTAGCAGACTGAGAAGTTATCACTTGAATGCCGTTTTTCAGCAATTCAGCTTGAACAAAAGCAGCCATTTCTTCATCAAGCGGTGGCAAAACATGCGGTGCTTTTTCAACAATCGTCACCTTCAAACCGCGCCTCCGAAGATTTTCTGCCATTTCAAGACCAATGAATCCAGCCCCAATCACCACAGCTTCTTTTGGCTGTTTCTCCAAAGCTAACATAATCTCATCTAGGTCAGGAACATTACGTAAAGTATAGGTATTTTCAGCTGTTTCCAAACCTTCAATTGGAGGCACAAAAGGCTTTGCCCCCGGAGATAAAATCAACTTATCATAACTCTCTGTAAATTCCTTTCCGTCATGCCGAACCGTCACTATATGTTGATCTGGTGAGATAGCCGTCACTTCATGGAAAGGTCGCACATCTAAACGAAAGCGTGCCTTTAAACTCTCAGGCGTTTGCACTAACAAGTCTTCGCGTTCAGCAATTTCTCCAGAAACATAGTAAGGCAGACCACAGTTCGCAAAGGAAACGAATGGGCCCTTTTCAAAAATAATAATCTCAGCGCCTTCTTTTAGCCGTCTTAAACGCGTCGCTGCAGACATTCCACCTGCAACTCCACCAACAATGATAATTTTCATTCAACTTCCTCCTTTATCACTTTTAAACAACTTTTCCGGTCCAAGCACTCATACCGCCTTGAACATTGACAACATCATAGCCTTTTTTCTTTAGCTTTTTGGCTGCCATTTTGCTCCGCACACCGGAATGGCAAATGACATACAGTGTTTCATTTGTTGCTGGCGTGTATCTTGCGATTTCATTAAGTGGGACATTCTTTGCGCCTTTGATATGACCACGCCGATATTCAGACGGTGTTCGTACATCTAGCAGTTGAATCTTCTCTTTTAATTTTTGTTCCAATTCACTTGTAGAAATACTATCTATTTTCGTAAATAAGTGAAACATAAGCACCTCCATTTATACCCTTATGGGGTATATTAAACCATGAAGCCTTTCTTTTGTCAAGCATATTGTTTCAATCTTTTAACAAAAAAAGGAAGCTTCACAAATCAACTATGCCAAGTTGCTTGTAAAGCTTATCCTTTCTATCGAATGATTCAACCTTTAGATCACTTTTATATGTTTACAAAAGATTCATCAATCTTCTTTTTTTCGACGACCAATATAACCGAAAGCTGATAAAAGTAAACTTACGCCCGTCAGCGTTGCAAGCGTTGGACCAACTTGAGAATCACCTGTGCTTGGCAAGATTTCTGTTTTCGTTGGAGTTGCTTTTGTAGGAGTCGTTGGTACAACTGTCGGAGTAGTTGGCTTGTCCGGCGTTGACGGAACTACTGGAGGAGTTGGTTTATCTGGAGTTACTGGGATCGCAGTATAATAAACATCCTTAACCATATCCTCTTGAGTGACTGTTTCTGCCGAAACAGTTGCCACATCTACCCTATAACCTGGAATCACTGGGGATGGCACAGCGTCATAATTAGCTTTGTCACTGGTCCAAGCTGTAGCCGAAACTTCAGTGCCTGTGATCTTATCTTTCGTTACTGTGCGTGTCCACGTTGCTGTTTGTACATTATTAGCTGGCGTTTGACTACCCGCTCCATGATAACGAACCGTCAAGCTCACTTTCTTGCTTTCTTGACTGTCTGTCGTACCATGTTTCAAATGAACCACTACATTTTGATCCACACTGCTGTCTGTGTCAAATTTAGCTGGTAATTCATCTTTAGAGACTAATTCATAACCTTTAGCTTGATAAGCTGCAACCATTTGATCGTACTTCGTTGGTGCATCAGTTGGTAAGTTCGTACCTGAATGACCTGTTGCCAATTCGACTTGGTTTTCTAAAGTCGTACTGGTTGTGTCATCAACGACCGTGTAAGTAACTTTTTGAGTTTGAATACCATAATGAACATCTTTAACAATATCTTCTTGCGTGACTTTTTCTTGCGGAACTGTTGCCACATCTACTGTATATCCTGGAATTACTGGCGATGGAATAGCATTATAATTTGCTTTATCTGCTGTCCAATCCGTTGCCTTCACAACATCGCCCGTCACCTTGTCTTTTGTCACCGTCCGTGTCCAAGTTGCTGTTTGCACATTATCGGCTGGCGTCTGGCTACCTGCTCCATGATAGCGAACCGTCAAGCTCACTTTCTTGGTTTCTTTGCTATCTGTTGTACTATGTTTCAGACGAATGACAACGTTTTGATCTTTCGTGCTATCCTTGTCAAACTTGGCTGGTAAATCATCTTTAGAGATTAACTCATAGCCTTTATCTGTATATCCTTTGACAATTTGTTCATACTTCGTTTTAGCAGTTGTTGGAATGGCAGAATCCGAATCACCAGTCGTTAATTCTGCTTGGTTTTCCAAAGTTTTTTGTGTCGTTTCATCAATGACTGTATAAGTGACTTTTTGCTTATCAGCTGTATATGTGACTTTTACAACCACATCTTTACTATCACCTATGATACCATCAACAGCTTCAACAACTGGTTTGTCAGCTGTGTAACCTGCAATTATTGGAGAAGTGACTGCCACAAAAGTACTTGTACTTGGAGACCATGCACCTTTTGTAACAGCTTTTGTTACTTCATCAGTCCTCACTTCTCTAGCAAAGTCTAGTGTAGCTTTATGACTTTCTGCTGCTTGGCTACCATCCTTATAAACATAATGAATTGTTTCAGTAACAGTTGTATTTTCCGTAGATGCTGTCACTTTATGTTTCAAGTGAACAACGACATTTTGGTCTACGCTACTATCTGTGTCAAACTGAGTAGGAAGATTGTCCTTAGATACCAATTCATAACCTTTAGCAAGATAATCATCAACGGCTTTATCATACTTCGTCTGCGCATCATCAGGAAGATTTGCACCAGAATCACCTGTTGTCAACTCTACCTTGTTCTTTAAAGTAGTGTGGGTTGTATCATCAATAATAGTGTAAGTGACTTTTTGCTTGTCGGCCTTGTATTTAACCGTAACCTTGATATCCGCCTGATCAGCAGTTACGGTTTCTGCGTCAACTTTAGCCTTATCTGGCGTGTAGCCATCAACAGTTGGAGAGACTACCTCTGGGAAGGTGCCAGTAGATGGTCCCCATGCCCCTGTTGTAACATCCTTCGTCACTTCATCTGTTTTCATTTCTCTAGAGAAAGTCAAGGTCGTTTTCTTCTCTGGAGCTGCTGGTGTATTATCATCCTCGTAGAGGTAGTTGATGGTTTGCGTAACAGTTTTGGTTTCTGTAGAAGTTGACACTTTGTGTTTCAAGCGAATGACCACGTTTTGGTCCACGCTGCTGTCTGTGTCAAATTGGGCTGGCAATTCATCCTTAGAAGCCACTTCGTAACCTTGTGTTAAGTAGCCTGCGACTACGGTGTCGTATTTCGTTTGTGCTGCAGCTGGAAGAGCAGCACCAGACTCGCCTGTTGTCAATTCAACCTGATTTTCCAGAGTCTGACCTGTTGTCTCATCTACAACTGTGTAAGTAACTTTTTGCGTTTGGATTGTGTAATATACATCCTTAACAATATTCTCTTGAGTAACTGCTTCAGACGGCACTGTCTCGACATCCACGCTATATCCTGGAATCACTGGTGATGGCACAGCATCATAGTTTGCTTTGTCGCTTGTCCAAGCTGTGGCAGAAACTTCTGTGCCTGTGATCTTATCTTTTGTTACTGTACGAGTCCAAGTCGCTGTCTGCACATGGTCTGCCGGTGTTTGTCCACCGGCACCGTGATAACGAACAGTCAAGTTTACAGACTTGCTTTCTTGGATATCAGTTGTACCATGCTTCAAGTGAACAACCACATTTTGATCGTGGTTACTGTCAAGGTCGAACTTAGCTGGAAGCTGGTCTTTCGAAACCAATTCATAACCTTGAGCTAGATAAGCATTCACCATTAAATCATATTTTTCTCGGGCACTATCTGAAAGAGGAGTATCAGAGCCTCCGCTGGTAAGTACTTCCTTATCTTTCAGCGTTTTTTGGGCAGTGTCGTCAATGATGGTATAGGTTACCTTTTGCTTATCTGCTTTATAGGTAACCGTTTCTTCAATATCTGCGCTATCTCCCGTAATCTGTTCAACGGCTGCTACAGTTGCCTTATCTGGTGTATAACCATCAACCTTTGGAGAAACTACCTCTGGGAAGGTTCCGGTAGACGGGGTCCAAGGACCCTTATAGACAATCTTATTAGTCACCAGATCCTTGGTGTTAATCCGCTCAAAGTCCAAAGTCTGAACCTTAGTAGCCGCTGCCTGTGTGTTATCTTCATAAACATACTTGATAGTCTCCCTGACAGTCCTAAAGTCTTCAACCAAATCCATCTTATGACGTAGATGAACTTTAAAGGTTTGAAGAGTTTCATTATAGGTTACACCAGTTGCTGGATAATTGTCTGAAACAAGTTCATAATTTCGATCAGTATACGTCTTAATGGTTTCAGCTGTTCGATAAGGATCAGTCTGCCCATAAAAACCATTCAAATCCTTTGTTTCAAGCGTTTCCCCTGTTGTGTCATCGATATAAGTTACCTTTGCACTAGCTGGATTAGCTTTGTAAACAACTGTCTTTTCGATATTGTCACTGTTAGCCGTAATATTGTCAACTGCTGGAACCTCCGCTAAATCTGGAGTGTAACCTTTGATTGTTGGTGATGTTACTGCCGCAAAACTTGTTCCATTTTCTGCTGTCCAATCACCAGTTGTAACATTTGTAACAAGGTCTGTTGTTGCTGTTCTGGTGAAATCTAATGTAGCAACATAGGTTGGTTTTGCTTCTGTACCATTTTCATAGACATATCTGATAGTCTCTTTGACAGTTCTCTTTTGAGTTTCAGTTTTTGTCTTATGTTTTAAATGAACCTCAAATGTTTGAAGTTTATCATTATATTTCACACCTGTTGGTGGATACTCATCTTTAACCAGTTCATAATTTTGATCTGTATACTTTTTAATAGTTTCGGTTGTTCTGTATGAATCAGTAGTATTGTAATCACCAGTCAATTCTTTTGTTTCAAGAACTTTATTTCCATCAGTATCATCAATATACGTTACTTTTGCATTAGATTTATTTACAGCGTATACATAGTAAAAATCTTGATCGTTATTTTCAAAAGCTATGGACTGACTAGTAGTAAGCTGTTTTCCTGATATTGAAGTAATAGGATTCTGTGTCGTTACAAGAGTATATCCTGCAATCGTTTTCGGAGTAGCCTTATAATCTGGTGATTTAGGAACACTCCCCCCTGCTGGGAAACCAAATTGATAATCTTGTGTTTCTATTTCTTTACCTGTAGTATCTACATAGTGTATTGTAATCTTTTTTTGACCTTCTGCACGCGCATTTGATGGAGTTGTTGTGGCAGAAATCGTTTCTTCTTTAAGCTTAGTTACATTACCATTGTCATCAACGTTATAACTATAACTTCTTGACTCATTCGTTATAGTATTCTTAATTGAGGAATCTGCAAAAGTAATTCGTGTTGAATGTCCAGTTCCTTGAATGACACTAGCATCCTTTAAAATAGCACTAACTTTTTTATTGACTTCTTCTGTTCTGTTGATTTCCTGATACTTATCTCCCATTTGAGCATAATCATCAGTTGGCCAAATTTCATGATAGGTAGTTGCACCCTCACCTATCATTTTCCCTAAATTGATGGCAACTGTATAAGTTCCATCTCCATTATCAATAACAACTGAAGAATTTTTGCCTGCTTGCTTTAATGCTTTAAGAATAGTATCATTTGTTGAATTTGCAGGTAGATCTATTGACTTATTATCTGGATCTGACTTTATACTAATAGAGCTAGGAGTATCTCCTTTAACAAGATACTTCCCATCTTCGCTAATAGCTAAGGTAGAAGTATATCTTTTCGGATCAGGTTTGATACTAATAATTTTCGATCCATTACCTGGTTTTATACGGTAAATAGAAATGATATCTCCTTGAGGAATCCCTGTTTGTCCAGGATTTTTGCCATCGCTAGATAATAGATTATTATAATAGTTAGCATCACCAGTTGAAGTACCTAATTTTATTGAATCAGCTTTATCACTACTAGCGCTATTATAAACTGCAAAAGGAGCCTGTGCTTTTTCAAACGTCCTAGGCTGAGGTTTAAACGTAAATGTATTCCCATTTATTTCTAAAACAATATTTTCATAACTTGATTTTGCTGTAAATTTTCCAATAGTTGCTGCTTTCTGAGTAATTTCAACAATTTTTTGTCCTTCAAATTGATTATTTAAAGTAATCACATAAGCAAGATTATTTGGATCAGAATGTTCAAATTTAATTGTTCCAACACCGTTTATTGGTTCCTCTGTTCCTGAACCAAGATTAGAGTAGTACGCTCCATAAGCATTGTTTACCAATTTAACTGGAATGCGAATCTTTGTACCAGCCTTTAGAGTCCCATCTTGAGTCAGAGTAAATTTCATATGAATTTGCTCAAATGCTATTTCTTGATTGGATAAAGTTTTTTCATCCCCAGAATTCATAGTTGTTCCATCTTTTGTTGTAACAGTCACTTTGAAATCTGAAATCTGAGAAAGAGCTTCTGTCACACTTCTGCGACTGCGTGCTGCTCTTGTTTGAGGTGCTGTATTCGTTTCTTCCGTCTTCGGAGTTGTTTCTGATTGAGACGGAGTTGGAGATGGTTTAGAAGATTCTTCTTCCGTTGATGAGCTATTGCTGCTTGATGGAGATGAATCTTCTGATGACGTGCTTTCTGTACTTGAGCTTTGAAGTCCTGAAACAGATTGAGCCGCATCCATTATTTCATTTTCTGATACTGAAGAACTACTGACTGAAGAAGCATCTTCTGATATTGGAGTTGGAACAACAGCTTTTTCAGTTTCCGTTTTCTCTGATGAATCTGAAACACTAGTAACTTGACTGTTCATACTACTCTGCTCATCAGCTTGAACCGTCTGACTTCCTCCCACAATTCCATACATTGCTAAAGTGGCTATCGCAACGGAAACAAGACCCACGCTTTTCTTCCGTAAAGAAAATTTATCACGTTTTCCATTATAAAGTTTAAAACTTTTCACTTAGTATATTCCTTCCATAGTAAAATATCTATATAATTTTTATCTGATGGGTAAAGTTGAGAATAAAAACCCATTACCCATTCCTAAAAATTGAATAAACCTACATTATATATTATACTTTGATAACTGGAATTATTCAACTAATATGATACTAAAATACATAAAAAACACATGTGAAATGTACTTAAAATAAAGATAGCTGCAAAATTGTTTACAGCTATCTCAGAATAGGTTGACTGGACTACCCCAACCTCTTATGTATCTTATAAGATAAAAATTGTTCATTTTATCTGCAAGTTTTTGTTAAAATGATTTCTCATTCCCACAAGAAAGGCCCACGCCATTTAGAGGCACGGGTCTTTAATTTCTTATTTCGCAATTGGGTAAACAGAAACTTGTTTTTTATCGCGACCTTTGCGTTCAAAGCGTACAACGCCTTCAACTTTTGCAAACAAAGTGTCATCTCCACCGCGTCCAACGTTGACACCTGGATAGATGTGAGTACCGCGTTGACGGTAAAGAATAGATCCACCAGTTACAGTTTGTCCGTCAGCTGCTTTAGCTCCAAGACGTTTTGCTTGTGAATCACGTCCGTTAGATGTAGAACCTCCACCTTTTTTATGAGCGAAAAGTTGCAGGTTCGCAAGATTCATTTTCAACATAATGTTTTTCCTCCGTGTTAGTTTTCTGTGATAACTCTTGTCTGGACGAACTCAGCTGAGTCCTCCGATAAGTTTGCCATACCCAAGAAGAATGATTCAAAGAAAAGTTGAGTCATTTCTCTTTGGTGAGATGGAATATCTGTAGGAATCTCTACCCGTAAGAATCCACCTTCTTCTTCGTTTAATTCTAAGATTGGTTCATAGCCTGCGAATTTTTCAATCGAATTGATGAAATTTATGGCAAGCGTAGAAACCGACGCACACACGACATCAAAGCCGTATTCGCCACTTTCGGCGTGTCCAGTAATTTCTGCACTCCTCAGCTCACCATCCTCGGCTCGTTCAAAGACTGCTTGTATCATGTGCTCTCCTTAAAAATTAAGCGTTGATTGCATTGATGACAACCTTAGTATATGGTTGACGGTGACCTTGTTTACGATGGCTACCTTTTTTAGGTTTGTACTTGTAAGTAACAACTTTCTTTTGTTTTCCTTGTTTTTCAACAGTTCCAACAACAGTAGCTCCAGAAACAAGCGGAGTTCCGACAACAGTGTTTTCACCACCAACAAGAACAACTTCGTCAAATGTTACATCTTGACCAGCTTCAACGTCTAATTTTTCAACGTAAATTGCTTGACCAACTTCAACTTTAACTTGTTTGCCGCCAGTTTTAATGATTGCGTATGTGCTCATTATGCACCTCCTATGAATTTTACGGGTTTCCCCTAATTTTGTGAAGACTCGCCTAGCATCGTGGGACGAACCACTTATGACGATGTTCGAGCGGTTGCACAGGCTGTGCATAGTCAACTCTCTAAGTATAGCATTTCTAGAATTATTTGACAAGTATTTTTTATCAAAAGACTAACTCAGTAGCTTTTAGTAATTTTTAATAATTTCCCAGAATAACTTCCCAGAATAACTTCCAATCTCAAAATCCGTTCTTATTACAACAATCCCTCAATCATTTCATCCACCTCGTCTGTTTCTGCTTCTGGTGTAATTTCAGTAATGATGATACCAGCAACAGCACGTTCCACTAAAGCATCTACATCCATACGTGCTTCGTATTGCTCTGCATTTTTTATCTTTGGATTGGTTTTCGGACGATCTGGGGCAAAAATGGTACAGCAATCTTCAAAGGGCTGAATTGAGATATTAAAGGTATCAATCTTTTCAGCAATGTCAATGATTTCCAGCTTATCCATGGTCACAACTGGGCGAATAATGGGAGTGTTGGTGACAGCATTAATCGCTTGCATACTCTCTAGCGTTTGGCTAGCAACTTGACCAAGACTTTCTCCGTTGATGATAACGAGCCCACCACGTTCTTCACGAATGCGATCTGTAATGCGCATCATAAAGCGTCGAGTTAGGGTCATCAGATAAGCTTCTGGTGCTTTTGCTTTAATTTCTTCTTGAATTTCCGTGAATGGCACTTCAATAAATTGAATACTGCCACCAAATTTGGTTAATTTGCGCGTCAAATCTTGCGCCTTTTTGAGAGCACCGGGACTTGTATAAGGAGGGCTAGCAAAGTGCACCGCTTCAATATCCACTCCACGTTTTAGAGCTAAATAGCCTGCAACGGGTGAATCAATCCCGCCTGACAACATCAGCATGCCTTTTCCAGATGTTCCGACAGGAAGACCGCCTGCTCCACGAATCGTTTCATAGGACAGATAGGCTGCTTCTTCGCGGATTTCTACTTGCAGTGTAATATCTGGCGCTTTCATCTTGACTTGAACATGTGGAATCGCATCAAAGACCGCATTTCCCAAGGTCTGGTTCAACTCACGACTATCCAATTCAAAATTGTGGTCACTGCGTTTGCTGGCAATCTTGAAAGTCATCCCCTCTTTATAAATTTCTTTCATAATTGTCTGCACCGCTTCAACCAAAGCAGGAACTGATTTTTCAATCTTATAAGACGGAGAGAAATTTTGAATCCCAAAAATTTGTTTAAGCGATTCTGCAACAGGTTGATAGTCCGTTCCGTGAAGATAGACATGTGCACGATCTCGGTCTGCTTTCACATGCACATCTGGGTAAACAGAGAGGACTGCTTGCATATTGCGTTTCAATTTGTTAATAAAACGCATGCGATTTTTTCCTTTGGTTGAAAGCTCGCCGTAACGAACCATAATTTCTGAATATTGCATTGTTTACCTTACTTTTCTAGTTTTTTCATAAATGAGTTTAAACGTTGTCAGGAATTGCTCAATCTGACTCATGTCATTATCGGCATCCAGACTAATTCGCACAGCCGTTTGAGCTAGGGATTTTTCAACACCCATAGCTATTAATGTTCCAGCTGGTTTGCCAGCTTTAGAGGAACAAGCACTCGTAGTAGATATATAAATGTCATACTCTTCAAAAGCATGAACCACTACTTCACCTCGTACACCTTTAATTCCCAAAGTCAAGATATGGGGTGCAAACTCTTTTATTCCTGAAAAGATCATCACATCAGGATACTTAGCTAGCTCTTCTAGGATAATCTCTTTCATTTTTGCGGTTCGTGTGGTGAAAGTTTCCAAATTTTCCATAGATATGCGCAAGCCTTTTGCGGTTGCTGCAATACCCGCCAAATTTTCAGTCGTAGAACGCTTGTCTGATTCTTGACCGCCACCATTCAACAGCGGACTGATTTTCTTACCAGACTTGATATAGACAAAACCAACACCCCGTAAACCATGAAATTTATGACTAGAAAATGTCGCAAAGTCCACGCGCTCAGTTAAATAATCTTCTGTTGGAATCTTAGCTATTGCCTGCACTGCATCCACATGAAAAGAAATAGTTGGCTTGTCCGCTAAGAGTTCTGAAATAGCTACAATTGGTTGAACAGAGCCGATTTCATTGTTGACCGCCATGACTGAAATTAAAGTTGTATCCGGTCGGATAAGGGTAGCTAATTTTTCAACATCTACAAAACCTTTTTTATCAACAGGCGCAAAGTCCACTTCAAAGCCTTGCTGCATCAGCCAGAGAGCGGATTCTTTCACTGCTGGATGCTCAATAGCAGACACAATGATATGCTTGCCATAACGCGCTTTTTCAAAAGCCACACCCTTGATAACCCAATTATCGCCTTCCGTCCCTCCAGACGTAAAGAAAATCTCTTGAGAGGATTTACCGAGAAGCTCCGCAATTTGCCTGCGAGATGCATCTAACAAGCGGGTCGCCTGATTGCCCAAACTGTGGAGACTAGAAGGATTTCCCCAAATTTTAGAAGCAACTTCTGTATAGGTAGCCAAAGCCTCTGGGTAAGGCTTGGTTGTTGCTGAATTGTCTAAATAAATCATCTTAAACCTCTCCATTTCAATACTCCTATTGTAACACGAAAAAGAAATGGGGACAACAGCAAAACTTGAAATGAAAAGGCCCTCCAAGTTTTGGCTTGGAGAGCCATAAAGGTTAATCATAAAATTCATGCAAGAGAGCAGATAGTTCCTGTTGTTGTTCGATGAGGCTTTGCCCGATTGTCGTTGATTTTATCAAAGTTCGCTCACGGACATGCTCAATCACTTTCTTCAAGGATGAGAGATCCACAGCCTTCTCAATCATTTTTTGCACATTTTGAAAAGGTTGGTGTGTGACAATTTGAAAACCATATGAATTATTGAGCAAGGAATAACCAGCAATTCCCGTTTTCTTTTGATAGGCTTCACACAACCCACCGTCAATGACAAATAGCATGCCTTCTCCTCGGATTGGAGATTCGCCTTTCAATGTTTTTACAGGTGTATGCCCATTTACAATCCTAGAATCTTCAGAAAAGAGACCGAATTCTTCCAAAATCAACTTGCAGATCTTAGCAGAATTCCGATAGGAGAAATAGGGATTTTCCTTTTCAACGTGCGTTTCCTTATCCTCAATAAAATAACGCTCTAAGGTGGTCATCTTATCCTTACCAAACAAGGGAGATAGTTTTCCATTCCAACAGTACCAGATAAGATCCGTTGAGAAATCGTCTTGAATCTCTGGATTTTTAGAACTTTCTCGAATGTGGTATTCAAAAAAGTCGAGCAATTCTTTACCAGCATAGCGAATTTCATTGATCTGCAAAGGTTGAAAATCTCCAGACTCTTCCAAAGGAATGCAACCATGAAAAAGAAGATGACTGTTATAAATTTTATACATGGAGCCCTTGTTCATCAAAAAAGAAATGTGGTTCTTGAGCTGAATAGAATGCTGGAATGAATCCAGCAAAGTAGCAACCACTTCTTCTTCCTCGGCTGTCAGCTGATCTGGATGTTGAGGATTGATTGTTTGAAAGCAAGTATTAGCTAAAAAATACTTCTTTTCTCCAACTAGAATACTTTCTTCCCAATAATCAATCTTATCCAGAGTAAGATGTTGAGCCATATCAAACTCCGGCCGCCTTTTAATCAGTTGATTTTCCAATTTAAACTGAATGATTGCTAGTGCTTGGTGAACCTTTTCCAGCTGGAGGATTTCTTTAGGAGAATAGCTATCGCTTCTTTTTCCTAATTTTGGTTTGAACTTTGCATTTTCCGAATAAGTCTTTTCAGCAAAGAGGACGAGCGGTCTTAGATTGAGACCATAAGCTCTCTCAATATCGTAAAGATAGCCATATCTAGCAGCTATTCGTAAGAGAATGAGTAGACATTCTTTTGAGCCGAAG
The DNA here is from genome assembly GCF_015594635.1 of Streptococcus sp. HF-100. Lineage (NCBI taxonomy): Bacteria > Bacillati > Bacillota > Bacilli > Lactobacillales > Streptococcaceae > Streptococcus > Streptococcus sp. HF-100. The sequence continues at coordinate 226,445 of NZ_JADNQV010000001.1, forward strand.
AAAGCCCCCATCCAGATAATGTCGTGGTTGCCCCACTGAATATCAACAGAATGATAAGCCATGATTTCATTCATTACTTTATCTGCGGCTGCCCCTCGGTCAAAAATATCGCCGACTATATGAAGATGATCAATGATTAACTGCCGAATTACTTTTGCTAATGCCGAAATAAACTGACTTGCCTCGCCTAGATCAATCAAATAGTTCTGAATCGTTTCAAAATAAATATTACTATCCGACAGATTGCGATCTGTATAGAGCAATTCTTCAATCACATAAGCATATTGTGGCGGCAAAGCCTTTCTCACTTTGGAACGAGTGTATTTTGCTGCCACAAAGGTTAGCAAAGTCAACAAGTTTTGAATGATTTCTCCATACCAGCTCTTGTCTTTCAAAGGATAAAGAAAACCATCACTCAAAACTTCCTGAGGGTAAGCAATTAACAAGGTCAGCTTGTCTTTTTCCGCTTTTGATAAATCCTCTCTAAAGCAGTCATTGATTTTTTCATTCAGATTCCCCGCACAGGTTCTTAAGATGTAGTCAAAAGCCTCAAACTCACCGTGAATATCGCTAAGATACAATTCTGTCCCTTTTGGCAAATTTAAAATAGCTTCCAGATTGATTAACTCTGTAATGACCTTTTGCTTGGAATCAAACTCTTTTAATAAAATTCGTTTGTATTGCTCCATTCGTTCACCTCGTTTAAATACAGCACCTTAGGGCTTTAATTCTTATTTTGAAGCTAGAGATTTTAAATGTTCTTCAATGATGCAAGCCGTTTCTTCAATAGATTTATCTGTCATATTGATAACATGTGCTTGATATTTTTGAAATACTTTTTTAGAATAATCCAATTCTTCATAAATTTTTTCTACATCTGTATAGCTTGTAGCTTGTGTCAAACCGAGCGCATCCAAACGGTTACTTCTTACTTTGACCAATTTATCCGGTTCACAAACCAGCCCAATCATTCTTCTTCTATCTACTTTATCCAAGATTTGCGGTAGCGGAACCTCTGGAATCAAGGGAAGATTGGACACTTTGTAACCTTTATTAGCTAAATAGATACTGAGCGGAGTCTTGGAAGTCCTAGAAACTCCTAGAATCACAAGGTCTGACTCCAAAAATCCTTGCGGATTCTTGCCGTCGTCATATTTAACAGCAAATTCAATAGCTGAAATTTTATTGAAATATTCCGTGTCCAAACGGTGCAGGACTCCCGGAACTTCAATCGGTTGCGTGCCTGTTTTTTCTTTGATGATTTCAAAAAATGGATTCATCAAATCCAGATAAGACAAATGATTGACTCTGCTAAATTCCCTCGCAGTTGCTGCCAAATGACTGTCTACTAAGGTACTAATCACAACTGCGTCATCTTTGATAGCGTCCTGCAAAATATCCAACAATTCAGACTCCTTATTTATAAAAGGAAAACGATAGCTATTATTAAAAATCAAATCTGGGTATTGAGCCATAACGGCTGACAGTAATTTTTGGGATGTTCCTCCCAAAGAATCAGAAATAGCGTAAATGGTAATCTCTTGTTTCATGAAAACTCCTTTTTTATCTATTCACTTCTGCATTTCTAGCTTCTTGGATAATAAAGTCCAACAAGGCTGACTTCGTAATTGTTCCGATAATATGACCTTCATTTTGCTCCTCCACAACAGGCAAGGAATCAATGGCAAAATCCTGCAAAAGTGCCGCAGCTTCAAGGATATTCAAATCTTTATGGCAGGTTTTTATATGCGGCATTCTGGTCATGCAAACGGCTACCGGTGTCACATCAATATTGGCATTGAGCGCCGCTCTTAACAAATCCTTTCGCGACAAAATGCCCAGCAATTGCTTTTTTTCATCTATCACATAGAGAACATCTGCATCATACATAAATAAAGTAATAATGGCATCTTGAATAAACGAATCGTGCGCCACCAATACTGGTGATGTCATGACATCTTCAACTTTCTTCTGAAAAGTATCAAAGAAAAAGAGCATTTCCAAATCCGAACCAGCATAAGTGTAGCCAACTTTCGGACTTGCTTTTAAAATCCCTACTAAGGTTAGAAAGGATAAATCTGAGCGCAAAGTTGCCCTAGACACATCTAACAGTTCTGAGATTTTTTCACCGCTAACCGGTTGATCTTTCTTTACAATCTCAACGATCTCTTTTTGTCGTTTTGTTAATTTCAACTGTTACTCCTTTTAAAAACTTCAATCTTTAATAATCATCATTATGTGTCATATTATAACAAATATAACTCGTTTGTCAACGATTTATGATTGGTTTTTTCAGTTGACAAACATATATGATGTATATTACAATGTATTTGTCTTTTATTATGACACATATTTAATAAATTGGAGGCAAAAATGGATAAATGGATTTATTCTTTTGAAGAAGGACGCGCTGAAGACAAGGCACTACTAGGTGGTAAGGGTGCCAATTTGGCAGAAATGACCCATTTGGGGCTACCTGTACCTGAGGGATTTACGATTACAACTCAAAGTTGTCTACGTTATTTAGAAACTCCTTCCTTTTTCGAATCTATTTTAAAAGAGGAAGTTTTGAAAGCGATTACTGAACTAGAAACCAAAACGAATAAATTTTTCATGGGGAATGAACCCTCACTACTACTGGTTTCTGTCCGTAGTGGAGCTAAAATTTCCATGCCTGGTATGATGGACACGATTCTCAATCTTGGGCTAAATGACTTACGCGTTCAGACTTTAGCAGACGTAACAAACGCCAATTTCGCTTACAATTGTTACCGGCGTTTATTGCAGATGTTTGCTGATGTCGTTTACGGCATTCCCAAAGAAGAATTTGACCAATGCTTAGAAAAGACCGAAAAACAATTGAATAAAACAATCAATGACTTTTCAAGAGAAGAGCACCAATCACTTATTCAACAATATAAAGAAGTCTATCAGGAACACTATCAAAATTTCCCACAAAGCCCTAAAGAGCAACTTTACGCTGCTATCAAAGCGGTATTCAAATCATGGAACAACCCACGCGCTAAAGTTTACCGCGAATTGAACCACATTCCACATGATTTAGGTACGGCCGTCAATGTTCAGAGTATGGTGTTTGGCAATAGCGATCAAAAAAGTGGCACAGGCGTTGTTTTCACCAGAAATCCTGCTACTGGTGAACCTCATCTGTTTGGGGAATTTCTCCTCAATGCCCAAGGAGAAGATGTCGTAGCTGGTATTCGGACTCCAGAACCGATTGACTCTCTTAAACGAATCTTACCACAGGCCTATGAAGATTTTTGCAACTACGCCAAGATTCTTGAAAAACACTACAAAGATATGCAGGATATTGAATTTACCATTGAAAAAGAAAAGCTTTATATTCTGCAAACGCGAAACGGAAAACGGACGGCTAAAGCAAGCTTAAAAATTGCTTTGGATTTAGTGAACGAAAAAATGATTTCAAAGCAAGAAGCTCTCCTACGAGTCAGTCCTTCTACCATTGACCAACTGATTCACCCTGTTTTTGAAGAAAAAGCTTTAACATCAGCTCATCACTTAACTCAGGGACTTCCTGCTAGTCCAGGTGCCGCAACAGGAGAAATTGTCTTTACTGCCGAGCGCGCCAAAGAATTTCATGCACTTGGAAAGAAAGTGATTTTGGTTCGCCAAGAAACTTCTCCCGAAGACATTGAAGGAATGGTAGTTAGTCAAGCAATCGTGACCAGTCACGGTGGCATGACTTCTCATGCAGCTGTTGTAGCTCGTGGCATGGGCACTTGTTGTGTCGCAGGATGCGGAGAATTATCTATCAATGAAGACGGAAAAACACTTGTATGCGGTAAGGTAACCTTAAAAGAGGGAGACATCCTTTCTGTAGACGGCACTTCCGGCAAACTCTACATTGGAAGCATTCCAACCACTATGATTGATAATAATGACGAATTACAGATGTTCCTTTCTTGGGCAGATGAAATTGCACAGCTAACCGTTCGAGCGAATGCTGAAACCATTCAAGATTTGAAAACAGCTGTTCAATTTGGTGCCAAGGGAATTGGTCTGGCTCGTACAGAGCACATGTTCTTTGGTGAGGAACGGATTTTAGAAATGCGCAGATTGATTTTATCAACGAATGAAATCGAAACTAAGTCTGCTTTAATGACACTTTTAGCTTTCCAAGAAGAAGATTTCTATCAGATGTATCAAACCATTCAAGATAAACCGATGATTGTCCGTTTACTAGATCCGCCTATGCACGAATTTTTGCCAAAAACACAACAGGAAATTGAGCAATTATCCGGGAAATTGCAAGTACCTCTTGATACACTAACGCGGAAAATCACTTCTCTACAAGAAACGAACCCAATGCTAGGACATCGTGGTTGCCGCTTGGGAATTACACAGCCTGAAATTTATAAAATGCAGGTAGAAGCCATTTTTAATAGCGCTATAAGACTAGCAAAAGAAGGTATGGTCATTAAACCAGAAATCATGATTCCTTTAATCGCAGAAAAGGCGGAGTTGGTTTCAATCAAAACATCTCTTTGTCAGCATATTGATAACATTTTCAAAAAACATCACATGCAGCCATTCCCTTATGAAATCGGTACAATGATTGAACTGCCACGCGCTTGTTTTATCGCAGATCAATTAGCCGAGGAAGCAGACTTCTTTAGTTTTGGTACCAATGATTTGACGCAAATGACCTATGGTTTTTCTCGTGATGATATTGGAAAATTTATCCAGCATTACAAAGAGGGAGAAATCATGTCATTTGATCCATTCCAAACCATTGACCGAGCTGGAGTGGGCGAGCTCATGAAAATAGCTATTTCTAAAGCTCGTCAAGTGAAGCCAGAACTTCCAATTGGCATTTGCGGTGAAGTCGGAGGAGATCCAGCTTCTATTCCTTTCTTCCAAGAGATTGGCATTACTTATGTTTCTTGCTCACCTTATCGCGTTCCTGCTGCACGATTAGCTGTTGCGCAAGCACATCTTTCCTAGTTCCTTCCTTATAAGTGAATCAGCTCTTTCTATCTGCTAACAGGACAGACAAGGATGGAGCTGATTTTTTGTAAAAGGTAATTTTTTCAATCAATTTTCAATCGCTTTATATGAAATTTTCAACATTTTGAATTTTTTTAAGACAATTTTAAATAAAGAGGGTATAATGAAGATGAGAAAGGAGATTATCAACTCACAATGGAAAATTATTCTCGGAAAAACAAAACGGCAAATGCAAAAGAAGAAAAAACGCCTACTCGTCATCATATCAAAAAAGGACTTTCTGCTTTTCAGAAGACCCTTGCTACGATTGGGAGTATTCTTGGGATTATCACTGCAACAATTACAATCTTGACTTTCATGAACAATAATAAATCTGATACCAAGACAAAAAGTAGCCAGACGACACAAACAACTATTATCAAAGAAATTCAGAAAGAAACAACAACAGACGGGGCTAAATCTAGCGACACAACAGCTGCAAGTCAAGGCGAGACAGAAACGAGTAGCGCTAGTTCTGACACCACGCAGTCTAGTAATACATCAAGCGATACTAGCTCTAGTCAGACAAGCAGCACAACGACTGACAACGACACAAATACAACTACTTCAAGCTCTAGCAATTAAAAAAGCGGAAGCGAGACAACCAATCAGACCAAGGTCTAGGAGTTGCTCAACTTCCGTTATTTTTTATATTTAATTTTATACTCTCAATGAAAATCAACAAAGCTGAATGAGCTTCACTGCGTGAATCCTGTCCTACGACTCCAACTGGCTTCCAGAAGGTTTTTGATGGAAACCTCGGTTTCTTTATCCGCAGCCTTTAACAGTCCGATGGCTAACAAGGCTCGAAACAATTTTCACGGAGCATTATTTCCGATACATTTTCACTTGAAGATACAAGTCATTATAAATTCCTAGCCACTTAGCACCGAGTTGTTGATAGACCTCTAAGTGCTTCATTGTTTCTTCATCTGGGTAAAAGGCTTTGTCCTCTTGAATTTCTTTTGGCAACATCGCCTTAGCAGGCATGTTAGGTGTTGAGTAGCCAACATACAAAGCATTTTTATAGGCATTTTCAGGTCTTAACATAAAGTTAATAAATTGATAAGCAGCTTTTTTATTTTTTACCGTTTTAGGAATGACAATATTATCAAACCACAGATTGCTGGCTTCTGTTGGGACAACATAGCGAAGCTTGTCATTCTTTTCCAACATTTGCCGTGCTTCACCTGAAAAACTAACGCCAATCGCCGCATTGTTTTGAATCATATAGCCTTTCATTTCGTCTGCTACAATTGCTTTGATATTTGGTGTCAACGTATAAAGCTTATCAACTGCTTCTTGTAATTGCTTAGTATTTTTAGAATTGAGGCTATAACCTAAAGCATTTAACCCAACACCCATTACCTCGCGCGCTCCATCAATCATCATGATAGAGTTTTTATATTCAGGTCGCCACAAATCACTCCAATGCTTAGGAGCTGTTTTGACTAATTCTGTGTTGTAGACAATGCCTAGCGTTCCCCAAAAGTAAGGAATAGAGTATTGATTTTTAGGATCAAATGATTGATTTAAGAACCGTTTGCCAATATTTTCTAGTCCTTTAATCTGAGAATGATCCAACTTTTCTAGTAAGTGTTCCGACATCATTTTAGAAATCATGTATTCACTAGGAATGGCAATATCGTAAGTTGTCCCGCCTTGCTTAATCTTGGTGTACATGGATTCGTTGGAATCAAAGGTTTCATATTGGACTTGGACGCCCGTTTCCTTGGTGAACTTCGTCAGTAACTCTGGATCAATATAGTCTCCCCAATTGTAGATGACCAGTTTGTCACCAGAGCCACTTTTCGTCCGACTTTCAATGTGATAACTCACTCCCCAGAGGACAAGGATAATGGCAACAATGCCCATTAAAAATGAATAGAGCTTTTTCATACCACATCCTCCTTCTCACGAGAAATAAAGTAATAGCCAATCACTAAAAGAATACTAAACAGAAATACCAAAGCAGAAAGAGCATTGATTTCTAGCGAAATTCCTTGCCGAGCCCGCGAGTAAATTTCAACAGATAAGGTTGAGAAGCCATTTCCTGTCACAAAGAAAGTCACTGCAAAATCATCCAAGGAATAGGTAAAAGCCATAAAATACCCTGCAATAATGGCTGGTGTCAAATAGGGCAACATGATTTCTTTTAACATCTGAACTTGGCTTGCCCCTAAATCATAGGCTGCCTTAATCATGTCATCATTCATCTCTTTTAGCCGTGGCAATATCATCAAGACGACGATAGGAATTGAAAAGGCAATATGACTCGCCAAAACGGATAGAAAACCTAATTGAAATTTGATAGTTGTAAAAAGAATTAAGAAACTTGCCCCAATCATGACATCTGGCGCCACCATGAGGATATTATTAACCGATAAAAAGGCATCTTGGTATTTCTTTTTGGCTTGATAAATATAAATGGCACCAAACGTTCCGATTGCTGTGGCAATCAAAGAAGACAAAAAAGCCAGAAAAAAGGTTTGTACCAAAATGAGCATCAGGCGAGTATCACTGAACATATTTTGAAAATGCGTCAGACTAAAGCCTGTAAACTTGCTCATATCATCGCCAGCATTAAACGCATAGCCAATCAAATAAAAAATCGGCAAATAAAGAATTAAGAAGACGACTGTTAAATAAATACTAGCAGTTTTTTTCATCGTTCTCCCCTTTCTTTCGTTGCCCACATGATAACGAGCATGGCTACAATCAAGACAACACCAATGGTTGAGCCCATGCCCCAATTTTGTGTAGTCAGAAAGTGCTGCTCAATGGCTGTACCTAGCGTAATAACGCGATTGCCACCGATCAAACGCGTCAGCATAAAAAGACTGAGACTGGGAATAAAGACAGACTGCACACCACTTCTCACGCCATTCATAGATAAAGGAAAAACGACACGACGGAAGGTTTCCCAACGATTGGCACCAAGGTCATAGCTAGCATTGATCAGATTTTGATCCATATCCTCTAAAACATTAAAAATCGGCAATATCATAAAGGGCAGCTCAATATAGCTGGCTACAAAAATAAAAGAGAAATCTGTAAACAGGATTTGCTGAGCACCTATCCCAATAAAACTTAAAAATTGATTGACAGAGCCATTTTGTCCGAAAATCCCAATAAAAGCATAAGCTTTGAGAAGCAGATTGACCCAGGTCGGCAAGATGATGAGCATCAACCAAAGCTGTCTGTGCTTTAGTTGCGTCAATAAAAATGCCGTTGGGTAACTGATTACTAAGGTGACAACTGTGATAATCCCCGCATATAAAACAGAGTTCAAACTCATTTTGAGATAAGTCAGATTTTGCGAAGCGAAGTAAGTCTTGTAGTTTTCAAGGGTGAAATGACCTTCGATATTGAAAAACGACTGCCAAACAATCATGGCAACAGGCGCCAATACAAATAATAAAATCCAAAGAATATAAGGAGCAACAAAAAGATTAGAGGTTGTTTTCTTCATCGCGCTCCTCCTCAATGGCATTGATTAAGCCAGCTTCTTGCTCTTCCATTTCCACATATTCTTCAATTCGAGCATCGAACTCTTCCTCTGTTTCATTAAGCCGCATGATATGAATGTCTTCTGGTTCAAAGTCCAGCCCAATCTCTTCTCCGACAATGGCCTTGCGAGTCGAATGAATCATCCACTCATTGCCCAATTCATCATAAGCGATAATCTCATAATGCACGCCACGGAAAAGCTGCGTATCAACCTTAACTTGCAGTTTTCCTTCTTCCGGAAGTGTAATCCGCAAATCTTCTGGACGAATGACGACTTCCACCTGCTCATTAGGACGCATTCCTCCGTCAACGGCTTCAAATCGTTTGCCATTAAATTCAACCAGATAGTCTTCAATCATCTTTCCTGGAAGAATATTGGATTCGCCGATAAAGGTCGCTACAAAGTGATTGATAGGTTCATCATATATATCAACAGGTGTCCCTGACTGCACAATCTCCCCGTCATTCATCACAAAAATCCAGTCGCTCATGGCCAGTGCTTCTTCTTGGTCATGGGTGACAAAGACAAAGGTAATTCCCAAACGCTGCTGTAATTCCCGCAATTCATACTGCATGTCTGTCCGCAACTTCAAATCTAGTGCAGACAAAGGCTCATCCAGCAAAACAACCCGCGGTTCATTGACAATAGCACGCGCAATAGCCACTCGTTGGCGTTGTCCACCGGACAATTTGCGAATAGAGCGTTTCTCAAAACCATCCAAACGCACCATTTTCAGGACTTCTGCAACCCGTCGCTCTATTTCTTGTTTTTCAACTTTACGCAAACGCAACGGAAATGCCACATTTTCAAAAACAGTCATGTGCGGAAAAAGGGCATAGGACTGAAACACCGTATGCACATCACGTTTGTTGGTCGGAATATCGTTGATTCGGACGCCGTCAAGAAAAACATCACCGCTGGACGCATCCAACAAGCCAGCGATGATATTTAGAATGGTTGATTTTCCTGATCCTGATGCACCCAGAAGTGTGTAAAATTTGCCTTCTTCTAGCTCAAAGTTGATGTCCTTTAAGACGACTGTATTATTATCTTCAAAAACCTTTGATACGTTTTTAAATTCAATGATTGGTTTGTTCAATTGCCATAAATTCCTTCTTTTTCATAGATTGACAGATTAAAGTCTTGTCCTGACTGATTTTTTTAGAGAATAATATGAATGTTGCCGCTAGAGACACTCATTTCTCGCCAATAATGCGGACTTCTCTTTCCAAAGTCACACCAGAATGAACTTTCACTGTCTCAATCACATGTGCAATCAAATTTTCATAATCTGCTGCAGTTCCATTATCAACATTGACCATAAAACCTGCATGTTTTGTCGAAACTTCTACCCCACCAATGCGGTACCCTTTTAAATTTGCTTCACTAATCAATTGCCCTGCGAAATGCCCCACCGGACGTTTAAAAACAGAGCCACAAGAAGGATACTCTAAAGGCTGCTTCAATTGACGAAGGTGGGTCAAACGTTCCATTTCTTGACGAATCACACGGTGCATACCTGGTGCTAAGGAAAACTTGGCAGAAATCACCACATCACCTGTCTGTTGAACGTAAGAACGGCGATAGCCAAATTTCATGTCTTGAGCACTAATATTTTTGATTTCTCCATCCCGTGTCAATACTTTACAAGAAAGTAAAATATGCGAAATCTCACCACCATAAGCACCAGCATTCATAAAGACAGCTCCACCAATGCTCCCTGGGATCCCGCAAGCAAACTCAAAACCTGTTAAGCTATGATGAAGTGCAATGTGTGTCGTTTCGATGAGATTAGCACCTGCTTCTGCTTCAATGGTGTAGCCATCCACTGCAACACCATTTAATTTATCAAACATAATCACAAAACCACGAATACCACCATCACGAACGATGATATTGCTAGCATTTCCTAGTACCATCCAAGGAATCTGCTCCCGATTAGCAAATTTTACCACTCGTGCCAATTCATAACGATTTCGCGGAAAAACCAGATAATCGGCAGCTCCACCTACTTTTGTATAAGTGTATTGTTTCAAAGGTTCATCAAAACGGATATCAATTCCGTTCAATTCTGATTTTAACATTTCTAAAGTTGACATTTTTTCTCTCTCTTAAACAAAATTCAATCTATTATACCAAATTTAGCAAATATTTACGATAGAATAAAGAAAAATATTTCCCTTACAAATCCAAAAAATGCCTGTACGTCCTTATTCGTGATTTTTATGAGCTATGAAAAAAGAGCGGGGAAGCTGTCATTGCATAGAAACCAACTTCTTCTCACTCTTTTCAATTTAAGTTTGAATATCACATTCTCTCAGTTCTTAAAGGTTTCTTTAAACTTTTTATTTACGTAAACTCCATGTCTTTTCAATATAAGGAGGAAGCTTTATTAGGGTTTCTCGATTGCCTTCAAGTGCAATAAGATAAACTTTCTCGTCCTTTTTGAAAATCCAACTAACCAGATACTGCCCTGATTTCATGATGATATTTACTTGATAGGCTTCGTTACCTGCAACCGCTCCTTTTGAGCCCCAAACTCTATTTACATTTTTATTGTTTTGCCAATTATAATAAATACGATTGGCAATTGTCTGAGCTGTAAACTCTTCTCTTTCTTGAATCTTAGCTTTTTCTTTCGTGTAAGCATTCATAGTTACAATATTGTAGCCAGAACCATCTGTATATTGAATATTATCGCCACCATTTACATCAGTAAACTTCACCCACTTTTTAGGAATATCAATATAACCATAATCATCTGAGCCTACACGTTGCATTTCTTCCGTCTTCACATCTTTTTTCATAACATTTGATGAACTTGAGCTACTGCTTTCTTTTGCAGATACTTTACTTGACGAAGATGAGTGTTGTGATGATTTTGGTTTATTCCCTCCGCTTGAACTACATGCCTCTAGTGTAAAGATAAGGAGTATTGCTAAAAATAAAATCAGCCAGCTCTTTTTCTTCTTCATAACCAATTCCTTCTATATTTTTATTTCAGCATATTTATTTGAAGTTCACAACTATTTTACGGCACAAGAAAAGCGAGCATTCCACTCTCTTTATAGCTTTGGTACAATATCACTCATCATCCATGCTGAGGACGCTGAGGAACGCTTCTTGTGGCACTTCAACAGATCCGATGGCTTTCATCCGCTTCTTACCAGCCTTTTGTTTTTCCAAGAGCTTACGTTTACGGGAAACATCTCCACCATAACATTTTGCCAAGACATTCTTGCGCAAAGCTTTGATATCTGTCCGTGCCACAATTTTCTGACCAATTGCTGCCTGAATCGGCACTTCAAATTGCTGACGCGGAATAATTTTCTTTAATTTTTCAACAATCAATTTTCCGCGTTCATAGGCAAATTCCTTGTGAACAATGAAGCTAAGAGCATCTACTTTGTCACCATTAAGGAGAATATCCATTTTAACGAGACTCGACTTGCGGTATTCTGAGATTTCATAGTCAAAGCTAGCATAACCACGAGTTGAGGATTTTAGTTTGTCAAAGAAATCAAAGACAATTTCTGCCAACGGGATTTGGTAGATGACATTGACTCGATTTTCATCGATATAGTCCATAGTCACAAAGTCACCGCGTTTACGCTGAGCCAATTCCATGACTGCTCCGACAAATTCCTGCGGCACCATAATCTGTGCTTTGACATAAGGCTCTTCAATGGAATCAATCTTGGTCGGTTCTGGAAATTCGCTCGGATTGGAAACATCAAGGACTTTGCCGTCTGTCATATTAACCTTGTAGATAACCGACGGTGCCGTCATGATCAAGTCAATATTAAATTCTCTTTCCAAACGTTCCTGAATGACGTCCATGTGGAGCAAACCGAGGAACCCACAACGAAAACCAAAACCTAGTGCTTGTGAGGTTTCTGGTTCAAATTGTAGACTGGCATCATTAAGCTGAAGTTTTTCCAAAGCTTCCCGCAAATCATTATATTTATTGGATTCAATCGGATAAAGTCCAGCAAAAACCATTGGGTTCATTTGCTTGTAGCCATGAAGCGGTTCATCTGCTGGATTATTCGCCAAGGTCACCGTATCGCCAACCCGAGTATCTTGAACGGTCTTGATCGAAGCTGCGATATAACCAACATCACCTGTTGCGAGGAAATTTCGTCCAACAGCTTTTGGAGTAAAAATACCCACTTCAGTTACATCAAAAGTCTTGCCATTACTCATCAACTGAATCGTATCACCTGGCTTGACCACACCATCCATCACTCGCACTTGCAAGATAACCCCACGATAAGCATCATAAACTGAGTCAAAAATAAGAGCCTTGAGTGGTGCAGTCACATCTCCTGTCGGCGCAGGAATTTTCTCCACGATTTGCTCTAGGATCTCTTCAATCCCGATACCAGCTTTAGCCGAAGCCAACACAGCTTCACTTGCGTCCAAACCAATGACATCTTCAATCTCAGTCCGAACTCGCTCTGGGTCAGCAGCAGGCAGATCAATTTTATTGATAACAGGTAGGATTTCTAGATCATTATCCAAAGCCAGATAGACATTGGCTAAAGTTTGTGCCTCAATACCTTGAGCAGCATCAACCACCAAAACAGCTCCTTCACAAGCTGCCAAAGAACGAGAGACCTCATAAGTAAAGTCCACATGCCCTGGTGTATCAATCAAATGAAAAATATAAGTTTCACCGTTCTTAGCTCTATAATTGAGTTCAATCGCATTGAGCTTAATGGTAATGCCCCGCTCCCGCTCCAAATCCATGCTATCCAAAAGCTGAGCCTGCATTTCTCGGCTAGAAACCGTCTTCGTTGCTTCCAAAATTCTATCTGCCAAAGTCGACTTACCGTGGTCAATATGCGCAATAATGGAGAAATTCCGAATCTTCTCCTGCCGCTTTTTTAATTCATCTAAGTTCATTTTTCTCATCCTTTTCGGGTATTCTATTTATTATAACATAAGGCAGGTGACTTTTACCAGTCTTGAAAAAGCATTCCATATCCCGTTTCATTTGTGCTATAATAAAAGTAAATACATTTACAGAAACGAGAATGCTATGATTAAACTAATCGCATTAGATATGGACGGTACGCTTTTAAATAGTCAAAAAGAAATTCCCCGAGCACATATTCAAGCTATTCATCAAGCTGTCGAACATGGAGTAAAGCTGGTTCTTTGTACAGGTCGCCCTCTAGTCGGAGTGAAACCTTATTATGAACAATTAGGACTGAGTGGAGATAATGAATATGTCATTATCAATAACGGCTGCTCCACTCATCAAACAAAGGATTGGAAGCTTGTTGCTTGGAAAGAGTTGAGTGTGGAAAACATTCTTTACTTGGATAAAATTTCCAAGCAAACTCCTGCCCAGTTGACTCTTTTTGATGAAGAACGTTATTTAGTAGTAGACGAAAAGCCGAGTGAGCTAGTCACCTATGACGCAAGCCTTGTCTTTACAACCCCCACAGGAATCAGTCTCGAAGAAGCTATCAGCGGCAAAAATATTATATTTCAAGCTATGTTTTTAGCCCAGCCTGATGAATTAGATACCTTTGAAAAACAATTTGCAAGCCAGATTTGCCAGCATTTCAGCGGCGTTCGTTCCCAACCAGTCATTTATGAAGCTATGCCCAAAGGCACTACTAAAGCAACAGCTCTTAAGCAATTAGCTCAACATTTAGAGATTAAACCTCAAGAAATTATGGCACTTGGTGATGCTAACAACGACATTGAAATGCTAGAGTTTGCAGGTCTTGGCGTGGCTATGGGCAATTCTAGCGACTATGTTAAAAAACTAGCCAATTATGTGACAGATACCAATGATGAGAACGGTGTCGCCACAGCTATTGAAAAGTTTATTTTTAATAACTGATAGAATGAATCATGAGCTTCCTTTCAAGTTCATGATTTTTATTGAAATATATTGTCATTCTTTCACTATTTGTAGATAGCCTTCCCTCTCAAAATATGATACACTAATTACATCTATGCCAAAAGGAGAAGTTATGAACTACCCTACTCTTTTAGAACGTTTTTTGACTTATGTAAAAGTAAATACGCGTTCAGATGAACATTCTACGACAACACCAAGCACACAAAGCCAAGTAGATTTTGCCAATAACATCCTCATTCCTGAGATGAAACGCGTTGGTTTGGAAAATGTATATTATTTACCAAATGGCTACGCTATCGGTACTCTTCCTGCAAATGACCCAAGTTTCACACGCAAGATTGGTCTCATTTCCCACATGGACACCGCAGATTTCAACGTAGAAGGTGTCAATCCACAAATTATTGAAAATTATGATGGTGAAGTGATTCCGCTTGGGCAGTCTGGTTTTAATCTTGACCCTGTTGATTTTGATAGTCTGAAAAAATATAAGGGACAAACCTTGATTACAACTGATGGAACAACCCTTCTCGGCTCTGATGATAAATCAGGTATCGCTGAAATCATGACAGCGATTGAGTATCTAACAGCTCATCCTGACATCAAACACTGCGAAATTCGAGTTGGCTTTGGTCCAGATGAAGAAATCGGTGTCGGAGCTGACAAGTTTGATGCAGTAGATTTTGATGTGGATTTTGCTTATACGATTGACGGTGGACCGCTCGGTGAACTTCAATTTGAAACCTTTAGCGCAGCCGCAGCTGACATTACTTTCCAAGGACGCAATGTCCACCCTGGCACTGCCAAAGGACAAATGATTAACGCTCTGCAATTAGCCATTGACTTTCATAATCAATTGCCAGAAGGTGCTCGCCCAGAGCTGACAGACGGCTACGAGGGCTTCTACCACCTTATGAATGTAGAAGGAACCGTCGAAGAAGCAAGAGCAAGTTATATCATTCGTGATTTCGATACAGAAACTTTTGAGCAACGCAAAGAACTGATGCGCTCTATTGCAGATAAGATGAATGCAACGCTTGGAGGCGAACGTGTTCAGTTAGAACTTAAAGATCAATACTACAATATGCGTCAAGTCATTGAAAAAGACATGACACCTATCAATATTGCAAAGGCTGTTATGGAAAAACTTGACATCAAACCGATTATCGAGCCTATTCGTGGCGGAACAGACGGCTCAAAGATTTCCTTTATGGGGATTCCAACACCAAATATCTTTGCCGGCGGAGAAAATATGCATGGACGCTTTGAATACGTCAGTCTGCAAACAATGGAACGTGCTGTTGATACTATTATTGGTATTGTTTCCTACAGAGACGAGTAGCTCCCAATCAAATAGAAAAAACTTTAGCTCTCATTATGTAGAGTTAAAGTTTTTTTATCTTCTGCGAATGTATTGCACCATTCTAAAAGTTAAAAATGCTAGTAAAATAATAGCTACGAGCCAGATTGTTTTCAACAAATAAAATTGTATCAAATAAGTGGAGACAATCGCTCCTGTCACAAAACTTCCTAATAAAGCAACGAAGAAAATGCCTTCTGCTAAGCAAGTTTTTTCTTTTGTCCGCACATAAGTACCAAAAGCGACCATTGTTTTTTTGATATTGCCTGTCATAAAAG
The DNA here is from genome assembly GCF_015594635.1 of Streptococcus sp. HF-100. Classification (NCBI taxonomy): domain Bacteria; kingdom Bacillati; phylum Bacillota; class Bacilli; order Lactobacillales; family Streptococcaceae; genus Streptococcus; species Streptococcus sp. HF-100. The sequence goes on from NZ_JADNQV010000001.1 coordinate 242,497, forward strand.
AATTATTGTAGACAATGCCGTCCACTTCACCAAAAGTTGTTGCCACCAGTCCCATACAAAAACCAATCGGCGGAACAATGAAAAGATTGGACACGGTTGCTGGTAGAAATCCTGTAAGCCCACAAACCAAAATCAATGGAAGAATGCTGGATAAGCGCCATAAAGAATTTTCAAAGTTATTTTTGAAAATAGTTAGCACAAAAATGCCTAGCATAAAAGCCAGCATCGTTGCCAACTTCACTTCTATTTCTCCTGTCTCATGATGAATCAATTCAACTGACAAGAAAACAACGTTTCCTGTTTGGCCCGCAACCAATGTCCCGCCTCTTTCAATAAATGTATAAGCATCAATAAATCCCGCACAAAAAGTCAGCAGACAGGCAAAAAATTTCGAGCGTGAATGAAATTCTCTTTTTCTTTTTACATTATTTATCATCATCACCTAAAAAGTCTAGCACTCCCTCACTAGACTTCCTTTCTATTGCTCTCTTGCTTCCTGCAAGATTTTTTCAATTTTCGTTGTAATCAAATCAATCGCTACTGTATTAGAAGCTCCTTCTGGAATAATCACATCCGCATAGCGCTTCGTAGGCTCGATAAACTGATGATACATGGGTTTTACCACACCTAAATATTGCTCAATGACACTGTCTAAACTACGTCCACGCTCATCCATATCTCGCTTAATCCGACGAATGATTCGAACATCATCATCTGTATCAACAAAAATCTTAATGTCCATTAAATCACGTAAGCGTTTGTCCTCTAAAACCAGAATTCCTTCTACAATAAAGACATCCTGTGGGTCTTGACGATACGTTTTATCACTGCGTGTATGAGCTGTATAGTCATACGTCGGAATATCTACTGGACGTCCTGCCAACAATTCCTTGATTTGCTCAATCATCAAATCTGTATCAAAAGCAAAAGGATGGTCATAATTGGTCTTGATTCGCTCTTCAAACGTCAAATGTGACTGATCCTTATAATAAGAATCATGCTCAATCATAGAAATCTTTTCATTTGGGAAATTTGACAGAATGGCTCTTGAAACACTCGTCTTACCGCCACCAGAACCACCAGTTACGCCAATAATAATCGGTCTATTTTGCATTATTCACTCCATTTTTTATCATCTTATCTATTTTACACCAAATCATGATATAATGAAAGAGGTAAATCAAAATAAATGACAAGACAAAAAATAAGGAGAAAACGATGTTAAAACTTGGAACGATTGGAACAGGAGACATTGTTCACCAATTTGTCAAGGCTGCTCATGCTACAAAAGAGTACCAATTGACTACGGTGTATTCACGGACGATACAAGCTGCTCAAGCATTTGCCAGTCATTATGAAAATGTAGATTGCTACACAGATATGGCTGATTTTTTAACGAATGATATAGACATTATTTATATTGCCAGCCCCAACTCTCTGCATTTCCCACAAGCAAAAGCTGCCGTTTTAGCAAGCAAACATGTAATTGTAGAAAAACCTGCTGTCTCACGCCCAGAAGAATGGGCTGAATTGGTAACATTAGCTCAAGAACAGCATGTATACATTTTTGAAGCAGCTCGTAACTATCATGAGCAATCATTTGATGTCATTTCAGATTTTCTCAAAAATAAAACGATTCTTGGGGCACATTTCACCTATGCGAAGTATTCTTCCAAAATGCCAGCTCTGTTAGCTGGACAAGAGCCAAACGTCTTTTCTGCTAAGTTTTCAGGCGGTGCTCTAATGGACTTAGGCATTTATCCTGTCTATGCAGCCATACGACTTTTTGGAGCACCAGAAAATGCCTATTATACCGCTCAGCAGTTACCAAATACTGTTGATCTAAATGGAGTAGGAAGTTTAATCTATCCAGAATTTCAAGTGACTATCCAAACCGGAAAAAATATCAATAGCTTTTTCCCTGCTGAAATTTACACAACAGACGGTACACTAACCTTGAATTCAATCGAATTCATCACTTCTGCTGTTTTTCAAGATTTAAATAAAGAGAAAAAGACTCTTGAAATTGTGCGCTCTTCTCACACCATGGCTGAAGAAGCCAAACGGTTCGCTCAAGTATTGATCGGTGAGATAAAACAAGAAATTTACCAAAACTGGCTAGACGCTGCTGCTGCCGTGCATAAAACTCTGTTTAGCATGCGACAAGATGCTGGTATTAGATTTGAGGCTGATGATGATAACAACTAAATTTCCCAAAAGTTGGCAAGACCAACTCACTAAACTTGGCTTTGAGCATTTAACTCCCATTCAAGAACAACTCTTTTCTCCCATTACGGAAGGAGAGAATCTCCTTGGGATAAGCCCTACCGGAACTGGAAAAACACTTGCCTATCTTTTCCCAACTCTTCTAAAACTAAAACCTAAGAAATCCCAGCAATTACTTATCTTGGCTCCCAATACTGAGCTAGCTGGACAGATTTTTGACGTCACCAAAACATGGGCTGAACTACTTGGCTTAACAGCTCAGCTCTTTCTATCTGGCTCCAGCCAAAAACGACAAATTGAACGGTTAAAAAAAGGCCCTGAAATTCTCATCGGGACGCCAGGACGCATTTTTGAATTGATTAAACTAAAAAAAATCAAAATGATGACTGTCGATACGATCATTCTGGATGAATTTGATCAACTGCTTAGCGATTCGCAATATCATTTTGTGCAGCAGATCCTTCACTATGTACCACGTGAACATCAATTGATTTACATGAGTGCGACTGCTAAGTTTGACCAAGACAAGCTTGCTGAAAATACTCTCCAAATCAAACTGGAAGATCAACATCTTGACAATATTCGACATTTTTATATGCAAGTTAAACAGCGCGACAAAGTTGAATATTTGCGAAAGCTCGCTCATGTCTCAGAATTTCGCGCCCTTGTCTTTTTCAATGCCCTCTCAGACTTAGGAAATGCTGAGGAAAAACTACAATATCGTCACATTCAAGCTGTGTCTCTGGCAAGTGATGTCAATGTCAAATTCCGCAAAGTCATCTTGGAGCAATTTAAAAACGACGAACTCACACTCTTACTTGCTACTGACTTGGTAGCTAGAGGAATTGACATTGATTCTCTCGAATGTGTCATCAACTATGACCTGCCTCGCGATTTTGAAACCTATACCCACCGCGCCGGACGAACCGGTCGTATGGGCAAAGAGGGCTATGTCATTACATTCATCAGCCACCCAGAAGAATTAAAAACACTAAAAAAATATGCCCACGTTCAAGAAATTATCTTAAAAAATCGTGAACTCTATGTGAAATAAAAAGAGTATAGAAAAAGGATAGGAAGCAATCATTTCTATCCTTTTTTTTCTATCTAATTTGCACCGTAATACAGCCGATGTCCTTCCAATTGATGATTCAGAAGTTCACTAACTGTAACCAAAGTGTACCCATTCTTTTGCAAATATTCAATCACACTCGGCAAGGCATTAATGGTGGTTTGATGAATATCATGCATTAAAATGATTGATCCTGGACAAGTCTGCTTTTTCACTTGCTCCATGATAGACCCAGTATTGCGATTTTTCCAATCCAAGCTATCCACATTCCACATGATAAAAGACATATCAACAGCATTTCGGATTGCATCGTTGCTAGCTCCATAGGGTGGACGCATCATTTTTGGACTCTCTCCGATAACAGCCCGAAGTGCTGCTTGTGTATCCTCAATCTGTTTTTTTGCTTGCTCAAGAGCAAGAGTTGGTAATTGTGGATGACTCCAACTATGATTGCCAATCTCATGCCCCTCATCATGAACACGTTTGACAAGTTGCTCATTTCCAGCTACATTTTTCCCCAACATGAAAAAAGTTCCTTTGACATGGTATTTGGCTAAAATATCCAAAGCCTGCGGTGTCGTTGCTGCATTGGGACCATCGTCAAACGTCAAAGCTACTAATTTTTGCTGTTTTTTAGCTTGATAGGACTGATATGCGGCCAAATCCTCTCCCTTTAAATAATGCTCATCAATTACCTCATATAAGGCTGGTAAGGCGATTTCCACCTTTGAAACTCGCTCATTGTTTTTATAAAATAGATTGAGTTTTCCTTTTTCATAACTGAATGTCCATTGGGAGATATCTCTTGTTTGAAATGCTTGTAGAATCTTCTGCCCTTCTGTTTTATGGAGAGTGGTGATTTTCTGCTGCATTTCTTCTAGCAATAACTTTTTGGCTTGCTCAACATTTTTAAAAAGTCGATTTAAGCTAAACAATTTATTGTCAGACGACATGTAAAGCGAGTCCAAAACCTCTTCTCTAGCCTTTCCAACTTTCGTAGTTAACACTGGATAAGAGATTCGCTTGATGTCAACTTGCTTTACTCCAGAAAAATTTGTCTCTGTAAAATGACTCACATAAAAAATAAGGTTATCGTATTGCGATACTTGACTTTGTTTATCTGAAAATTTCTGAATATCGGCATTGATTTTCTCTTTAATAACACCAATATCTTGCTTGCTCTCTGTTAATGGATAGTAAGACGTAATGAGCTGACTTCCTACACGTCCTGTCTGCTTTCGTACTGAACCATAATGATATTTTGTATCTGTCCTTTTCAGAACTTGTGAAATTTGTCGATTTAATTTTCTTTCTTGTAGCAATTTTCTAATCCGAAAACTCCCAAAAATAATAATCATTAAAAAAGCGACATTTAGGACAATGAGAAGTATTTTTTTCACTACACTACCTTTCTACCTCGTCTCTTTCGTTTAAAAAAGACTTTACCTACTAAAAAAGGCTAAAATAATTTCAAGCCTTTCATTTTCAATTATTTACAAACTTATAAAGTTTTTTCTTGAATCACTTCAACTTTATAACCATCCGGATCCTTAATAAAGTAATAATTCGGCTTTGTTCCAGGAAGTCCATTTGGCTGTGTAACCTCATATCCTTTAGCAGTGTGTTCAGCGTGAAGCTGTAGCAAATCAGCCGTACTCAAAGCCACATGAGCAAAACCATCGCCAATCACATAAGGTCCGTGTCCATAATTATAAGTTAATTCCAACTCATAATCATCACCTTCAAGTCCCAAATAAACAATTGTAAATTGATGTTCTGGGAAGTCCTTGCGCCGTAATTCTTTAAATTCAAATGCATCTGCATAAAATGCAATAGATTTTTCTAGATCTTCCACTCGCAAGCACGTATGCAACATTTTAGAAGCCATAGCATCCTCCTTTGCTTTTTTCCATTATATCCTAAATCACGAATTTTCTCCAGTTTTAGCTAAAAAAATAAGGAGTGAGATAGCATTTAGTTCCATCCCACTCCTGTAAAGTTGCTGAGTTTGAAAAACGAACAGTCTTGAGACTTGTTTCGCAAATTCTATCTTGCAACTTCAAAGCTATACTTTGAACAATCAACCACTGCATCGTTATTTTATGACACAGTATGATTTAAGGCTGAAAACATTCTCCCAGCCTATTTTCATTATTTACCTAATTTTGCTTTAGCTGCATCTGCAAGAGCTGTGAAAGCTGCTGCATCGTTGACAGCCAAGTCAGCCAGCATTTTACGGTTTACTTCAATTTCAGCCAATTTCAAACCGTGCATCAATTGTGAGTATGACAAACCATTCATACGAGCTGCCGCATTGATACGTGTAATCCACAATTTGCGGAAATCACGTTTCTTTTGACGACGGTCACGGTATGCATAGTAGTAAGAATTCATTACTTGTTCTTTTGCAGTACGGAACAAGATATGTTTTGCACCATAGTAACCTTTAGCTAATTTTAAAATACGTTTACGACGTTTGCGTGATACAACGCCACCTTTAACACGTGCCATTTATATTTCCTCCAATATTTCCTAGAATAATCTGCTACAAAATCTCTTATTTAAGACCTGTCAGCATTGCTTTGATACGTTTGAAATCTCCTGAATGCACCATTGCTGCTTTACGAAGATGACGACGTTGTTTTTTAGTTTTTCCGTGGAAACGGTGAGAAGTGTAAGCACGGAAACGTTTCAAGCCACCAGAACCTGTACGTTTGAAACGTTTAGCTGATGCGCGGTGTGTTTTTTGTTTTGGCATGATATTTTTCTCCTTTTTCTAACTTCTGACAGATTATTTTTTGTCAGGGATTGGTGCTAACTGCATGAACATTTGACGTCCATCCATTTTAGCTCTTTGTTCAATAATCGCAATGTCTTGCGTTGCTTGAGCAAAGTCGGCTAATACTTTAGCTCCGATTTCTTTGTGAGTAATCATCCGCCCTTTAAAGCGAATAGAAACCTTCACTTTATTTCCTTTTTCAAGGAACTTGCGTGCGTTGCGAAGTTTTGTATCAAAGTCACCTTTGTCAATCGTTGGACTGAGACGAACTTCTTTCACGGTAACAACACTTTGCTTTTTGCGTTGTTCTTTTTGTTTTTTCTGATACTCAAATTTGAACTTTCCATAGTCCATAATTTTCGCAACAGGGGGTTTAGCTTGTGGTTGAATCAGAACAAGGTCCACATTTGCATCGTCAGCAATTGCTTGTGCTTCGCTAAGTGGTTTAATGCCTAATTGCTCACCATCAAGACCGATCAAACGAACTTCACGCACACGAATTTCATCATTGATGAATAAGTCTTGTTTTGCTATGGTTTTCACCTCTTTTTTATTTTTAGAGAAAAACAAGAGCGGACTTGCTAACGCAAGCCCGCACTACATGATAGTATTTCATCTCTGAAACTTAATCCGTAGAGCCAGACAACGTTAGTCGCAAGGCGAGAAGCTCTCACTTCTGCTTTTCTCAACTTTTATATAATATCAAGTTTCAGATTATTTGTCAAGGATTTTTTTAGCTTTTTCTTCGATAAAAGCAACAACTTCAGCAATTCCGATACCCGTTGTATCAAAATGAATGGCATCAACTGCTGGTTTTAAAGGAGAAACCGCTCGATGACTGTCTTTATAGTCCCGATCTGCAATTTCTTTTTTCAGAGTTTCTAAGTTCGTCGGAATGCCTTTTTCAAGATTTTCTTTATAACGACGCTCAGCTCTTTCGTCAACTGAGGCTACGAGGAAAATTTTTAATTCTGCATGAGGTAGCACAACCGTTCCAATATCACGACCATCCATGACGATACCACCTTGAGATGCAATTTCTCGCTGTAAATCCACCAACTTTTCTCGTACTTCTGGAATTGCAGACACCCAAGAGACATTGTTGGTCACTTCGTTTTCACGAATCGGATGCGTCACATCTACATCTCCGACAAAAACAAGCTGCTCCCCATTTTTATCACGCCCAAAACTAACTGGATAAGTGTCTAATAATGCGACAATTTCAGACCACTTTTCTGCAGATAAATCATTTTGTAAAGCTAAGTACGTCGCCGCACGATACATAGCGCCTGTATCCAAGTAAGTGTAGTCGAAATCTTTCGCAATAATCTTAGCAACCGTTGACTTTCCGCTTGAAGCCGGACCATCAATGGCAATTTGAATTTGTTTCATTCTACACTCCTATCGAATTTTCACCACATCACCTGGATTGGCATACCAAGCACCTGTCGTCATGTGAGAAGGATTTAAACGCTCCAATTCAGCAATCGAAATCCCTGCACGCGCAGCAATGGCCGCCTCACCTTCTCCAGCTTGAACAGTAAGCGTTCCTTCAGATGATTGCGTTTGACTGCTATCACTTGTTGCCTTAGAAGACTCTGGAACGCTAGAACTTTCACTTGGTTTGCTGGTAGCCTTAGTATTATAAAAGCCCTGTGTTGCTGCTTTTTTGCTGCTTCCGCCAGTTGATAAATAAATCATCATACCTACAATTGTAATCACCATGATGAAAAAAATAGCTGCTAAAATTGTCAACACACGATTGGCCACTACATCGCTCGTTTTTTTACTTCTCATCAATTCTTTTTCTCCCTTGTCGTAAATATCTTCTTCCCATGGTTCCTTTGCCATGACTTCCTCCTTGTATTTTTTCAAAATTCCGATTACAATATGAGTATGAAAGTTACACTCATTCCTGAACGATGCATTGCCTGCGGGCTTTGCCAAACTTATTCTGAACTATTTGATTATCATGACAATGGCATTGTTAAATTTCATCAAGAAGATGAACTTCTGAAAAAAGAAATTCCTGAAACACCTGATGTTATTGAAGCTATCAAAAACTGTCCTACAAAAGCTCTTAAGAAAGAGTAGTTTTTTTAGGATGAGCATAATAGGTTTCAAAATAGTCTACGTGGGTGAAGTTGTCCATTAGTTCAACTTCACCTTTAAAATGATCATTCAAAGCCAAAGCATTTACAAAATACTTCTTAGGCCACTTACGCATACAAAACGTACGGCCTTTTTCTTTGCCATCAAATAAAAGAGTAATAGAAGTTTTTGTCACTTCTACTTTACGAATTGTTGAAATTTCAATCTTCGAAGGTGTAAATGGATTTGCCGTAGTAATTCTTAAAATCCCGTTGTCATATATAGTGAAATATCTATGTACGCCAATTCCTAACAAGACCATAAAGAGAAAGAAAGAGAAAAGAACTAAAAACGGAACTTCTGAACTCTCAAATAAAAATGCAAAACCTATAAAAATCGGAATGACCGATAAAGACCAATAAATGATTAGAAGAGAAAGATCTGGTTGCCAATGATAGCGCAACTGACCAAATATCTTTATCATGTCTACACCCCCTCTTATATAGTTTATCATAAAAAAAAGAAAAATGGGAGTGAGATTGGACAACAAAAGAAAAAATTAAGGAAGTGAAAGAATACTAGCTCTAATCCCTTATTAAATTAGTCGAAAATGGCAGATGTGATAGAGATAATCGCCTCAACGAAAATGCAAATAGGTCAAATTCCACTTTCTCAAGATTCAGCCGATAGAGTTAAATCTTATATTTTCATTTTTAATAGATTTCCAATATTTTGAGCTGTTCGGATGAGATTTTCTTCTGCCTTGGCTAGAATAATAGCTAGAGGTTCGACTTGAGAAATGATTGGGAAAGCAGCTTGAATGTTTTCTACTGGAAAAACAGGTAAGTCATCACTTAGGCTCCCACAAATAGCAATAACGGGGACATTCCTTGGTGTTCTTCTTGCCACTCCAATCGGGGCTTTGCCTGCCAGACTTTGTTGATCCATTCGTCCTTCACCCACGATGACTAAATCAGCCCTTTTGACACGATTATCAAAATCAAGCAAGTTAAGACAAGTGTCAATTCCTGAAACGATTTTTCCATGAGCAAATGTCACCAGACCAGCCGCCATTCCTCCTCCGGCACCTGCACCAGCTAGCGAAAAAATTGTTGGATTAGCTTGTTTATAAAATGTCACCATTGCCTGATCCACTTGAGAAAATAGCAGAGCGGGCAAACCTTTTTGCCCTCCAAAGACGTACGTGGCGCCATTTTCACCACAGAGAGGATTTGTGACATCTGTCAAAATCTGAATGTCCAGATTTTCCAAAATTGCAGGAACATTATCAGCTGAAATACGAGCCACACGGTCTAAAGAGATACCCTTTGCTTGGAGCAGATGATTGTTTTTATCAAAAAATTCATAACCCAGTCCAGCTGCCATTCCAATTCCACCATCATTGGTAGCTGAGCCCCCTACACCAATATAAATCTGCCGCACACCTTCCTTGGCTAGATACAAAATTAACTCTCCTAATCCTCTGGTATCAAGAGTCAGAGGATTTCTTTTCTCTGGTGAAATAGAGGCCAAACCAACCAAATCAGCCATTTCAAAGAGCGCGATATCACCTTTTCGAGCATATTTCATCGAAACAGGTTCTCCGAAAGGCCCCATTACGATGTTAGTATAAGTATCTAACTGCAAGACTGCAGTTAGAGCTTCCATTGTTCCCTCACCACCATCCCCAATGGGTAGCAAATCAAATGTTGCTTCAGGTAGTGCCTTGGAAAAGCCTGCTTTTATAGCCTCTGCAACACTTTGAGCTGATAAACTTTCCTTAAAAGAATCCGGTGCAATTAAAACATGCATGGCTTAGTCCTCGCTTTCTATCCCCTCTAAAAGTTTTACAACCTGATACAAGTCCGTTTGATTGATTTGATACGGCGCTTGTTCTCTCACAAGAGGCTTGGCATTAAAAGCAATCCCGATTCCTGCCGTCAATATCATCGGTAGGTCATTGGCACCGTCTCCTACAGCAATGGTTTGAAACAGAGTCAAATTATTTTCCTCTGCCCACTGCTTTAACATGACTTTTTTGACTTCTTTTGTGACAATTGTTCCTAAAACTCTACCTGTTAGCTTACCGTCTTTCACTTCCAAACGATTAGCTTTTATGTAATCTACATTCAATTTCTCTGCTAATTCGTCTACCATTTCATGAAATCCTCCTGATACAACGCCAACCTTGTATCCACGCTGATGCATTTCCTCTATCAACTCTTGAGCACCTTTGGTAAAATGAATTTGCTTAAAAACTCGTTTAAAAATTGTTTCAGGAAGTCCTTTGAGCAAGGCCACGCGTTCTATCAAAGCTGTCTCAAAATCATATTTCCCTTGCATAGCCCGTTCTGTAATGGCTGCGACTTGCTCACCAACTCCTGCTGCAGCACCTAGCAAATCAATTCCTTCTTCTCTAATCAAGGTACTGTCTACATCCAATACCAATAATCCTCTTGTTTTCACATCATCACCTCATATATTGCTTGTATTATATAAAAAATTGATTGACAAAACAAGTTACAATATAAAGACAAAGAAAAGCCCTGTTTGTTATACAAACAAGAGCTTCTTTGCTTTATTCAATACCGATTTCAGCACGCACAATATCTGCAATTGTATCGACATAGTAATCTACTTTCTCATGGCTTGGTGCTTCTGCCATGACTCGTAAAAGTGGTTCTGTTCCGCTTGGACGAACAAGAATACGACCATTGCCAGCCATTTCCGCTTCCATTTTTTCAATCACCGCTTTAATAGCAGGTACTTCCATAGCCTTGTGCTTCATGCTGTTTTCAACACGGATATTGACCAATTTTTGTGGATAAATCGTTACTTCTGACGCTAATTCAGACAAAGGTTTACCTGTTTCTTTCATCACTTTTGTCAATTGAACGGCTGTCAGCTGACCGTCACCCGTCGTATTATAATCCATGATGATTACGTGACCAGATTGCTCACCGCCCAAATTGTAACCAGATTTGCGCATTTCTTCTACAACATAGCGGTCACCAACAGCTGTAATCACCTTGTTAATGCCTTCACGATCCAAAGCTTTATGGAAACCAAGATTTGACATAACAGTTGTTACAATTGTATTTTGAGCAAGCAAACCTTTTTCAGAGAGGTATTTCCCGATGATATACATAACTTTATCACCATCGACAATCTCACCATTCTCATCAACTGCAATCAAGCGGTCGCTATCTCCGTCAAATGCCAGACCAAGTGCTGAACCTGATTCACGGACTGTTTCTTGCAATTTTTCAGGATGTGTAGAGCCAACATTCAAGTTGATATTTAGCCCATCTGGATTTTCCCCGATGACCGTCAATCTAGCTCCCAAATCCGCAAATACTTGGCGAGCACTGGTTGAAGCAGCACCATTTGCTGTATCAAGAGCAACTTTCATTCCGTCTAAATCAAGACCAGTAGACACGAGATATTGTTGATATTTGCGCAATCCTTCTGGATAATCCATAAGAGTTCCTAACCCTTCCGCACTTGGACGCGGTAAATCGTCTTCTTTAGCATCAAGTAGAGCTTCAATTTCTAATTCACGTTCATCGTCCAATTTATAGCCATCGCCACCAAAGAATTTAATACCGTTGTCAAGCGCTGGATTGTGGCTAGCTGAAATCATGACACCAGCACTTGCTCTCTCAGATTTCACCAGATAAGCAACGCCTGGCGTGGCAATAACTCCGAGCTTATAAACACGAATCCCAACAGACAAAAGTCCAGCTACTAAAGCACTTTCCAGCATTTCTCCTGAAATACGTGTGTCACGTCCTACAAAGACACGGGGTACATCTTTCTCATGCTGGCTTAATACATAACCACCAAAACGCCCTAATTTAAAAGCTAACTCTGGTGTTAACTCCACATTTGCTTCTCCACGAACTCCGTCCGTTCCGAAATATTTTCCCATTTTTATAAAATCCTTTCAATACTTTTATTTGGATGAGCTCGTCGAACTCGAAGACGAACTTGATGATTTAACAGTAATTTTTATGGTTGTCTCATAAGGAGTAATCACACTTGGCAAAACTGTGCCATTTGCATCAACTGCCTGTAGTGGGGCATTTCCTGAATAGTTAGCGGATATTTTTTCACTAGTTGGCACTACCGCTTCTACATGATCGACCTTAGCCAGCGTATCTTCATCACTTGTAACAGTTACCTTATTGTCACCAATCGTCACGCGATCAACCATCAACCCATCTGCTAACTGGGCTGAACTGATAGTTGTTTTCACTTCAACTGTCTTGCTTGCTTTCTTGCCAACTTTCACTGTAATCTTAGCTGGTGTGACAGTCGCAGTCAACCCACTTGGTAAATTTTTAATCGCCAAAGGTACTTCTCTCGTTCCTTCTGTAGCTTTTGTCAAATCTGCCACAACCTTGAATTTTCGTGTACTTTCTTGCATTTCACTAGCAAGAGTCACACGATTAGAGCCTGTCAACACTACTGACACTTCAGATGCAAACCCACTGATAAAATATTTTTCACTATTGTATTTAATATCAATTGGTACACTAGGCAAGGTGTTGGTATAGGTTTCAGAAGTTGTTTGTCTAGCATTTGAATTATTTTGGTAATTTGTAGTGGTGGCGTAAATAAATAAAACACCCGCAAAAAAGATGGAAGAAATGATGTACCAAATCTGTTTACGATTTTTCATGTTTCCAACCTCCTAGCACACGATTTCTAAATGGTGATTTTGGTTGTTCATCTGAGATCAGCACTTTCCGCAATTCTGCTTCAAATTCCTCTAATGTCAAATTATGCTTGAAAACTCCATTATGTGTAATAGAGATACCTCCAGTTTCCTCCGATACTACAAAAGTAAGGGCATCGGACACTTCTGACAGACCGATTGCCGCGCGGTGACGTGTCCCAAATTCCTTAGAAATCCCTGTATTTTCTGTGAGCGGAAGATAAGCGCAAGAAACAGCTATTTTATTGTCTCTTACAATGACAGCACCGTCATGCAGCGGTGTATTGGGAATGAAGATATTGATTAACAACTCACCTGATACATCGGCATCTAAAGGAATCCCTGTTGCAATGTATTCTTGCAAGGTTCTGCTACCTTGGATAGCAACGAGAGCCCCAATTTTCCGCGGACTCATATAATCCACTGCTTTGACAAATGCCTGCACCATTCTTTCTTCTGAGCTAATCGGTGCTGTTGAAAACAAATCTGTTGCACGCCCCAGCCTTTCCAGACCTGTACGAATCTCAGGTGTAAAAATCACAACAGCCGCAATAACTCCATAGGTAATGACTTGATTAATCAACCAAGAAACCGTTGTTAAACCAATGGCATTGGCAAGAATCTGAGCCAGCACAAAGATTAAAACCCCTCGAACGAGAATCATAATTTTAGTACCAGCGATTGCTTTTGTAAAATAAAATAAAATCCAAGCAACCAGTGCAATATCTATAATATTGGTAACAATACTCCAAGGGCTAGAAAATAAACTAGACCAATATTGGAGATTGGACAATTGCTGAAAATTCATTTTCAGTGTCCTCTCTTTCTCAACCTAAAAACGTTCTTGACTATTATATCACTTTTCAAGATATTTTTCTGTAACCTTCTTTACTTTTTTATGATAAAATATTTCTTATGAAGATAAATACTATGTTGGGCACTCTTGCAGGGAAATCCTCCCATTTTGTTTTAAGCAAACTGGGACGTGGTTCAACTCTGCCTGGAAAACTTGCTCTGAAATTTGACAACGACATTTTAAACACACTAGCTCGTGATTACAAAGTAGTGGTGATTACAGGGACAAACGGTAAAACTCTGACTACTGCTCTGACAGTTGGCATCCTCAAAGAGGCTTTTGGCGAAGTTGTGACCAATCCCAGCGGAGCCAATATGATTACGGGGATTACCACAACTTTTCTGACCGCTAAAAAAGGAAAATCTGGTAAGAATATCGCTATACTGGAAATTGATGAAGCTAGCCTCTCACGCATTTGCGACTACATTAAACCGAGCCTTTTCGTCTTTACCAATATTTTCCGCGACCAAATGGATCGTTACGGAGAAATTTACACGACCTACCAAATGATTTTGGATGCTGCTCAAAAGGTTCCTACGGCAACCGTCTTGCTAAATGGAGACAGTCCGCTGTTTAACTCTGTTACTCTCAAAAATCCGGTTCAATATTATGGTTTTGATACAGAAAAAGGAGAGCCAAAACTAGCTCATTACAATACGGAGGGTATTCTCTGTCCTAAATGTCAGCACATTCTAAAATACAAGCTCAACACTTATGCCAATCTAGGCGATTATATTTGTGAGCACTGTGGCTTTAGGCGCCCTGAATTAGACTACAAACTAACCCAATTGACCAGTCTTCGTCACAACAGTTCGGATTTTGTCATTGACGGTCAAAGCTATCACATCAATATCGGTGGCCTCTACAATATCTACAACGCTTTAGCTGCCGTTTCTGTTGCTCAATTCTTTGGAGTTGAGCCAACTACTATCAAGACTGGTTTTGACAAGAGCAGAGCTGTTTTCGGACGTCAGGAAACTTTCAAGATTGGCGACAAGGAGTGTACGCTAGTTCTCATTAAAAATCCTGTTGGAGCCACGCAAGCTCTAGAAATGATTAAACTAGCTCCTTATCCATTTAGCTTGTCAGTTCTGCTCAATGCTAATTATGCGGACGGTATCGATACGAGCTGGATCTGGGATGCAGATTTTGAGCAGGTTTTAAACATGGATATCCCGCATATGATTGCTGGCGGGGTTCGTCATTCTGAGATTGCCCGACGCTTGCGGGTGACTGGCTATAATGCTGAACAAATCAGTGAAGTAGCTGATTTAAGCCGGGTCTTTGAAAAAATTAAAAACCAAGAAACCAAGCATGCCTATATCCTAGCTACTTACACCGCCATGCTAGAGTTTCGCGAATTGCTGGCTTCTCATCAAGTCGTCAGAAAGGAGATGAACTAATGGTTTATACATCACTAACTTCTCCTGAAAATCGGGATTATACTTATGATTTGAAGATTGCTCATCTCTATGGCAATCTCATGAATACCTACGGTGACAATGGCAATATTCTCATGCTCAAATATGTAGCTGAAAAGTTAGGCGCTCGCGTTCAAGTTGATATTGTCTCACTTGAAGATGAGTTTGATAAAGATTACTATGATTTGGCGTTTTTCGGCGGAGGGCAAGACTACGAGCAGACCATTGTGGCACGAGATCTGCCTGCAAAAAAAGATAGTTTGGAAGAATTTATCAATCATGACGGCGTGGTGCTAGCTATTTGTGGTGGCTTTCAGCTTCTAGGTCAATATTACATTGAAGCTTCTGGTCGGCGGATTGAGGGACTTGGAATTATGGGACATTACACTCTCAATCAAAAAAATAATCGCTATATCGGCGACATCAAGATTCATAATGATGAATTTGACGAAACCTACTATGGTTTTGAAAATCACCAAGGACGGACATTCCTATCTGAAGATGAAAAACCGCTCGGCAGAATTATTTATGGGAATGGAAACAACAAGGAAGACCAAAGCGAAGGCGTGCACTACAAGAATGTCTTTGGCTCTTACTTCCACGGTCCTATCCTATCCCGCAATGCCAATCTAGCTTACCGCCTAGTGACAACCGCCCTGAAGAATAAATACGGTCAAGAGATTCCACTCGCCAACTACGAGGACATTCTAGCGCAAGAAGTCCCCGAAGAATACGGCGACGTCAAGAGCAAGGCAGAGTTTGAATAGGGGTATAAAATGAGAGTGGGGATGTAAAAGTTGATTTATCAACGCATTAGAGTCCACTCAGCAGTGTTTGATTGGCACTAAAGTGCCTAATCAATTGTGCATTGGAAACTCTACATTGACTAAAGTCAATAGAGCTTCTCCAAACTACTGCGTCTTATAATTATGACTATATAAGCAAAGGAAACTGAGCACTTTTGTCTCAGCTTCCTTTTGTGTGCAATGATTTTTGATAAAAAATTGAGAAAACAGCCAGACTCATCACTCCAATGCCAATGACAATAAAAGAAAACAGGTGTACGCTTGGAATCAATGTCATAATTGCTGTTGCAAGCGGCATAAAAAGAATAGCCAGTGTAAAAATAGCAGAGAATACTCGACCTAAATACTGATTGTCAACCTTGGTTTGCACCTGGCTGAAAAAATGAATGTTAAAAACTGTCATGAATAACTCACAAAGAAAATTACCGCCATAAGCTAGATAACCAGGAACAGGAAAAATAGCAGAACTCCCTATTATTACAACTCCTAAACCTGTCAGACAAAGGGTGGTTAGCAAATTCTCCATAGTATCCTTAATCTTACTTGCCAAGAGTGCTCCAATGATGGAGCCGATAGCTCCCATTGTCAAAATGGTCGCATAAGCTCCTTTTTGCTGAAAAAGCTGATTAGTGAAAGGTAGGAGGTAGTTAAAAGCTGCAAAGAAAAAATTAACGCTAGATGCTACTACGAGTAGAAAGAAGATTTCCTTTTGTTGTCGAATATAAAGCACTCCTTCTCGCATATCTTCCAAAATTGCTCTTACTGTCAGCCTACCAGTTGATTTCATTTCTGGTTCTTTGTTAGGTAGGAAATAAACCAAAATAAAGGCGAGGAAAAAACTCAGTGCATCTAAAAGCAAAGTAATCCGCAGATTGGCATAGTTCATGACTAAGAAAGAGAGGACAGGAGCTGACACACTGATTAACTGCAAAACCACCTCCAAATGAGAATTGTAAGCTACGATTTCCTCTTTATTTACAATCTCGGTGATATAGGATTTGTTTGCTGGTCGTGAGAAAGAAAAAGCAATAGCTTGCACCACATTGGCGAAAATGAGAGCTCCAATCATCAACTGTTTATGAGTAATAAAGGAAATTCCTAAACACAGGAGAGAACAAATCAAGTCAGTTGTCATTAAGACTTTTCGTTTAGAAAAACGATCGGTGATAACACCGCCGAAAGGATTGAATAAAATAGCTGTTATTAAATCGGACAATTGGTAAATTCCTAAAACGGTCTGACCTATAACTCCTAACGACGCTAGCCAAATACTGTTTCCATAATCATAGAGCATATTGCCAATCTTGTTGATAGCTCCGCGTGCAATGAGTTGTACCGCTTGTTTGTTCATAAAGAAACCTCCAAATTATTTTTTTATATTTTAACAAATAAAAAAAGAAAGGCACTATTTTTCCCGTATTTGGGAAAAGTGTCTCTCTTTTTATATTTTTTGTGTAATAAATTTCTGGTAATGTTCTTGATAATAATCAACTTGTTCGGGTAATTCTAAGGTCTCAAAAATCTGAATAGCTTCTTTCATTTTTGCAATACCTTGCTCCTGCTGACCTTTTTGATATGCTTCAAAGCCCTTGACATAGAGAAAAATTGTCCGCTCGTAAAGCTTAATTTCTTTATCTAAAATTTTAGCAACTGCGTTCTTGAAATACGTTGCTTTCTCAAAATCCTTTCCCTCTAAGCAATGCAGGTAAAAATTCAGAGCCAAAATCAAAACCAACCGACGATGCTTGTTGATATTTTCATAAAAATATTCACGCTCTAAAACTTCCTTACCCATCCGATAAACATAGTCCACCTCATAGAACGAATAAAGATTTCCGATTAAAATCAGCTCATACATTCCCCAATTTTCTCTCTGAAAAAGGTAATCCGCCACACGCTCTAGGCCAGCCGGTTTCATCTCATAACGATTATCTCGCTGACAAATTAGTCCTTGTACCAAGATAATATTGAGCTCATGAATGAGGCTATCCTGTCGCTGTCTAGCTTTTTCTCTCTCCTGATGCTGCAACTTCTGAAAACCTTCAATATCTTTAGCATAATAGAGCGGGACAATGTGGGACATAAATTCAACAATTTCAGCTCGTTGGTAGTTTCTAGCTGCATCCATAAAATTTTCCACACTGACCTGAATATTATCCAGAACCGCTAAGAACTTATCCACTGTTAGCTCAGACTCTCCTCGTTCAAAACGGGACAGCTGAGAAGTTGATACCTGATTCCCCGCTGCCTGAGCAAGAGAATAATTACCATTCAAGCGAAAATCACGAAACACCTTGCCTAAAGCTTCCATTTCTTCAATATTAACTCCTTTCACAATTTTTAGTCTTTTCAGATATTACATTAAAGCTGTACTACTTCAAATCTAGTATTTGAACCTCTAGGTCAACAGGCATTTCATCTGCTCTTCTACAAAGATTGCTACTTCCATATATCGCCCTCAAAAGACTGGGGACTACTGATAAAGCAAGTAAATGGAACACTTCCCCTGACTTTCCCCGTCAATCAAATTCTTTCTTCGCCCTAAAAGTTCCTTCATTCAAACGGGCGAGCAAAATAACCTTACTAGAAAAAATGGGATATGGGTAATTCCGTCTCAAATGTTCGGATTTTACTTTCGGACACGTCTTTTTTTGTCAAAATCTTCTTGTCCGAAAATCGGCCGACATTATTTTTTCAAAAAAGCTTTGTCCGAAACAATAATGTTCGGAATTTGTTCCAAAAACTTCCTTCCGAAAACTGGACAAAGCTATTTTCCTCTAAAACTTCTCGTCCGCATATGGAAAATGGCAAATTACTTAAAAGTTGCCTCATCCTTCATGAAAGACGAGGTTTTTTACTCAAAAAACTCTCATCCCCGTTTGAAACGTTCGGGATTTGGTCTCAGGGAAGAATTTCTTCGCTTCGGATGAACTTTCTTGACTTAAAAATAGCTCGCTCACACCTGTTTTGCCACTTCTTCCCACTCTGTCATGGCTGCTTTCTGCTGTTCAGTCAGCTGGTCTAGCTTTTGCTGAAGCTCCATGAGTTCGCTTGCGTCATTGGTTTCCTGCATAGCTGTAGTCAACTCGGTCGTTTGCATCTCCAGCTCTTCAATTTCAGCTTCCAGCTGCTCCAAACGGCGAGCTAATTTTCGAGCTTCTTTCTGCGTTTCTTTCTGGAGTTGGTAGTTGGTGACTGGCTGAAGCTGAGCGAGTTCTGTCACGGAAGCTTTCTCCTCTCTCAAAGCTTCCAGCTCTGCTTTTTTCTCCAGATAATAGTCATAATCGCCCAGATAAAGAGTGGAGCCAGTATCAGAAAGCTCGATAATCTGCGTGGCAACTCGGTTGATAAAGTAGCGGTCATGACTGACAAAGAGCAGAGTGCCGTCAAAATCAATCAAGGCATTCTCCAACACCTCTTTACTATCAATATCTAGGTGGTTAGTTGGCTCATCCAGCACCAGAAAATTCTTGTTTTCCATAGACAGCTTAGCCAGTAAAAGCCGTGCTCGTTCCCCACCTGACAGCATGCTGACAGACTTTTTGACATCATCGCCTGAAAAGAGAAAGGCACCCAGACGATTGCGAATTTCCACTTCTGGCGTTAGTTTAAAATCATTCCAAAGCTCGTCTAAGACTGAATTGCTCGGTGTCAATCGGCTTTGAGTCTGGTCATAGTAGCCCAGCTCCACATTTGCCCCCAGATGCTCCTGACCACGGATAAAAGGAATTTGTCCCACAATGGACTTGATAAGAGTTGTTTTGCCAATACCATTTGGTCCAACAATAGCTACTGCGTTAAATTTGCGAATATCCAGATTGATAGGCTCGGATAACACTTGGTTATCATAACCGATAGCCGCATCTTCTACAGTCAGAACGACATTTCCAGAAGGCTTAGCCGAGCGAAAGGTCATATTAGCAGAACGACTGCCTCTGTCTGGCTTGTCAAGACGCTCCATTTTTTCTAGCTGTTTGCGTCTGGATTGAGCGCGCTTGGTTGTAGATGCCCGAACTAGATTGCGATTAACAAAATCCTCCAAAGCAGCAATCTCCTTCTGCTGCTTTTCATAATTCTTGGCCTCTGTCAAGAGCTTCTGCTCCTTTTGCTGAACAAAGCTAGAATAATTTCCCACATAGCGATCCAACGAGTGCTGGGTCAAATCCAGCGTCACAGTGGCTACTTTGTCTAGGAAATAACGGTCGTGACTAACGATGATGAGAGCTCCGCTATAGTTGCTCAAGTAGTTTTCTAGCCAAGCAATCGTCTCTATATCTAAGTGGTTAGTTGGCTCATCGAGTACCAATAAATCTGGCTTTTCCAACAGCATTTTTGCTAAAGCCAGTCGAGTATTCTGCCCGCCCGAAAGCTCTTCTATCTTCATCTGCCACATAGACTCATCAAACTTGAAACCATTAAGAATCGCACGAATATCTGCCTCATAGGTAAAGCCGCCTGCCTGACGGAAAGCCTCTGACAAGCGGTCATAATCTGTCATCAGTTTTTCCAGATCCGTCCCAGTCAAATCCCCCATAGACAGCTCCATCTGACGCAACTTCTTCTCCTGCTGACGCAAGCCATCAAAGACCAGTAGCATCTCGTCATAGATGGTATTCTCCGACTCAAAGCGGCTGTCCTGAGCCAGATAGGACAGGGAAAGATCTCGTTTTTTATTGATTTGACCAGAAGTAGGCTCTTCCTCACCCACTAAAATCTTGAGCAGGGTTGACTTTCCAGCTCCATTTTTACCGACTAGGGCAATCCTATCGCCCTCATCCACCTGCAGGTTAATATTGTCAAAAAGAAGCTCCCCTGCAAAAGAGCGTTCAATCTTATTTGCTTGTAAAATAATCATAAACCTATTATAGCAGATTCCTATCCTAACTGCTATCTTAGAAAACAAAAATGCGGTTCATTTTGACCGCATTTTCATTTAAAACTACTTAAAATTTCTTGATTTTGCATCACAAGGTAAACACCTAATAGAATAATCAAAGCAAAAAGCCCTAATTTGATGATTCCTTTTACAAAACGAATCACCCAAAGGATCATCATCGAACCAATCAACCACATCACGGCTGAATGATTGAAAAAGCCTTGAACATCTTGACTGCTTTGACCAAAGAAATTCTGAATGGGTGCCGGAACATGTTCTTGCCATGCAGCTGTCACTCCAATACGATTTGCAATATCAGAGCCACTTTTCCATAACCATGCAAAAATACTAGAATTAAAGACAAACAAAAAAACTTGCTCTGGGAAATATCTAATGACTTTAAATATATTTTTTAACATTTTATGATTGATACAACTCCTTTACTGTTTGAACATCTACTGCTTGAATACCATAAAACGAGCCAGCAGATTGCATAACAGATTTTTCTTCATTGTGTTCCAATCCAATCGCATGTCCCAGTTCATGCTCTGCTGTGTTTACGATTCGCTCATAAGAGTAGCTATATTGACTGTTTAATAGATAATAACAATTTAGTCGAACAGTTACATTTGTAAAACGCTTGGTCAGCAAATTGGTTTTGGATTCTGCTTCGCCTGCCGCACTGACAGTGCTATTATTCATCTCTGTAGCTACAATATTGGCTTGATTTTTATCATTTACAATCTGGAAAGTAAAGGCACCCGTTTGATTCCAGGCACGAATAGCTTCCTGATAAGCTGAGCGAAATGTCTCGTCTTGTGTATCTATATAAACCGTAGCACTCGCTGTGTCCCATCGGACACCAGACGCTTGGTGACCATGATTGTCCGATAGCTGTTTGGTCAGGTCTTTCACATTTTGCCCGACACCTAGCTGACTATCCTGTCCACTTACATATCGATAAATTTGACTGACATCTTGCTGAAGTGTTGTCGAAAAATTGCTTTTAGAAGGACTAATGACATACAAGATTCCCACTAAAAAGAGTGCTGTTAATGCAAGGCTATAAACTAAACGCCATATCAAGCGCAACAGCGCCGAAAATATTCGAAATATAAACCTCATACTTCCCTCCTAATCTCAAATGTAAAGAGTAAGTATAATGAGATTCGCTTAAAAATTTCTTAACATAGAGAACTGTAAAAGAAAGAATAAAATATTGACAAAAAAATGTAAATTTCTGTCAAAAAGGGCATCTCTCAAGCAACTTTAGGATAAGCGCTCTTCTACTTCAAAATCAATCGGCAGCCATTTCAGAAATTCCTCTAATTGTTTTTCCCAGTAATACCACTCGTGCTTTCCCGGATTATGATGATAGGTGATATCTAAGCTACATTCGCGCAATTGTTTAACAGCTACTTCATTTGCTCGATAAAGAAAATCTTGCTCCCCACACCAAGCGTAAAATTTAGTCTTTTTATCTGACTTCTTTGCCATTGTCGTCAAAAAATGCCGCTTGACATCAACTGCTTTCAAATCACCAAACACACCTTGCCAATAGTTGAGCGTACCGCCAGGAAGTTCTTCTATGTCCACATCATCCAAACCGAGCCCAATAGCGCCTGAAAATGACCCTGCATAGGAGAATCGATCTGTCGTCAAGGCTATTTTATAAGCCCCATAACCTCCCATTGACAGACCTACAATAAAGGTTTTCTCTCGTTTCCGACTCATATTAGGAAAGAAACGATGCATAACCTCAGGCAATTCTTTTGCTATGGCATCATAATACTTCAATCCATAAGCAGTATTGGTGTACCAAGCAAGATCTGTTGACGGCATAATGACAATTAAATTTGTATAGCGCAGTAAACGCTCAATATTCGTCCGTTTGCGCCACGAATTTTCATTGCCGCCCATGCCGTGCAAAAGGTAAAGAACGGGAATATCCGTATCTGCTACCTGACCGGGAGCTACTGCATCCGCATCAGGATATATGACATTGACACGACGCTCCATTTCTAGTACTACTGAATGATATTCTATTTCAAAAAATGCCATTTTTTCTCCTTTTCATATAAATGTAAGAAAGGGGTTGGAACAAACGTCCTGACCCCACTATTTTTGTTACTATAGGTTAAATGTACTTACTTATTTATTTTCTTAACGCACTTCCATTACAACAGGTAAAATTGCTGGACGACGTTTGGTTTGCTCAAAGAGATATTTCGCAAGATTATCACGCACAGCTCCCTTCAGTTCACCCCAGTCAAAATTATCTTTTGCAAGATAATCTTCCACTGTTTTATTGATTAAGTCAGAACTTTCACGCAAAATATCACGGCTTTTCTTGACATAAACAAATCCACGCGTATGAACCTTAGCTTTGGAAATAATCTTCTTGTCACGACGGTTCACCGTAATGGCGACGATAAAGATACCGTCTTCAGACAGAACTTTACGGTCACGAAGAACGATATTCCCTACATCACCAATCGCATTTCCGTCAATCATGACATCGCCAGCAGGGACTGCACCAGCAAGTAAGAAATCTCCTTTTTCATATTCCATAATGCTACCGCGTTTTGGAATAAAAATGTTTTCTGGCAACATACCAATTGCCATTGCAGCTTTAGCATGCGCTGCCAATTCACGATATTCTCCTTGAATTGGGAACAAGAATTTTGGCTGCAAGAGGTTTAATATCAATTGCAAATCGCGCTCATTTCCATGTCCAGACACTCGCAAATCTTGCGTAATTAGTTTGACAACACCACCTGCTTGGTAGATCATGTTTTCTACACGTGCCACCAAGGCTTCTTTTGCGATAGACGGTGTTGTAACAATATAAACCAAATCACCTTCTTTGATTTCTACATAACGGTGACGACCAATAGACATCTTGCGCAAGCCATTGATTGGCTCACCCATACGCCCAGTTTCCAAAATAATCAACTCATGATCTTCAAACTTGGACATTTCTTTTGGTTTGATTAGCAAACGTTCGTCCACAAGTGATAATTTCTTCAAGCGAATAGCTGTACGAACGATATTTTCAATGTCAAATCCAGTCAACACAACACGACGCCCTGTCCTAGCAGCAGCTTCAAAGACTTGTTGAATCCGAGAAAGATTGCTTGCAACCGCCGCAACAATCACGCGCCCTTCCCAATCACCAATCGTATTGCTAATTTCTTTTGCAACTTCGCTCTCACTTGCCACTTGAATCGTACTATCCGCATTTGCAGAATCACTAAGAAGAGCTAGAACGCCTTCACGACCAATTTCCGCCAAGCGAGCAAAATCTGTTGCATAAGACTGACTAGCCGTTTGGTCGAACTTGAAATCACCTGTGTAAACAATATTGCCTTCAGACGTTTTCAAAACAATCCCTAAACTCTCTGGAATAGAGTGCGTTGTTTTAAAGAAAGATACAACCGTACCACCAAAATCAATCTCTGTGTCTTCATCAATCACATGAAAATCATTGAACTTTTTGACCGTATCATTTCCTTTGACAAATAACTTAGCCAACTCAATCGTCAATTCTGAGCCAAATACAGGAACTTTCGTTTCAGCCAATAAATAAGGCAAGGCACCAATTGCATCTGCATGCCCGTGTGTCAAAAAGACCCCTGCAATACGGTCCTTATTTTCAAACAAATAGTCCATATTTGGAATAACAAAATCCACACCAAGCTGTTCATTTTCTGGATATTTTAATCCGACATCCAGGACGAAAATAGATTCATCCACTTCAGCGATGTAAAGATTTTTTCCATTCTCACGTACGCCACCTAAAGCAATCAATTTAATATTGCTCATTGATTCTCCTTTTCAAATTTTTTTACTAACGGTCCTTGGAATCCCAAGTCGAATTACAGTTTTGCAAATCTTTTGCATATCCAATTTATTATACTACTTTTCATGATTTTTTTCAAAGAACAGAGCATACAAAAAACTCCTAGTTACTGTATATCTACAGAAAGCTAGGAGCCGTCTCTATTTGCTAATAAGTGATAGATAGACTTTCAGAAAGTAATTATCTGAAAAGAGATTCTTATGATGATTCCATCGTTATTTTATTAAAGAATGATTTTCTTGTCCACAATATATCAAAAACAAGTTTTTTCATCTAAAACAATAGCGGTTTTATACCAAAGCGTGAAAATCATTAAAAAGCTTCTACCGACTGCATCAAATAATATTCTTATTTATTCTTACTTTGCGTTCCTTATACGCGATGCAATTCTACAAACCACTACATGACATCTTCAGAAATATTTATCAAATACCTCCAATTAAGAAAAACAATTAGCAAATAGAAACTAATACATCATAAACGATTTAAAATATGAACGTTCCGATACCCATTGGAATCAGCCCTTTCTTATCTTTCTTTAATTATATTGTACACCTTCTTTTTTAAAAAAGCAAGCGTTTACATCCAAATTTTTAAAATATTTTTTGCAAATGAAAAGAGGCAGAATTAACCATTCAAACCTCTTCTCAATGTGGATTTTTATGCCCGTACTGTGACACTTGTGCCGTCTTCTTTATAAAGATTTATCAAACCTTCTTTACGACTACGTACCATATCACCTGGATAAACTGGATGTGGCAAGGAAATCGTCAACAGTTCCATCGGATTAGGAGCCCGATTAATTTTATTTCCATCTGAATCGTGTAAATCTGTAATGACTGCATCAAAATGACGAAAACCAGGACCATAAAATTCAACTGGGTCGCCCTCGTTAATGACATTTCGTTGCCGAATAGTCGCTGTTTGCGTATCAGGGTCATAAGCCACCACTTCTGCCACAAATTTATATTGCGGAATTTTGCGGCGTGCTCCAAAAAGCTGCTCATTTTCAGTTGGTGTATGATAGTAAAATCCCGTTGCCAACTCACGTTGCGCAACTTTCCACATTTCATCTACTAAATCTTGCTTGATTGCTTCAAACTTTTCAGGACTTTCAAGATAAGCATCTACTGCCGCCTTGTAACAATTTGAAACAGTAGATACATAGTGAATAGACTTCATGCGTCCTTCAATTTTCAAGCTGTCTACTCCATTTTCAATCATATCTGGAATATGGTCAATCATGGACATATCCACAGCCGACATAGAAAATTCTTCTGGAATTTCGCCTTTTAAGCTCTTGCGCTCTTGTCCAAAGGGCATATCGTAAAGGTCATATTTCCAGCGGCAAGATTGAGAGCAGCCCCCACGATTGGCATCCCGCATGCTCATGTGATTAGATAAAGTACAGCGCCCTGAGTAAGAAATGCACATAGCACCATGAACAAAAGCTTCAATCTCCACATCGGTGTGTTTGCGGATTTCTGCTAGTTCTTCCATAGAAACCTCACGCGCCAAAACGACACGTGTCAACCCCAAATCTTTCCAAAATTCCAGGGTTTCATAGTTTGTTGCGCTAGCTTGTGTTGACAAGTGTACTTCCAAACCTGGCGCTTCTGTACAAGCAATGGCAATCAAAGCTGGGTCAGATACGATAACGGCAGAAATGCCAATATCCCGCAAAGTGCGGAACCATTCCCCAGCTCCTTCTTCATTGCCTTCGTGGGTTACCATGTTCGCAGCCACATAGACTTTTGCGCCATGTTCACGAGCAAATTGAACGCCCTCTTCCATTTCTTCAAACGTAAAATTTCCAGCACGACTGCGCAAACCATAGGCTTGTCCGCCAATATAAACAGCATCCGCTCCATAACGAATGGCGACTTTTAATTTTTCCAACGTTCCAGCAGGCCCCAGAACTTCTGGTCTTTTCAAAGTTTTTGTCATATTCTCGCTCTTTTCTAAATTCTAATACTTAGCCTTTTTATTTTATAGCAAAAAGGGCTTGAAAGCAAGCTAAAGTGGCAGATTGTGAATGTTAAACAAGCAGTCACAACTCGCGACCACCTGTATTCCTTATTTCACCTGGTCTGGATCATATTCATAAAATCCAGTATCCAAGAAACGATTTTTGGGATGCAATTGATGAATCTGCTCATCCAAAAGGAAAGCCTGATCATGTGTAAATTGATTGGTCTCAATCAGCTCACGCGCTTGCACAAAGAGTTTGGCAATTTCAACAAAATTGTGTCCTGGCGTGTAAATGCCTTCTAATTTCCAATGTGTAAAGCCATGTTCTACCAACTCTCCAAGTTTCGTCATCATATCCAAATCATTATTTGCAAAAATATGCGTCCCATGATTGTCCTCAAAAATAGAATAATGGCTATCTGGGTCACTCGGCTCTGCAAGGAATAAATCACGCTCACGACTCTTTTCGTCATCAATATGAGTGAAATTATAATAATTTTGCAAAAGCGGACGCTTAGAGTGATGAATGACGCTAGCGCCATAAACTAAAATCTCAACAGGAATTTCTAAAATATCTTGCATTTTAAATAGTTCAGCAGATGGGATTTCACGCGCTAGAACTGCCTCAGAAGCGCCAGCTTTTTGCCCCCAGAAGTTTACTTGACGACTGCTAGCAACCATAGTCGAGGCATCATAAATCGTCTTAAACGGATAACCGTCACGTTTTAACACATAAAAAACTCCAGCATCTCCCACAGTAATATAATCTGCCTGAATATCCACTAAAAAATCTAGAAATGGCTTGATTTTATTCATCATTTCCTGATGCATCAAAGCATTGACAGCAACTGTCAACTTTCTGCCTGCCTCATGTACAAGGGCTGCAATCTGCCGCAATTCGTCATAAGAAAAAGTATGGGGTAATCGAAGACCATACTCTTTTTCACCTACATAAATGCGATCCACACCTGCTTCTAAAAGCTCTTTTACTTGTTCAACGCTCTCAGCTGTCGCTGTAATGATAATCTTTTTCATAGCAAAATTATAACATATTTTTGATTTCTCTTCTATATTTTTAATTTGAAAAGCATTTTTAGCCTTTTTGTAATCGTTATGTAATATTTATCTAATTAAAATCATGATAAAATAAGAGAGTACTGTAAGGAGAGAGAACATGACCGCAAGAAAATATCAGTCCTATCAAGAGGACTACACCTATCCAGAACTAGAGCAAGAACAATATCCCCTTTATCAAGATTACATTCCTGAAGCAAAAACGAATCCAAACCTGAAAGAATTACTATTTTTCGTGAATATTGCTACATTTTGTATCTTGACAGCTTTATTTAGCTTTTTATTCCTGTCTATTAAAATAAACACTTTCTTAGCTTTTACTTTAGCAATTGGTGTTAGTTTAGTCTGCATTAAAATGCAGCAAGCATTTATTCGTCGAAAAAGAAATAAATAGTTTTGGGATTGAAGTGCCTGCTTTTTCAAAGGCACTGTTTTTATTGTGATTCGTTGTGATGTAAAATCGATTTAGTTAAAAAAATTGAGGTGCTAGTCCTCAATTTTTTTGTCTTCATTTTCCGATTCTTGGTTTTCTGTCAAATCAATGACAATATCCTCCGATGTGGTTTCTTTATCAACTGGTTCTTGCTCAGTTTTTTTGAAATCTTCTGGAGAGATACCTTCTGGTGTCATTTTTTCTTTCCATTCTTGCATTTTCTCTTGTGAGAAGTCAACTACTTGTTTCGTTGCTTCTTTCACAGAGTCAAGAATTGTTTCACCTGTAATTTCTCCGCTCTCAACCTTTTCTTTGGCTTGGTTGACTGCTTCTGCAGCTTGATTAGAGAAATGATTGGCTTTTTGTACTACTTGATCTTTAAAATCATCTGGATTTTCTTTGACCTCATTCATGAAATCAGAAACCTTAGCTGTCACTTCTTTTCCTTTTTTACTTGTGAGAAATACCGCTGCAGCCGCACCAGAGATTGTTCCTAAAAGGATAGATGAAAATTTACCCATAATAAACCTTCTTTCTTATTTTTTAAATAGTTTAGTAACCATACGTAAAGCCGATAAAGTTGCACCAGCTTTGATACTATTTTTTCCTGCTGCAGCAGCTTTTTTGCTCAAATGACGAGCGGAATCATTCAAATCCGAAACGGACTCAGATAAATCTGCAACTGCAGTGAAAAGCGGGTCAATGGTTGTCATTTTTCCATTAATATCATCTGCTAAAACATTCACTTTCGTTAACAATTCATTGGTTTGATAAAGTGTCACATTGACATCTGTCGTCAACACCTGAATTGTTTTTTCTGTTTCATCAACGACATTTGAGATTTTCCTAACCAAAAAAATCGTATAAACAATCAAAGCAATCAAAGCAAGGGCAACTAGACTATAAGTAATTTCAAGCATTTTTCTTCTCCTAACTTTTTAATAATAAGGGGTATCTTTTTTTCTGCGTTGGTAAATGACGAGAATGATTCCTGCAACCACTAGAACAGCAGACAACCATTGCGACACACGCAAGCCCGCAAACATGAGACTATCTGTTCGCATACCTTCAATCACCATGCGACCTATTCCATACCAAACAAGATAAAATCCAGTCATTTCTCCACGTTTGAGGAAATTTTTCTTTCTTCTCGCAACCATCACTAAAGCAAATCCTAACAAATTCCAAACCGACTCATAAAGAAAAGTTGGTTGTCGGTAATGACCATCAATGTACATTTGGTTGCGCATAAAACTTGGTAAGTAATTTAGACTTTTAACAACCGCTCCGTAAGCCTCTTGATTGAAGAAATTTCCCCAGCGCCCAAGACTTTGGGCAATCATCACTCCTGGAACCGCAATATCTAAAAAGTCTAGCGTATTGATAAGCTTTCTTTGTGAGAAAAAATACAAGACAATCGCTCCGGTGATTAAACCGCCATAGATAGCAATTCCTCCGTGCCAAATGGCAAAAATCTCAGCAGGATTTTTAGCATAATAGCCCCAATCAAAAATGACATAATAAATGCGAGCTCCAACGATTGCTAAGGGAAACGCAATGAGGATAAAATCAAGAATGTCATCTGGAATGATTTTCTTTCGCGGCGCTTCACGCATAGCCAGATAAACAGCTAAAACTAAACCTGTTACAATACAAATCGCATACCAGCGAATACTTAGAGGTCCTATTTTAAATGCAATTGGATTAATCATGAGACACCTCATTCTCACTAATGAGATTGGTCAAGCGTTCCTCAAAAGTCTTCGTGGCATCAAAGCCCATCTCTTTAGCACGGTAATTCATCGCTGCTGCTTCAATCACCACCGAAATGTTGCGACCCGTTTTCACAGGAATACGAATCCTTGGAATGGACACACCTGATACTTCAAACTCTTCACCATTATTTCCCAAACGGTCAAATGTTTTATTGACATCATAATTTTCCAGATAAACAGCCAATTGAACCTGTGATGAATCCTTGACAGCACTAGCTCCATAAAGGCTCATGACATCAATAATCCCAACACCGCGTATTTCAAGTAAATGGCGCAAAATTTCCGCTGGCTCGCCCCAGAGAGTCATTTCATCTTTTGCGTAGATATCTACGCGGTCATCCGCAACTAAACGATGTCCCCGTTTCACCAGTTCTAAACCAGTCTCGCTTTTTCCGATTCCACTATCTCCTTGAATCAAGACACCCATGCCATAAATATCCATTAGAACGCCATGAATACTGGTTCGCTCAGCCAAACGTGAATCTAGATAGCTAGAAATTTCACCGGATAAACGACTCGTCGGTGTGCGGCTGCTGAGAACAACAATTTTATTTTCCTTTGCAGCCTTCAACATCTCATCAGGTACTTTCAGATCACGCGCCACAATCATAACAGTGTCTCGTTCAAACATTTTCCGTAAAACCTGATAGCGATTGTGAGAGGTCATCTTCATCAAGTAAGACCATTCTTTCATTCCCATTAGCTGGATACGTTCTGGTGTGTAATAGTCAAAATAGCCTGTCATTTCAAGTCCTGGGCGGGAAATATCAGAGGTCGTAATTTCTCTTTCCAACATTTTCTCATCGCCATAAACCACATTTAATCTGACTTTTTTTAATAGATCTTTGATCTTTACAGTCATATTCTTCCCCTTTGATAGTTTCTTTTTCTATTATAGCAAATTTTGAGATTAAAGGAGAGTTTCATCCTTGATTTTGCAAAGAAAATGGATGCAACCATATATAATATATAGCATTTACTACTTCTCTGACTGGAGCATTTTTTCTACAATTTGTTTTTGATTTTGAAATAAAGGATAACGATTCATAAAATAACGGAGTTCACTAGGTTTCAGCCAGATGTGGCTATCCGTTTCACCTTCTTGATATTTCACGTCTTTCTCTGTGACGATTGCCTCATAAAAATCAAAATGGCAGTGATCTTTAGGTGAAGTCGTCTGCTCAATCAGTTGTATTTTTCTAGGAATCAGCCCAGTTTCTTCCCGCAATTCACGATAGGCTGCGGTCATGCTATCTTCACCAGCCAACACACTCCCTCCTGCACCAAACTCATAATAATTAGGATGAATTTCTTTTTTTGGACTGCGGTGCATCAGGAGAAATTCTCCATCTATATGGCGAACGAAGACATTGACACAAAGGTGATACTGCCCTTCCGCAATTGGTTGACCTCTCTTTAGAAAATCTCCTTGTCGCTCTCTTTGCTCATTATAAGCATCCCAATATTCCATTTCTCCTCCTCCCAAAATAAAGGAGTCCATTGTCCGAACTCCTTTCTAGCATATATAACCAAACGCTTGCTCCAACACACTCACCAAAACCAGCCGTCATCTTCTTTGATTGCTTCTGCTTCTTTGCGCTTACGAGGTCCTGTTCCATACATTTCTTCTTCTACGTCTTCCTTGTAAGGCATCACAGATGATAAAATGATGTAGATGATAATTCCTAAGCCCAAATTAAAAATGGTAAATAAAACGAATAAAAAGCGAACAAGCCCTACATCTAAACCAAATTTGTCCGACAAACCAGCCAAGACTCCTGATACAGCGCTATTTCGGCGTAATTTATAAAATTTTGTTTTCATAATCATTTAGCCTCTTTCATTGATACTAAATCTAGTGTAGCACATTTCAGTCATCATGCCATCCGTCCCTAGGCGGATTTCTGATTGTTTCGCGAAAATAGTCATTAAGACTGCAACTGTCTGATAAAAATGAGTTTCCCTTGACAACGTCTGCAGCAATACCGCTCAGTATTGATTCGTCTTTTTCTATGATATTGTGCACGACAATGCAAGCATTGATAAACAAGCGTTTTTGAAGTTGATTGGCTTGATAAAGTAGGGGCATAGCGCAAACCGTCCACTGCTTTCAATAATTGCTTGAAATCTCGATCCTTATGCCGATAGTCCTTCTTTTCAAAGTAAAGATGATAGTGACACAACTCATGCCGCACAATTTTTCGGAAGGTTTCTAAACCAAACTGTTCATAGATTCTAGGATTAAAATCAAGATGACCATCCTTTGAAAAAAAGCGTCCACCTGTTGAGCGAAGATGCTTATTCCAAGAAGCCGTATGTCGAAATTCTTTGTCAAAATCTTCCAAAGAGACTTGTCTGACATAGTTAGTTAGATTCACGCGGTGCCACTAAGGAAAGATTGACCTTTTCTCTTTCTATATCCAGCTTATCCACCCACACGGTTACCAAATCACCAACAGAAACTACTTGGCTTGGATGTTTGACATAGCTGTTACTAAGCTTAGAAATGTGAATCAAGCCGTCTTCGTGAATGCCAATATCGACAAAAGCACCAAAATCAACAACATTGCGGACAACGCCTTCTAACTTTTGCCCAATTTGTAAGTCCTTCATATCAAGGACATCTTGACGCAGAACCGGTGCATCAAATGAATCACGCATATCACGACCTGGCTTGAGTAAGTCTGCAATGATATCCTTGAGGGTAGCTTCTCCCAAGTTCAAATCTGCAGCAACTTTTTTGATATCTAAAGACTGCAATTTTTCTTGAGCGGCTTGATCTAAGTCCGTAATTGCAAGCGTTTGGAACAATTTCTCAACAGCTGGATAGCTCTCTGGGTGAACGCCTGTATTATCTAAAACATTGTCACTTTCGGGAATTCGTAAGAACCCTGCCGCCTGTTCAAATGCTTTAGCACCTAGACGAGGAACTTTTTTAATCTCCTCACGCGAGCGAATCACGCCTTCTTCTTCACGATATTTGACAATATTTTCAGAAATCGTTTTGTTTAACCCTGCCACATGCGATAGAAGAGATGGGCTTGCGGTATTGATATTAACGCCGACTTGGTTAACAACGGTGTCTACGACAAAATCCAAGCTTTCAGATAATTTCTTCTGGCTCACATCATGTTGGTATTGACCGACACCGATTGATTTTGGGTCAATTTTAACTAGCTCTGCAAGAGGGTCTTGCAAACGCCGGGCAATCGAGATAGCCGAACGTTTCTCAACGGTCAAATCAGGGAACTCATGCCGCGCCAATTCGCTAGCAGAATAAACAGACGCACCGCTTTCATTGACAATAACATAGCTGACGTTTGGATGAGTTTTCAATACTTCAGCGACAAATGCTTCACTTTCACGACTAGCTGTTCCATTCCCAATAGCAATGATTTCAACACCAAATTGGTCAATCAAGTCTGACAAATCTTGCTTAGAAGCTTCAATTTGCGCTGCTTTTGCCGGTGGAACAGGATAGATAACCTGAGTTGTCAGCATTTTTCCAGTTGCATCTACGACTGCTAATTTTGCTCCTGTCCGAAAAGCTGGGTCAAATCCTAGTACCACGCGTCCTTTGAGTGGCGCAATCAAGAGCAGATTTCGCAGATTATCTGAAAAAAGTTGAATCGCTCCGCCTCCTGCAGTTTCGGTCAATTCTGCCCTAATCCGACGTTCCATAGCTGGAATGATTTTCTTTTTCACAGCTTGCTGGATTGCTTCATGAATGTAGTCATTTTTGACCTTAAAGCGCACTTCAAAGAAGCGGATAATCTTATCTACATTGTTCTCAAAACTAACTTTGAGAACACCTAGCTTTTCACCACGATTCAGTGCTAAGGTGCGATACCCCTGCATATCTGCGATTTTTTCGGAAAAGTCATAATAAATTTGAAACACTTGCTTTTCGTCCAAATCTTGATCTTTTAAAGTTGAAACAATGCTTGAATTTTTCAGCATTTCATGATAAGTCCAAGCACGCAGTTGTACATCTTCTGAAATGGCTTCCACTAAAATATCTACAGCTCCAGCTAGAGCTGCTTCTGCCGTCGGAAATGTTTCGTTAGTTAAGGCAGTTGCTTCCTCTTGAAGAGTGGCAGCATTTTGTAATATGAGTCGTGCCAAAGGAAAAAGTCCTGCTTCACGTGCAATCGTAGCTTTTGTCCGACGTTTTTCTTTGTAAGGAAGATAAAGTTCTTCCACATCAGCCAACTTTTCAGCTGCTTCAATGGCCGCACGCAATTTGTCCGTCAGCTTTCCTTGTTCCTCAATCTTTGCCAGCACCGTTGCTTTACGCTCTCTGAGGTTCGTCAGACTTTTATCCAAATCAAGAATAGCCTTAATCTCTACCTCATCCAAATTACCTGTCATTTCTTTCCGATAACGAGCGATAAACGGAATCGTGTTGCCCTCTGCTGTCAGTTCCAATACTTTTTCAATTTGCTTCTGACTAATCTTTAAACTTTGCGATAGTTCGATAATATTTGTTTCCATAAAGAACATTATACCACATTCATCTCCTTCTTTCACAAGCTAATCTCTATTCTGCTGACTTTATTTCACCATAATTTTCAAAATGATAGTATAATAGTTAAAAAGGAAAAGGAGGCTGTTATGGCTATTAAATTTACACGTTCAGATGATTTGGACAAAATGTTTGAAGAATTTGCAACATTACCTAAAATCGAAAAAGTAGAATTTCCTGATGAAAAAGAAAAAAAGACCCCAAAAGAGCAAAAGGCTAAAAAGTCATGAGCTTTTTTAATCAACTGCCACCTAGCGTTTTGCAAGCTGGTGCGATTTTCCTCTCCATTATTATTGAAGCACTACCTTTTGTGCTGATTGGGAGCATTATTTCAGGTTTTATAGAGGTTTATATCACACCAGACAAAGTTTATCGCTATCTGCCTAAAAATAAATGGGGTAGGATTTTCTTTGGTACGTTTATTGGCTTCATTTTCCCTTCTTGCGAATGTGGAATTGTCCCTATTATCAATCGCTTTTTGGAAAAAAAAGTACCAAGTTACACGGCTGTGCCTTTTATGGTGACAGCACCTGTTATCAATCCTATCGTTCTTTTTGCGACCTATTCTGCCTTCGGGAATTCCCTTAAGATGGCTTTGCTCAGAGCGCTTGGTTCTATTATTGTAGCAATTGTTCTAGGAATTTTCTTTGGCTTTCTCAATACTGCAACTATTCAAAAAGAGAATCGAGTCATTCAGCATGAACACGACTTCTCCCATTTAAGTCAGCCAAAGAAAGTATTTCAAGTGTTTGTGCAGTCTATTGACGAATTTTTTGATACAGGTCGTTACTTAGTCTTTGGTTGTCTCTTTGCCAGTCTAGTGCAAGTCTACGTGCCTACACGCATTCTGACTTCCATTAGTGCAACACCGCTTATGGCTATCTTACTATTGATGCTGCTTGCATTTCTTCTCTCACTTTGCAGTGAAGCAGATGCCTTTATTGGTAGTTCGCTCATTTCTAGTTTTGGCTTAGCGCCAGTCCTGGCTTTTCTCGTCATTGGACCAATGCTAGATGTGAAAAATATCCTCATGATGAAAAATTACCTCAAAGGACGATTCATCTGGCAATTCATTGGAATTGTTAGTTTAGTTGTTGTCATTTACTCTTGGCTTGTGGGGGTGGTGCTATGATTCGTTTTCTAATTTTAGCTGGTTACTTTGAAATCACCATGTATCTGCAACTTTCCGGCAAGCTCAATCAATACATCAACATGCATTTTTCTTATTTGGCATATATTTCCATGATACTTTCTTTCGTGCTAGCTATTGTGCAGCTCATCGTCTGGATGAAAAAAATGAAAGTACACAGCCATTTGACGAGCCGCTCAGCAAAATTTGCTAGCATTGCTTTTCTTGTTGTACCACTTATCGTTGCTCTCTTCTTTCCAACGGTCAATTTGGACTCTACAACCGTTTCTGCTAAGGGCTACCATTTTCCTCTAGCTGATAGTAGTTCAAAGAGCATTCAGGCTGATGAAGGTACTACCAATCAATACCTGAAGCCTGATACCAGTACCTATTTTACTAAAAGTGCTTACGAGAAGGAAATGCGGGCAGCTGCAAAAAAATATCTGAAAAAAGATGTCATCTCCGTTACGACGGAAAATTATATGGAAGTCATGGAAGTCCTCTATGATTATCCAGATGAATTTGCAGGGAAACGGTTAGAATTTACTGGCTTTGTCTACAACGACCCAAGTGATAAAAACAGCCAGTTTCTTTTCCGTTTCGGTATTATCCACTGTATCGCAGATTCAGGGGTTTATGGACTTCTGACAACTGGTAATACAGAGCATTTTGACAATAATACTTGGATAAGAGCGAGTGGAAAAATCACTATTCGCTACCATAAGCAACTAGGACAAAGCTTGCCAACGCTTGAAGTGGATAGTTTCAAGAAAGTTGAAAAACCTAGCAATCCTTATGTTTACCGCGTATTTTAAACCACATTAAATAAGCAAAAGAAGACCTGAGAAGTATTTCTCTAGGTCTCCTATTATGCTCTTTTATAAGTAATTATGATAAAATAAGAGAAATTTATATTTTTAGGAGGTATTATGTCACATCAAAACCAACCCGTTTCAAGGAAAACCTTGCTCTCTATTCTCGCTACAGCACTCATTGCTTTTGCTGGAATTCTATCTGAAACCAGTATGAATGTCACCTTTCCGCACCTTATGAAAGTTTTTCATACAGACCTTGGCACATTGCAATGGATTACAACAGGTTATCTGCTAGCTGTCGCTATCACGATTACACTTGGAGCCACTCTAGCACACAATTGGTCTGAGCGTAAAATTCTATTCACCAGTCTAGCTATGTTTACGCTGAGTAATGGCGTTGCGATGATTGCCCCCAATTTTGCCCTACTTATGTTAGGACGCATTTTGCAAGGAGCAGCCACAGGAATTGCTATTCCTCTTATGTTTAACCTTATCGTAGAACGTATTCCGCGCAATCAAATCGGGTTTTACATGGGACTGTCTGGACTCGTTATAAGCCTAGCTCCTGCGATTGGTCCCACTTATGGCGGCTTTATGATTGGCTTGTTTGACTGGCACATGATTTACACACTCATCATGCCCGTTCCGATTATCTCCTTCATATTAGGATTTTTATTTTTAGAAAATACCCCCAATAAACAAAAACGTCCTTTTGAGTGGATTTCTTTCTTGCTTCTTACACTTTCACTGACTTTTTCTATCATGATGATTTCTAGCTTAGAAGAAGGTAGCTTTAATTGGACTTTTGTCATCATCTTTTTATTATCACTTGTCCTTTTCGTTTGGCGAAGTTTAACGGTAGAGCATCCTTTTTTAGATATTCGTATTTTGAAAAATCCAGTTATTTTACTAGGAATTATTCCTTTCTTTCTCTACCAATTTTCAAATTTATCAGCCAATTTTCTGATTCCTAATTTCTTAGTTTTAGTAAAACACGAGGCTACTTCTGCTGCTGGCTTTGCATTGCTTCCTGGAACAATGTTAGGAGCTTTTTCAGCACCTTTCTTTGGAAAATTGTATGATACCAAGGGACCCAAACTTTCTCTATATGGTGGGAACCTCCTCTTTTTCTTAGCTGTTTCTATTTTTGCATTTTTTACAAAAGCCTTAGCATTACCGCTCATTATCCTTTTTTATATTTTCTTCACGATTGGGCGCAATCTGGCTTTCAACAACACGATGGCCTTGTCTGTTTCACAAATTGGTCGTGAGAAGTCGCCAGATGCCACAGCACTTTTTCAAATGGCTCAAACATTTGCTGGAGCTTTAGGAACGGCAATTGCTGCTATCATGGTCAATCAAGCTCCTGATACTACGACAGGTGTGCATCTTGTCTTTCTACTCCTTTTCTTCCTTGTTATCCTTATTTTTTATCTCTTTTACTCTTTATTTCGAGTTATCAAAAATCAGAAATTTTAATCAATTTATGGTAAAATAAATAAAATATTAGAAAATGGGTGTTCAAAATGTCTTCAAAAGTGATTATTACAATTTTTGGTGCCAGTGGAGATTTAGCAAAAAGAAAACTCTATCCTTCTCTTTTTAGATTGTATAAATCTGGCAATCTGTCTAAGCATTTTGCCGTTATCGGTACAGCTCGCAGGCCTTGGAGCAAGGAATATTTTGAATCTGTCGTGGTCGAGTCTATCACAGAACTTGCAGACAGCCCTGAGCAAGCGCAAGAATTTGCTAGCCATTTCTATTACCAAAGTCACGATGTCCAAGATACCGAGCATTATATTGAATTGAGAAAACTACAAAATCATCTCAATGAGCACTATCAAGCAGAACACAATAAACTTTTCTTCCTATCTATGGCTCCTCAGTTTTTTGGGACGATTGCTAAACACCTCAAATCAGAACAAATTGTGGACGGGAAGGGATTTGAACGCTTAATTGTAGAAAAACCCTTCGGCACAGACCTTGCCTCTGCTAGCAAACTGAACGACGATTTGTTGGCAACATTTGACGAAGAACAGATTTTCCGGATTGACCATTATCTCGGCAAAGAAATGATTCAAAGTATTTTTGCCATTCGCTTTGCCAATCTTCTTTTTGAAAATGTCTGGAATCGTGATTATATTGACAATGTACAGATTACCTTTGCTGAAAAGTTAGGTGTGGAAGAACGTGGTGGTTATTACGACCATTCAGGTGCACTGCGCGATATGGTGCAAAATCACACACTTCAACTCCTGTCTTTGCTTGCTATGGACAAACCCAAAACTTTTACCAAAGATGATATTCGTGCTGAAAAGATTAAGGTTTTCAAGCACTTACACAAGCCGACCGATAATGATTTGAAAAAGCTCTTCATTCGTGGTCAATACACTTCTGGCAAAGTGGACGGGAAAAAGTACATTTCCTATCGCAGCGAACCAAATGTTGACCCAGAATCTACCACAGAAACCTTTGCTTCTGGTGCATTCTTTGTAGATAGTGACCGATTTCGCGGGGTGCCATTTTTCTTCCGTACTGGAAAACGTCTCACTGCCAAGGGAACCCATGTCAACATTGTCTTCAAGCAAATGGAATCCATTTTCGGCTCCTCGCTTCAACCAAATGTGCTGACGATTTACATTCAACCAACTGAAGGATTTTCTCTTAGCATGAATGGCAAAGAAGTGGGCGAGCAATTTAACTTAGCTCCATTGACACTTGATTATCGTACAGATGCAACAGCTTCTGGTGCGTCACCAGAACCTTATGAGAAGCTCATCTACGATGTGCTAAACAATGACTCAACCAATTTTAGCCACTGGGACGAAGTTCGCTCTAGTTGGGAATTGATTGACCGTATTGAAGCCTTATGGGCAAATAACGAAGTTCCCCTTCATCATTACAAATCAGGTACTATGGGACCCGAAGCCAGCTTTGAACTCCTTAACCAATTTGAAGCTGATTGGAACTGGCGTCCAGATGAAGCCTATCGCAAAGAAGGACGATTGGGGTAAAGTAAATATATACAAAAGACTTGCAATTCATTTGCAAGTCTTTTTTCTTATACCAAGCCCTCTAAGAGCCCTTTCATAAAGTTTTCAGAGTTAAATACTCCAATATCGTCAATTTTTTCTCCGAATCCAATCAGTTTAACTGGAATATCCAGCTCTTGACGGATTGCAAGAACGACACCACCACGCGCAGTTCCGTCGATTTTTGTTAAGACAATTCCTGTTACTGGCGTAATTTTTGAAAATTCCTTAGCTTGAACAAGGGCATTTTGACCAGTTGATGCATCCAGTGCCAAGAAAGTTTCATGTGGCGCAACTGGATCTACCCGTTTGATAATCCGTCCAATTTTTTCTAATTCTGCCATTAGATTATCTTTATTTTGCAAGCGTCCGGCTGTATCAATCATGAGAATATCCACATTTTCAATCTTTGCACGCTCCATACCGTCATAAACAACGCTAGCTGGATCACTCTTTTCTGGACCTGTCACAACCGGAACATCTACTCGACGTCCCCATTCCACCAACTGAGCAACAGCTCCTGCACGGAAAGTATCAGCTGCAACTAACATGACTTTCTTGCCAGCCAGCTTATATTTATAAGCCAATTTCCCAATCGAAGTGGTTTTCCCAACTCCGTTTACACCCACAAAAAGCATGACTGTCAAACCGTCTTGTAAATTGATTTTTTCGTTAAACTGGCCATCTTTCTCATAGATGTCTACTAACTTTTCAATGATGACCCGACGAAGAGCCTCTGGCTTTTTGGCATTTTCAAGGCGAGCTTCTTGGCGTAAGGCTTCTGTCAGATTAGAAGCGACTTGCACTCCCACGTCACTCGTAATCAAGAGTTCTTCTAACTCTTCAAAAAACTCCTCATCTACCGAGCGAAAATTAGCAAAGAAAGCATTAAGCCGCGCTCCAAAACCTGTCCGTGTCTTCTTGAGACTGCGGTCATACTTTTCCTGAACCGTTTCTTCTTGAATAAATGAACTTGCTTCAACTGGTTCGCTAATAGTCTTCTCTACCGTAGTTGACTCTGCTGAGCTTGACCATGCGTTCGCTTCGTTCAGCTGCCTCATATTTTCTTGTTTTGCCTGCTGTCTTCTAGCTTCTGCTAGACGTTCCTGTAAATCTGTAGCAGCACCTGCTTGGTGAGTTGGATTTGGTGAAAGAACTTTTTCATCAGCTTGCGGAACAGCTACAGCCTCATTTGGTGATACATGATTTTCTGGAGCTTGCGAATCATTTTCAGCTGACTCTGCATCCGCTACTATATCAGCCAACTTTGGCTCCATTTCTTCTACTTTTTCTTGAATGGTTTCAAGACGTGCTTCATCCTCAGCAAGGAGTTCTTTCAGCTCTGTTTGGAATGTTTGTTCATCTAGATTCTCAGATTGCATATTCTCTACAGGAGCTGTTTCTACTATTTCTAGATTCTTGCCTTGATCATCCTCTGATGCTGTTTCTACAGCTTCTTCAGGAATATTTTCAACTGGTTTTTCTTCTTTTTGGCGACCAAAAAGGCGATCAAATAACCCCATTCAATTCCTCCTTTATTTTAGTGCATATTTTTCTATAGCCCAAGCAACAGCATCTTCGTCATTCGTCATCGGCGTCACTACATTGGCGACCTCTTTGACTGCTGCTACTGCATTTTGCATAGCTACACCAAGTCCTGCCCATTTTATCATAGACAGGTCATTTGCTTCATCTCCGCAAGTCATGACTTGACTTTGTTCAATTCCTAAATGAGCAATCAATTTTTCTAAGCCATTTGCCTTATGAACATTCTTCGGAGACCATTCTAACAGCATATCGCGCGACTTAAAAATTTCATATTTGTCAAATAAATCGGACGAAAGCTGAGTGATGCCACGATCAAGCGGATCTGGTGCATAAGCTGTTACACATTTATTATAAGTCTGTTGGCTAGATAAGTCTGCAAATGAAACCGACTCAAATGTTAAAGCAGGATTGCAAGTTTGGTAAAGCGATTCATGGTCTGACTGGATTTGGTAGACAGTTCCTTCGCAAATCGCATCTAGTGGTAAGCCTAACTTTTCTGTTTCCTCAAAAATACGAGCCACATCGTCATAGGCAAAAACTGTTTTATCAAGAATTTCACCTGTATTGCGTTGCACCAAACCACCATTAAAAGTAACGGTGTATTCGTCCTCTTGATTGGCTACGCCCAGTTCGTTTAAGAAAAGCTCCATTGCTTTTAGAGGGCGACCGGTCGTCAAAACAATCTTGATTCCCTGCTCTTGAGCCATCTTAAGAGCTGCCAAATTTCGCTCTGAAATGTTTTTCTCAGAAGTCAGTAAAGTTCCGTCTAAATCCAAGGCAATCAATTTTATATCTGCCATTATAAGCCCTCCATATACGTCATCACTGAATGCGCCGCATGATGCCCAATGACCTCTTTGGCTACTTCCAAAATCTCTGGACGAGCATTTTCAGGGGCAATGGGATAACCTGCTACTTGCATCATGTGTAGATCATTCAGATTGTCACCAAATGTCATGACCTGATCCATCTCAAGATTTAATTTTTTTGCCAATTCGACAATGGCAACGCCCTTGTCTACATAGTCTAGGACAATATCAATTGACTTATAACCTGTCGTCATAGCTTTGACACCGGGAACGTGTTCATTGACCCAGGCCTCACCAACAGCTACTGTTTCTTCAGAAAAATTGGTTGTAAATTTGAAAATTTCATCTGTAATATCCTCCAAGCGAGCTACTTTTTGGATATTTTCATTATAATGCGTACTAAAAGCTAAATAAGCTGGATCAACCGTTTCCAAAACATAACAGCCTTTTTTACCTGTTAGAAGCAATTCACTGGTATTGATGAAAGGAGATGTCTTCAATTTCTCAAAAGCTAATAGATAAAAATCTTTGGACATGGTTGCTTCATAGAGATCTTCTCCGTGAAATTCTACCAGACTACCATTTTCAGCAATAAAAATTATCTCATCTCGCACATCCTCAAATAGCTTTTCTAATGACAGCAAACCGCGTCCACTGGCTACTGCAAAATAGATGCCCTTTTCTTTAAAACGGAGCAACAACTGCTTCAGTCGAACCATATCAAACTGCCCTTTGTCATCTAAAAAGGTGCCGTCCATATCTGTCGCAACTAATTTTATATTCATTTTACATACTTTCTAAATCTTTTAATTTTACGGAGACAATCTTTGATACACCGGACTCTTGCATGGTTACCCCATAGATAGAGTCTGCTGCGGACATCGTTCCTTTACGGTGTGTTACCACAATAAACTGGCTGTCCTTGTCAAAGCGATTAAGATAGTCGCCAAAACGTTTGACATTAGCTTCGTCAAGTGCAGCTTCCACCTCGTCCAAAATGACAAATGGTATCGTCTTGACACGAATAATGGAGAAGAGTAATGCTAAGGCTGATAGCGCCTTTTCTCCTCCGCTCATCAGATTGAGTGATTGGATTTTTTTGCCGGGCGGTTGAACCGAAATTTCTACCCCCGCAGTCAACAGGTCGCCTTCGGTCAAAATCAAGTCCGCTGAACCGCCGCCAAACATCTGTCTGAAAGTCACTTTGAAGCTCTCACGAATAGCTTCAAAGGTTGATTTGAAGCGTTCTTTTACTTCGTCATTCATTTCTTCGATGGTTTCCAAAAGCAAATTTTTCGCAGAGAGTACGTCATCTCTTTGAGTATTGAGGAAATGCAGTCGTTGACTGACTTCTTCAAATTGCTCTACCGCATCAAGATTGACTGGTCCTAAAGCCCGAATAGCCTTTTCTAAGTCCTTAACCTTAGTTTCAGAAACCGTAAGATTTTCTAGTGGACGAGCCTGTTTACTAGCTTCATCAAAAGATATTTGATAGTCATCTGTCAAATTCGTCAAAAGACGTCGAAGGACATCTGCAATCTTATCTTTTTCAGCTTCTGCCTTGGCTTGACTGCGAATCAGATCCTCATTTTGCTGGCGGGCTTGTTCCAGATGACTAGTAAGATCCTCTGCTT
Organism: Streptococcus sp. HF-100; assembly: GCF_015594635.1. Lineage (NCBI taxonomy): Bacteria > Bacillati > Bacillota > Bacilli > Lactobacillales > Streptococcaceae > Streptococcus > Streptococcus sp. HF-100. The sequence goes on from NZ_JADNQV010000001.1 coordinate 285,951, forward strand.
GCCCTTCCAAATCGTCCAGTTCAAACTGACGACGAATGGTAGCTTGGTTCAAAGTTGTCTTTTCCTGTATAGCCTGTGTTAATTGCTCTTCTAAAACAGCAATATCCACTTTTGAAGCGGTCTCTTCCTTTTGCTCCATTAAAAATTGCAAAGTTGAAATCTCTTTGTCCAATTCAGATTTTTCATTGGACAAACGTGTGAGATCCGTCTGAACGTAACGCTGATGCCCCGTCAGCTCGGTACGAGCCAAACGAAGCTCAGATAAGCGGGCTGTTAGCTTGTCTAAACGTGCTTGAACAGCATCTTTATCCGACTTAATCTGCTCAATCTCGGCTTCTGTTTCGGTTTTCTCTTGCTCAATTTCTGCAAGGCGATTAACCAATCGTTCCTTTTGCTCCGCCATATCAGGAAGAACTTCACGAGATAGCTCTCTTTCTTGCAGCGCTAAGAGCTCGGATAAGTCTTCAACCTGTTTATGTGTTTGCTCATAAGCCATTTGAGCCTTTTGCTCTGCTAATCGTGCTTCCTCACCACTTACTTTTATTTCTTCTAACAGACTGTTGGCTTGGCTTAGCTGCGTGTGCAAATCTTCCACTTGTTTTTCTTGCTCTGCTAAAGTCGCATTCTTCTCAGAAAGTTCCATTTGTAAAGCGTCTAGCTCCGGCTTGATGAAAATCGTATTGTTATTTCGATTAGCGCCACCTGCATAAGAACCGCCTGTCCGCAATTCTGTTCCATCCAGCGTGACAATTCGTACTTGATACCGAACTTTGCGAGCGGCTGCTCGCGCATTTTCTACCGTATCAAAAATGGCTGTTGTACCTAGCAAATTTTGGAAAATATGCTCTAAACTCTTATCATAGTACACCAAAGACGAAGCCAAACCAAGAAAACCTGTGCTTTTTTCAATGCTTGCTTGATGATGATCTGGTAAATGCCGCGCTTTAATCGTTGTCAGTGGCAGAAAAGTTGCCCGTCCTGTTCGATTGCGTTTCAGAAATTCAATTGCTCGTGTCGCAGCTTGTTCGTCCTCTACGATAATATGCTGGCTACTTGCTCCAAGTGCAATTTCAAGTGCTGTCTGGTAATGCGAATCAAAGCTCAATTTTTCACTAACAGCACCGATAATACCGCCCAGGCGCTCTGCTTCTTGAAGAACGCTTTTCACCCCAGCATAGAAATGACTGTGATTTTTCAGAATAGCTTCTAAACTACCAACACGCGCCTTCTTATTTTTTACATCATCCATTAAATCAAACATTGCCGTTTGGTTCTGCTGATAATTCGTTTTTACAGTTTGCACTTGCTTTAGCTGTGCCTGATAATCTGCCAGTAACTGCTGAACCAACTGCCGAGCTGTTGCTAAATCTTCCAGTTGACTTTGCTCGTTGATTTGAAGATTCTTTAAATTTTCTTTTAACTTAGCAAATTCTGCTTGTTTGCTTTCAGATAATTGCAATTCGTTGGCTAAGCGACTTTCTAAAGCAGTTAAATCATTGGATAAGTCCGCTTCTTCCTGCATCAATTGGACAAATTCAGCACGTAATTTTTCAATCATCTGGTCAGGATCATCCGAAAATGCCTCAATTTCAGCTTCTAATTTATGAATCGCTTGTTGATTTTGTTCCAATTTTACAGCAAAATCAGTCAACTGCTCGTCTTTTCCCTGCCATTCTGTTTGAACCGCCTCTAATTTTTCTGTCAATCCTTTCAGGCGTTCCTCATTTTCCTTCCGACTGTTGGCAGCTTGACTAGATTCTAATTTGGAAACTTCGATTTGGCGTTCTAAGTCACTGATGAGGCGTGTTAATTCCAGTAAACTCGCTTGATCATCTGCCATTTGTTTTTGCAAATCATGGCGTTTTTCTTTCAGAAGAGCATTTTCTTGCTCTAGCTGGTCACGTTTGCTGTAATAAGCAGACAAAGATTGCTGAATCCCCACAAGCCGTTCTTCAGTATCATTCAGCTGTGTTTTATTTCCCTTTATTTGAGCAATCAATACATCCAAATAAAGGGCACGGCGTTCCTCATCCAATTTCAAAAACTGCTTAGCTGTCGTAGCTTGCTTTTCAAGAGGCTTCACTTGACTATCGAGCTCATAAATAATGTCTTCCAGCCGATCTAGATTATCTTGTGTTTGGCTGAGCTTGCTTTCAGTCTCCTTGCGCCGCGTCTTGTATTTCAGTACGCCAGCCGCTTCTTCAAAAATGGCACGGCGCTCCTCTGGCTTGCTATTGAAAATTTCTTCCACCTTTCCTTGGGAAATAATGGAAAAACTATCTCGTCCGAGCCCTGTATCCATAAACAAATCATGAATATCTCGTAAACGTACCTTTTTACCGTCTATTTTATACTCGCTATCCCCACTGCGATAAATATGACGCTCCACACGAATCTCATCTGCAGCTTGCTGGATAAAACGGTCTTTATTGTCCAAAACGACAACAACAGAAGCATAATTCAGTGGTTTGCGAGTTTCAGTCCCCGCAAAAATGACATCTGGCATTTTCCCGCCACGAAGACTTTTAACACTGGACTCTCCCAGTGCCCAACGCAGGCTTTCAGTAATGTTACTCTTTCCTGAGCCATTTGGTCCAACGACTGCTGTCACTCCCTGATCAAATATTACCTTGGTCTTATCTGCAAAAGATTTGAAACCTTGAATTTCAATTTCTTTTAAATACATGAATGACTTTCCTTTTCAAATGCATTTTTAGCAGCTTCCTGCTCTGCTAATTTTTTCGAGCGTCCTTGACCTTGTCCAACCGTTCTGCCATCAACAGATACCGCTACAGCAAATTCTTTGGCATGAGCTGGACCGGACTCAGAGATGACTTGATAGACAATCTCGACATCACCATTGACTTGGAGCAGTTCTTGTAGCTTGGTCTTGTAATCAACCACCTGCTCAAAGTCTCCAACTTCTACCTTTGGAATCATGACTTGATACAGGAAGTTTTTGACCGCTTCCACTCCCTTATCTAGCAACAAAGCTCCTAAAAAGGCTTCAAATAAATCCCCAAGAATGGTATCCCGATTACGCCCACCTGACTTTTCTTCGCCACGACCTAATTTGATAAATTGATCAAACTGACAATCTCGACTAAAACCAGCCAAACTTTCTTCACGTACAATCGTTGAGCGAAGTTTTGACAAGTCCCCTTCTGGTTTTTTCGGATATTTTTTATACAGATATTCCGAAATCAATAATTGCAGAACAGCGTCTCCTAAAAATTCCAAGCGCTCATTGTGTGAAATGTTTAAGAGGCGGTGCTCATTGGCATAGCTAGTGTGTGTAAAAGCTGTCTCCAGCAACTTTTCATCTTGGAAGACAATTCCAAATTGCTGACTCAAAACTTTATGTAAATCTTTCATTTTTTCTCCTTTCAAGAAGAACTTTTTCTTTTAATACTTAATGAACATCCAAAATTTAACAATCACCTCCAATTGTCTCCCAGACAATTGGAACTAGAAAGCAAGCTGCGTGTGAGGCAAAAACTCTACTTGAACTTTTGAAGTTGCTGGTGCAATCAACGAAATCAGCAACAAAGAATACAGCAAGGTTGACAAAAGCTTCGCTTTCCTTCTCTGCCACCTCTCACAGTCACCCAGACTGTGACTGTGAAATCCGACGAAGTTTGAAGAGATCTTCACAGAGTATAAAATGAAAACAAATTCTCTATTATTATATCAAAAAAATCCTTGATACTCCAACGATACCAAGAATTTGATAGGAAAAGTTCACCAGAGATGAAATGAATTTTCATTCTTTATCTGGAATGACTTTGAATAAATAATACGTCATAAAAAGAGTTAAGGCAGCTAAAGCAAACTTCACCTAGATAAGAGGTGCAAAGAAGATAGAAATTCCCATTAGAATATAAATGGAAATAAGAATTTTTCTTTTACGCTCCCGAGCAATAGCACCTGTTTCGCGAAAGTCCGCCACATAGATTTGATACAACTTAGTATGGTATAGCCATTTTTCAAATCGTTTGGAAGAGCGTGAAAAGCATGCAATCACCAACAGCAAAAAAGGGGGGTGTCGGCAATAGCGGTAAAGCAACTCCCAAAAGGGCTAATCCTACTGAAATAAAACCAATCATTAAGTAAAAAATCCGCATTCTTTCTCCTAAATATTTGTTAAAGGTGTCGCCGTATCTGGAGATGTATCACAAATATGAAAATCATGCTCAACCGCCAAATCAGCCTGTGCCAATTGATTGACCATTGTGATATGAGCCAATTCTTTGGTATTGTTTTCTTTGCTAAGATGACCTAGATAGATTTTCTTAGTGCGATAACCCAACGTACGAATCATGGTTTCTGCCCCGTCATCATTCGACAAATGTCCTTGGTCAGATAAAATCCGTTGCTTCAGGCTCCAAGGATAAGCTCCGCTACGAAGGATTTCAATATCATGGTTAGACTCAATTAAATACCCGTCCGCATTTTCAATAATCCCTGCCATACGATCGCTAACATAGCCAGTATCCGTCAGTAGAACAAAACTCTTATCATCCTTCATCAATCGGTAAAATTGTGGCGCAACCGCATCATGACTAACACCAAAACTTTCAATGTCAATATCGCCAAATGTCTTGGTTTTTCCCATTTCAAAAATATGCTTCTGACTGACATCAATCTTCCCAAGCGCTACTTCCATAGCATTCCATGTTTCTTGATTGGCATAGATGTCTAAATGATATTTCCGTGCCAAAACGCCCACACCGTGGATATGATCCTTATGCTCGTGCGTCACCAAAATAGCATCCAAATCCTCTGGCTTGCGGTCAATCTCACTCAATAAGCTGGTAATTTTCTTCCCAGACAAGCCCGCATCAATCAACAACCTCTTCTTTGGAGTTTCTAAATAAAAACAGTTACCGGTAGAACCCGATGCTAAAATACTATACTTAAATCCTTTCTCGCTCATGCTATCCTTCTAATTCATCTTCTTCCCAATCATCATCTTTGACAGCTTCTTTGTCATATGGCAGAACGATTGTAAATGTCGAGCCTTTGCCGTACTCGCTCTTTGCCCAGATAAATCCGTTATGCTGCTTGATAATCTCTTTGGCAATGGCTAAGCCCAGTCCGGATCCACCTTGGGCGCGACTTCTTGCTTTGTCTACACGATAAAATCTATCAAAAATTTTCGGCAAATCTTTTTTAGGAATCCCTAAGCCTTCATCTGAAATCGACAAAATCATTTGGGTATCCGTCGTTTTCATACTGACCGTAATCTTGCCACCGTCAGGAGAATATTTAATGGCATTGTTGATAATATTATCAATCACCTGTGTCATCTTATCTGTATCAATTTCGACCCAAATAGAGTTAATCGGATAATCTCGAATAATTTCGTACTTTTTATCATCGTTCTGACTTCTGATTTTATCAAAACGGTTCAAAATAAAGGTGATAAAAGCTGTAAAATTCGTCAATTCAATATCCAAATGACTGGTTGCATTGTCAATACGTGACAAACTCAGCAAGTCCGAAACCATGCGCATCATCCGATTGGTCTCGTCTAATGAAACCTTGATAAAATCCGGTGCGACTGGTTCTGACAAGGCGCCTTCATCTAATGCTTCCAGATAAGACTTGACACTGGTCAAGGGAGTACGCAATTCGTGACTGACATTCGAAACAAACAGTCTCCGCTCACGCTCTTCTTTTTCCTGCTCCGTTGTATCGTGTAGCACTGCAACCAGCCCTGAAATAAAGCCTGATTCTCGCCGAATCAAGGCAAATCGAACACGTAAACTTAAAAACTCTCCATTTTCATCCTGCGAATCAATAGTCAATTCTGGAACTTTCGTAATCAAGTCTCGTAAGTCATATTCGTCTTCGATATCCAACAGTTTTAAGATATTCATCTTTCGTGCTTCAGATTCTTTGACCCCCAACTGCTTGGTCGCCATATCATTAATCATGATAATCTGCCCACGACGATTGGTCGCAAGAACACCGTCCGTCATATAGGATAAAATACTCGACAGGCGCTTAGTTTCTTGCTCTAAATTTTCATGCGTTAGACGGATTACCTCAGATAAATCATTGATACTATTGGTAATATCCGTAATTTCTGGACCACCTTGTACATCTAAAATTTCTGAGTAATTGCCTGCAATTAAATCTTTTACTTTTTGATTCAATTGGCGAATACGAATATTGTCTCGCCTATTTTCCAAGGAAAGCAAGGTAATCACCAAGATGAACCCTAAAATAAGTAAAACAAATACAAAGTCTTTTGATACAATAAATTGTCTAATATTATCAATCATTGTTTCTCATGTAATATCCAACGCCGCGCCGCGTTAAAATGTACTCTGGTCGGCTAGGAATATCCTCTATCTTTTCTCTCAAACGACGAATTGTCACATCAACAGTCCGCACATCTCCAAAATAATCATAACCCCACACCGTTTCTAGTAGATGTTCACGCGTCATCACTTGCCCGATATGCGTTGCCAAATGGTGGAGCAATTCAAACTCACGGTGTGTTAAATCTAATTCTTCGCCATGCTTTTTCACGACAAAAGCATCGGTCAAAATCTGCAAATCTCCAATCACAATTTCTGTCGGAGCAGCTTCTGCTTCTTGATTTTCAATTGTCAAATCTGTCCGCCGCAAAATGGCTTTGACACGCGCCTGCAACTCACGATTAGAGAAAGGCTTTGTCATATAGTCATCCGCACCGATTTCAAGACCAATAACTTTGTCAAATTCGCTGTCTTTGGCAGAAAGAACGATGATTGGCACATTACTCGTTTTCCGAATCGTTCGCGCCACCTCTAAGCCGTCCATTTCAGGCAACATCAAGTCCAAAATCAAAATATCTGGACGTTCTGCTTCAAACATCTCTAACGCTTCGCGACCGTCAAAGGCTGTCACTACTTCATAACCTTCTTTTACCATGTTAAACTTTATAATATCTGAGATTGGCTTCTCATCATCTACAACTAATATTTTTTTCATTTTATTCACCTTTTTCTATCTTTTTATTATACCAAATTTTTCTTAAAATTTACCAATTCAACTCATAACACATCATTTCTTTACTTTACAACTTTAGAACAAATATGTTCAAAATATGACACATTTGCTCTGCAAAGACAGTTTTTCATATCAAAAAATAGTCCGGACAAAAGCCTTAGACCATTCATTGAATTTTTAGGAAAAACTATGAAACGCAATACACTTGTCTTAACTTTTCACTGCTACTGTAGTAATTTCCTAAAGAAGCAAATGCTCTGAACTGCTCAATGTTTATTTACTTGTCTTTCTCCAGCGAAATATCCCATAACCTAACAGCGTCCCCAACAATAAACAGATAAAATAGGCTACATGATACAGTAAAATCCATTCACCAAAGATCATAATCGTCACAAAGAACATAAGCGTTGCTAAAAGCAAAAAACGGCAAGAAAAACCATATAGTCCAGCATAGACAGCTCCCACAAGGAATGTTGCTAGCGGTGAATATATCAAAATATTATTCACCACCAATCCCTTTCGTAACAATTCGTCCATCGGTATCATTTGAACAATTCCATAAAATAACAAATAGAAAAAGAGTAGTACGCCTAAAAAAGGAATATCGCGTTTCATTTTCCCACCTCGCTAGTTTTGGAATTTTATTTCAGGTATTTCTGTATATTTTTGATTTGTCGTTTAGATGCTTTAAACATTCGCGCTGATCCATTTACAGGAAGGGCAATCGCTTTTTTGGGAAGATAAATGACAGATTTCGCTAATCGCTTACTAACAGACTCCTCCGGATATAAATCATTGTTGAAATCTTTTGAAATGGTTAAATCCAAATAAAATTCATAGACACGACGGCCGAAGTTTTCAGCAGAGATTTCGTATAATTTTGCAGCAAGACTCTTTTCATCCAAGTCTGGTGTTGCAATAACAGCTTCCAAAATGGCTCCCGCCAAATCACGTTCTTCATAATAAAGCGTTCCAAACATTTTATCATTGATAACATTATCCAGATAAGGATTTCCGTGCGCAATAATCGGAGTGCCACTCGCTAGACTTTCTAAATACGTCAAGCCCTGCGTCTCACTCGTTGAAGCGGAAATAAAGAAATCCGCTGCTTTATAATACAAGGCTGTCTCACTGGGTGCAATCATTCCTGTGAAAATCACTGCATCCGTAATATTCAACCGTTTGGCTTGCGCTTTTAAGTCAGACAAATAAGGTCCATCTCCTGCCACTACCAATTTCACATCTGGATTTTCTTCTAAAACAGCCGGTAGAGCAGCTAAAACTGCCTGAATATTTTTTTCATACGAAACACGTGATAGGCTAAGCAACATGGTTTCTTGATTTGAAATTCCTAATTTTCCCCGTAAATCAGCAATGTTCTCACTAGTAATTTCTGGACGTTCAAATTTGGCCAACTCAATTCCAGTCGGAATAACACGTTTTTCTACTTTTACTTTGTATTTCACGAGCAAGTCATAAACAATCTCGCTCGGACAAATCACACCGTCTAAATCACTCATAAAACCGCGAACAATGTATTTGACCATGCTAGGACGAATGACCATGCCTTTAGCAATATAACGTACATAATCTTCATACTGTGTATGATAGGTATGAACAACTGGAATCCGCAGTTCTTTCGCAATCCAAACACCCAACAGACCCAAAGAAAATTCAGTCTGGGTGTGGATAATATCCAATTGATATTGGCGAGCAATCTCTAAAGCCGTTGAAAAACCGCGATAAGCAATTCGCCGATCTTTAAAGGCAAAAAACGGCACGCTGGGAATTCGAATAATCTGCCAATCCTCATAACGATTGACATCCTTATCTGTCGTTGTAAAAATAAAAACAGTATGTCCAAGCTTTTCTAATTCTGTTTTCAAAGTACGAATACTCGTTGCCACCCCTGAAACCTGAGGGAAATAGGTATCCGTAAAAAGACCAATTCGCATGCTACATCTCCAATACTTCTTGATAAGCATCCACAAGTTTATAAGCCACATCATCAATTGAACGACTCTGCGCTACCTTATAGCCAGCTTCTCGCTTATCTACTTTACCATCCAAAATCTTTTGGATAGAGTCTACAAATTCATCTACATTATGCCCCAATTCAGCTGATTGCTCATCAATCCAGCCCTCATATACAGGAATATCCCGTAAAACGACATGTTGATGACTAGCCAACGCCTCTAGCACTACAATCCCTTCTGTCTCCTCATAACTTGGGAAAAAGAAAAGACTGCTACCACTCATAGCTCCCTCAAAAACGGCACCTTTAAAATAACCCGGGAATTCAACATTTTTAGGATGATCAAAAAGTACAAGATTTCTGATTTTCCGAGGAATGATCCACTTGTTAATACTACCCAGCCAAATAAAGCGAACATCTGGCATTCTGCGTGCTACCTCTACAAAGTCTTCTATTCCCTTGCGTCTAAAATAAAGTCCCGCACAGACAACAACTTTATCCCCTTCTTGGATATGAAAATGTTTTCTAAACACTTCTTCTTTATGTGGATCTTTTTGATATTTATGAAGGTCAATCCCATTAGAAACCGCCACAATTGGTGTTGTCACACCATAGCCCTGAATCAACTTTTTGGAGTATTCAGACGGTGTAATGATAAAATCCGCCATTTGATACATGTGAGCTAGATATTTCCCAAAAGCAGAGGCAAAAAGATTTGACCCAATAAACGAATTGCGAAAATCTTCCTTCGTTGAATGCCCATGCATAATCACTTTTTTTCCTTGCTTTTTTGCTTTGTGCAAAAGTCGCAAACTCCTAGGTCCATAGGTATTGATATGCACTACATCATAATCTCCTGAAGGATCTGTCGTGTAGGGAATCCCAGCCAAGTCTAGAGCTTTCATCTGATGTTGCAAAGCTCGACCAATACCCGACTTTTCCAAAACGGCCTTGCCTTCTAAATAAAGTAATACTTTCATGTCTTCTATTATACCCAAAAGATGGAAAAAATTAAACCAAGAAGGTCAACGCATTATAAAAGCAAAAGAAAAAGACCTTGCGGTCTCTCCCTTACTTCCTTGTTGAACGGCGCTCAATAAGACCATGAGCTAATACCACTTCGCGTTCTTCTAGCTCTTCCTTGTGCATAATCTTAGTCAACATGCGCATACTAATCGCACCGAGGTCATACAAAGGCTGACCAATAGTTGTCAAATTTGGACGAGTAAAGCGTGCTACCTGCGAATCATCGCTAGTGATGATTTCAAAATCTTCTGGTATATTTACATCCTTATCAGATAAACCATTCAACAGCCCAGCCGCCAGCTCATCACCAGTCACAAAAGCTGCTGTAGCTTTAGAAGCAATGACCCGTTCTGCTAATTGATAACCATCATCATAGCTGTATTTTGACTCAAAAACCAATCCTTCACTATAAGTAAGTTTAGCTTTCTTCAAAGCTTCTTTGTAACCAGCTAAACGAATCTTACCATTGATATCATCCACCAAAGGTCCGCTTACAAAAGCAATTTTTTGATTATTTTTCGTAAGACATTCAACTGCATCCATGGTTGCTTGCTTATAGTCAATATTCACACTTGGTAATTGATGCTCCACATCAACTGTGCCTGCAAGCACAACTGGCGTCCGCGAACGAGAAAACTCGGAGCGAATCTTTTCTGTTAAATGATAGCCCATAAAAATGATACCATCTACTTGTTTTGAGAACAGCGTATTGACAACAGAAACTTCTTTGTCATCATCTTCATCACTATTGGCTAAGACAATATTATATTTGTACATCTCTGCGATATCATCAATTCCTTTTGCAAGCGTTGCAAAATAACTGCTTGTGATATTTGGAATGACAACTCCAACAGTCGTCGTCTTTTTGCTAGCAAGACCACGCGCCACCGCATTTGGACGGTAATCAAGGCGGTCAATCACTTCCAAAACTTTTTTTCTTGTATTTTCCTTTACATTTTTATTTCCATTTACCACACGGCTAACGGTTGCCATTGAAACTCCCGCTTCACGCGCGACATCATAAATGGTTACTGTATCGTCTGTGTTCATGCTTCTTCCTTTCTATATTGAAAATATCGTTTTCACATTCCTACCAAACTCATTTTATCACTTATTGGAAACACTTTCAAGCATTTTGATAACTTTTTGAAAAATCTTGTTCTTTAGGCAAATTTCTAGCAATTTTATCAATGATTTTACAAGAAAAATCTACCCAATCTGTGAAATTTTTGAAGCGACAAAAAAGTTCTTACTGTCCTCTTGATTTTTACTTATTTTTTTGCAAAAATAGAGGAGTAGAAAGAAGGTACTAGAATGACCAAAATAAATCAAATTATTTCTTATCTAGAAACAGAGAAAACAGATGTTGCCGTGGTTTCTGATCCTGTAACGATTAATTATTTAACAGGATTTTATAGCGACCCTCATGAACGCCAGATGTTTCTTTTTATTTTCACAAATCATGAACCACTACTCTTTGTCCCAGCTCTTGAAGTAGATCGCGCTAGTGCGATTGTTGATTTTAAGGTTGTGGGCTATATTGACTCTGAAAATCCTTGGGAAAAAATCAAAGCAGCCTTGCCAGCGGACAGCGCCCGCAAAATTGCTGTTGAATTTGATAACTTGATTTTGACAAAATACAATGGATTGCGTACTGTTTTTGAACAAGCTGAATTTACAAACTTAACACCTTGTATCAATCGTATGCGTCTCATCAAATCATCCGATGAAATTAAGAAAATGTTTGTTGCTGGAGAATATGCAGATAAGGCTGTTAAGATTGGTTTTGATACTATTTCTCTCGATAAAACAGAAACAGATATTATTGCTCAAATTGACTTTGGTATCAAACAACTCGGCTATGAGATGAGCTTTGAGACTATGGTTTTGACAGGTGATAATGCTGCTAATCCGCACGGCATTCCGGGTGCAAACAAAGTCGAAAACAATGCCCTGCTTCTATTTGACCTTGGCTGTATGGTCAATGGTTATGCCAGCGATATGACACGGACAGTTGCTGTTGGAAAACCAGATCAGTTTAAAAAAGACATTTACAATCTAACGCTTGAAGCTCAACGGGCAGCTCTTGACTTCATCAAACCCGGAGTAACAGCTCATGAAGTAGACCGCGCAGCACGCGAAGTCATCGAAAAAGCCGGTTATGGTGAATATTTCAATCATCGTCTGGGACATGGTATCGGTATGAGCGTACATGAATTTCCATCTATCATGGAAGGAAACGATATGGTTATCGAAGAAGGTATGTGCTTCTCTGTTGAGCCTGGAATTTATATTCCAGGAAAAGTTGGTGTTCGTATCGAAGACTGCGGTCATGTCACAAAAAATGGCTTTGAAGTCTTTACAAGTACAAGCAAAGATTTACTCTATTTTGATTAAAATACTGAAAAAGATGCTAAAATAGTTGATTTAAGGACTGAAGCCTGTATTGGTTTTGGTTCTTTTTATTTTGAACTCTAACTTTGTTGTAATCATCGAATTAACTAATTAACTCGTTTAGTAATTAAATCTGTTTTCAAATCTATAAAGCATCTTAACTTTTAACATACCAAAGAAAATTTTATTGTTCTTGATGCCAATTTCTTTTCATGTCATAAAAAGATGAAGAATTCTTTTCGACAAAAAATAATGACAAAATCAATTTTACATATTGTTATATTCTATTCATAACTCATTTCATAAGAAAAAACTCCATAGTTGAATTTTTAGCCAACTATAGAGATTTGTAGAGCTACTTATTATAGCTTTTTACTCACTATGTACTTTAAAAAAATCTTTTGACAAATAGCCCTTACCCGCCACCATATCATATTGAACAAGTTTCAGGTCTTCTGCAATTTTCCGTCCCTCCTCATCCAAATCTTTTTTATCAACACTTGCTTTGTGTAAAACTTCTGTTAATAAAGCATAATAAGGTGACACTTTTGAATTGGTTTGTTCTAATAATAGAGCTGTGAAGTCACTTGAATTTACAATCGGATAGTCCAATTTAGGCGTCTCATAATTACTCCACACAAAATAGTCGGTCAAATATTGGCTATCTGGATTATTTTTGAAAGCTGACTGTGGATAAAGCCCTGGTAAATGATCTCCATAAAAAACAACTGTAATTTTTTTATTTATTTTTGAAAGTTGATTAAGAAAATCCTTTGTGGCCACGTCTGTGTGGTATAATAAACGAGTATAGTTAGTTAATTGGTCATTTTCATCACTAGAAAAATTTGAATTAGAAGCTTCAATATTATTTGGTTCTTCTTCTTTCCAAGGAGAATGATTTTGCATCGTCATAACAGAGAAAAATTGATTTTGGCTATCTTTCATATTATCAAGAATTAATTGATAAGAGGAACTATCACTATAATTTACTCCTTGATAATGAACATCTAGTCCTTTTGTTATTAAACTAACAAACTTAGAATACCCTAGAGATTTATAAATAACATTTCTAGAATAATTTGTTGGGGCAGCCAAGTGAATAGCGATACGATTCTTAGCTTCAAATTGGTCGCTAATAACAGGAAATTTGTTCATTTTAGGAACAACTTCTGTATAAGCAACAGAAATACTAGGTGACAAATTATAGAATGGTAGACCAGTTAGCGATTGAAACTCCATATTTGCTGTTCCACCACCATAGCCATCTGATTTCATTAAACCACTCGTAGTTTGGTTCTTAATGTCTTGAATATTTGAAATAGGATTTTGAGAAAGCTTAACCCCTTCAACACGAGCAGGATCAGAAAAACTTTCACTCAATATGTAAACAACCGTTTGTTCTTCTATCTTATTTGTTCGTTCTGTATTTAAAATTTGAGAAGCTTTTTGATATTTTTGCTCAATTGCTTTAATTTTTTCGGCACTATAACCCTGAGGTTTATACATGGTGCTGTCTGACAGTTGCGATAACCAAACAAATGCAAGTGAACGAGAGCGAGCATTTATCGTGTTTCCATACCAATTCAAATCTTCATAATTATTAAGAACAGAAATTATAGGTATGTTCTCTTGAATTTTACCGTCTTTTCTATTTGCAAATATCCCTACAATTGAGGTTAGAAATATTACAGTTAACATCAAAATAGAGAAACGATATTTGTAATTTTGTATGATCTTACTTGCTAATATTTTGTTTCTGAAAAAATAATACAAACTTACTATTACAAGAAGTCCTAGTAAAAGATATACTATATACGAAAATCCGTTAATGAATTCTAATAGTAGTTTAGGCTCCTTTAACCAAACTATATCACTAGGTAATATCGGTTCTTGACGAAATTGGAATTTAAGGCTACTTGCTACTGTCACCCCACTAATGACTAATAAGATAAATATTGTAGAAATTAAAAAACGATTAAATATTAGATAGATAATCAAAAAAATAACAAAGAAAATAATAATTTGAAATGGAGTTGCTCCTGTTGAAAGGCGAAATTCTGCATCCCCTCTTATACTATTTTGTATTGTAAAATTAAAAACAATCGCAAATAATAGACTTAATAAGCTCGCAACTGAAAAACTAGCTTTATTTTTACAAATATCCTTTATTGCTTTTACTGAGAAAAAACTAGGAATGATAAGTAGAATCGTTAAATAAACCAGTAATCCTATTAAAGAGAAAGCGAAGTAATCGGTTATTTGAAATTTATTATTAACAATAAATTTCTTTAAAAAACTAGTCTGCTTAAGAAAGTTTAATGTTTTACTATCTAATAATACGAAATTCAATAATATCTGTGATAAAAAGAATGTTTCTAAAATATCATGATTTTCATTATCAATTCTCAAACTATTGAATTTTATATTATTTAATTTAGGAATATATTTAAAAATAATTGCTATCAACAATGTAGGAATAATAAAAACTAGCGAATTATATTGTAAAAAGTGATTAGCTTTAAAATCCCATAGATTATAAGAAGATACCGTCAAATGCATAGACATTTCTAGCAAGTAAGAAAAAATTAAATAGCCAATATAAATAAATAATATAAAAGCATATAATTTTTTATTTACAAATTTTGATATAACATATCCTAAAAATATTTCTACTGCTAGTACACATAACAAGCCTAGCGTTAGATATGAATTGATTGTTATATTTTTACTTTCTTCTAATATAAAATTTAAACAAGCCCCTATTACATTAAAAAATAAGAAGCTGATTAACAATATACTAAATTGTCTATAATATTTAATTAAAAATTTCATAATGATTGCCCAATAAAATTGATTTATCTTAATTACTAAAAGACAAATCTAAGTAGTCTTTAATAAAGAAATTTCCTCAATGTTTGTTATAAGATAAAATCAACTTGAAAAGCTTCAAGAAATAATTCTTCTTTTTAATCTTCTCAGCAAATATTTAACAGCACTCCCTGGTCCACGATAGATATATTTCAGAGCACCTTTAATGCCGCCAATATTGTCAAAGTTTATATATGTATTTGGCAGGGTATCTGGACGGATATTTAAAACGATATTATCCACAAAAGGAGTGATATAAATCTCATTTTTAGAGATTGCATAGTCATAACGTTGAGACCAAGCTAAATAAACTAAAATTCGCTCAATGGAATGTAGAATGGTATGTTGAGGCAATGGTTCTGCTGGAATATCAGCATCTTGCAAATTCAAATCAAATAAAGGCTTTAGAGCATCATATTTGAACCAAATAAAGGTTCCATAACTCATGATAAATGTATTTAATTGATTGAAATCTATAGACCGTTTAATATTCATTCGTTCCCAGAGTAAATTCATATCATCTGCAAATTTATTCTCATTCCACGGATCAACAATCTTTGTATAACGGAAAAAAGTTGGAATATCAGCAATAACTAAACCTAACCGTTCATCACTTTCCAAACTAGCCATAATTTTATCCGCCGGTTTGATTAACATATCAAAAAGTTCATTTCTCCATGAATCTCCTACCCAATGCGGATATTCTGGAGATTTTTTCGTATGAAAATGACCAATATAATCATATTTTGATAGTTCATTTTTGAGTTTTAACATCGGAATAACATCACGACCGAGATTTCCAGTAATATAAACTTTGCCTACCTTACCACGTTCTGTTAGAATCTTCTCAATTTCTGCTTTCTTTTTCTCAGAATCTGTTGTCAAAAACAAATCATAATCAAAATGAAAATTTTCAAAAGCCGTTAAAAACACTTCCAAAAGATCTACATAATAAGTATGGAGATGCACCGCAACTTTCTTTTGATTTGAATACTGAAGTTGATTATCTTTTAATACTTTTCTATCAAGCAAATATGGAGGCGTTGGTAAACTCATATCAGACATGTGAGATAAAATAAATTCTGTCGGATAATCTGATACCTTTTCAATCTCTTGCAGTAAGTAAGGGGCTAAATGTTGAGTTAAATCAAACGTTTTTATCTTAATAAAAGGAACGTGATTTTCCAACAAAACATGCGGATAATGAATTGTGAAGTTACTATGGAAGAAGTCATCCTTTAAAGGCACTGTATCCAAAATTGTCTGGTATTTAAAACCTGCATCTACAAATTTCTTAGTGTACTGGGTCTCATAATTATCAATAACCTTTTGTACATCTATATAATTTTCAATTGATTGCCAGAAGTTTTGAAATACAGTTGACTGAACGAGTCTCTTTTTAAAAGAAATAAAATAAGATTGAAGATGCTCATTAATGAACAGATTTCTTTGTTTTACTTCTTGATGATTTGTCATTCCCCAAAAATCTACTTCTGGATCAGACTCATATCTTTGATAAATAGGTTCCATATCCCAAAGTGGACCAAAACAGGTATCGTTCATTACGGTAATTGAATCATATTCTTTCAACTTATCAAAACCGACTAAAGCCATGCCATCATGCCAAGCTCCAAAATCATAGCCAGTATTTTCACGTTGAATAAATTCATCAATCAGCTTTTTGTCACGAAGTTTTTCCACTTCAGATAGGCTTAACTGACTATTTGAAATAAAAATAAGTTTTTCAAATAAAGGTCGCATATGTTCAATTTGGTAAAATACATGTCGACTGATATGGTCGTATTTGTTAAAATGAACATAAATTAATAATCGTTTCATTGTCTTCTCCTAAAGAAGTTAATAATTTTAGTCGGAATTATCCAGCGTCGGCTCCCTATAACCGCATTGTGTTCATGAACTAATTCTTGATAATTACATTCTAACTGGTGAATGCGCTCTTCCAAATTCGTAATGTTCTCCAGCAATTTCTGGTTAACTTCATTCGCCTCTGATAGTTCAGTCAAAACTGAACCTTCTTTCATAGGATCAGAAATATCTTTCATTTCATACGAAAAAAGAAATTCTGAATCCTCAACATCATCAATCTGATAATGAAGTTGAGGATCATTTTTCCCGAAAAGCAATTCATTAGAAAGCAAGAGTCCGTTTGTAAAGGCAACTTTCAACTCTGTTTGTTTATGATAAGTTTTTAGACTAACGTTTTTATAATAATTGGGAATCTCAGATAAATCAATTCTCAATCTAGCTGCTTCATGTGGAATCTGAAAATAAAGCTCATCTGCATACTGTAATGGGAATTTCAGACTATTTGTTTCCGAAAATTCTTCATCTGCCCGTGCATAAAAAATCGTAATACGCTGCTTCTTTATATTCAATATGGAATGATTTGGCAACGTTTCTCCTAGCAAGGAGCTAATAGCTTGTAGTGATTTCTCTGTTCTTGTTGAAAGAGATGCTAGATGTGCAAGTAAATTATCATAACACTTATCAAGCGTGTAAAGCTGTTTAGCTCTCTCACTTGCAAGAACTGCATTACTCTTATTTATATCGAAATTTTCAAGAACATCTGCCATCTCATCAGCCAATGAATCAATATTTCCTAGCTGATAGGTTGTACCTACATCAAAATACTCTTTCACTGATTTATAGCCATTATTATTTGAAACTATTGTAGGAACTCCCCTTAAAATAGATTCAATGAAAACAAGAGGAAAGGCTTCGGATTTAGAGGTGTACACACAAATATCTGAATCTGTCACTTCTGTCCACGGCTGGTCATTATAACCTAAAAATTGGACATTAGTTAATTCATACTTCTCAATAAAAGCATCGCATTCCTTTTTCGCCTCTTTTTGCCAGCCGCCAATAAAAATTAAGGGAATATCATAGTGACTCAGTTTTTTATAGGCTTTGAGAAGCTCAATTTGATTTTTATTTTCATTTATGACACCAATTGATACGATTCTTCTTTGATTAGACTTGCCCAAAACTTCAGATGTAAATTGTGTGTAAGGAATAAATGTTTCTAAATTAGCAGGATTGTTGTTTAGCGCAGCTAATGTTTGAGCTAGATTTCCTCGTACAGAAAAAACTTTATCCGAATTCTCAAAAATAAAATTCATTTTTTTAGTATAATATTGAAATTCTCTCTCTGGAAATTCATGAATAAGCCAAAAATGTGGAATATTCTCACAGGCTGCAGCTACAGCTCCTTGAAAAACATTTGCTGTGTTAGAAATAACTAAATTAATATCTTGCTCAACAATAATATCCCGTATTTCTTTAATATTCTTTTGATAATATATTACCCTTTCTTCCTTAGAAAAGAGACGATCGCCTGGTGCTTCTTCCCACCACCATTTTATCGTAGATAGTGGAAATAAATGAACATTGGCATTCGACAGCTTGCTTTCATAACTTGCATGAGTTGGGTGCCCGTTTTCAGGATAGACGTTGTAAATGTCATAGCCTATTTCAGATAAATAAACCATTAAATTCGTTATTGATTTCTCGGCTCCATTATCTAAAGTTCCAGTTGGAGAGATAAATAAAATACGCTTTACCATATTAAGCCCTCGCTTTGTAAAGTTTTATGTGTGCGATTCTTGCCAACTTCCATTTCTAACAAGTAAACCTGTTGCCGAATCTAGTGCTGATTCGTCATCCTCTGGAATATCATTCCGTTCAATAAAGACGATTGGAGCTTTTGAAGATACGGCAAAGGCTAAAACACGTTTGTCAGAATCACGAATGGTTGCTTCCAATCTTAAACGAGCATGATTTAAATAAGGAAGTTTGCATGTATAGATGACTTTCTTTTCTCCTGTTCCACTAATTTTTAAATCCATAGAATTATCATTGTAATAGCCATAATTAGTGTTTATATCAACGAACGACATAGCAATATGAGTCTCAATATCTTGAAGCTGTGTAAAAGTAAATTCAAACTTCAATTCATCGTCTGGTGTTACTTGATTTGGAGATAACAATTTTACTTCAAAATTTTCAACCAATGCAACTTGTTTCGTTTTATTCTCTGAAGCAGCAGCTTTTTCTTGTGTTGGTTGAATCGCATTATCAAAGCTATATTGATTCGCAACATCATCCGGATTTCCAATCGCCTTAATCAATCCGTCCTCAATCAAAACAGCTTTATTGCAATATTTCTTAACAGCGCCCATGTCGTGCGTAACAAGAATGGTTGTTTTCCCAGATTTTTTTCGTTCTAAGAAATAATCGTTACATTTTCTCTGGAAAGCTTCATCACCGACTGCAAGAACTTCATCAAGAATGAGAACATCACCTTGTGCTTTAATCGCGACCGAAAACGCCAAACGAACTTGCATTCCGCTTGAATAATTCTTCAGTTTTTGATTCATAAATTCATGTAACTCAGCAAAATCAACGATATCATCGTACATAGCATCAATTTCTTCTGTTGTAAAACCAAGCATGGCACCGTTCATATAGACATTTTCACGTCCAGTTAATTCTGGGTTAAAGCCGACACCAAGTTCAATAAAAGAAACCATTTTCCCATTAACAGTGACTTTTCCTTTCTCAGGGACATAAATTTGAGAAATGATTTTTAAAAGAGTGGACTTTCCTGAACCATTACGGCCAACAATCCCAAAGAAATCACCTTCTTCGACCTCAAAGTTAATATCTTTTAAAACATGTTGTTCCGTATAGCCTTTAATCCCCTTAAAATAATTGACTAAATTGGTACGTAAACTTTGCGTTGCTTCAGTAGGAAGTTTAAAATACTTGCTGACATGATCAACTTTTACTGCAATTTTTTTATCTGACATTATAAAATCTCCGCGAATCTCTTAGCATTTTTGTGGAAAATATAATACCCAATTCCAAAGATAAAGAAAGGAAGAATATAGGGTACCATAGCAACACCTTTATGACCAATTAAATCCCAGCCACGCATGCTTCCTGAAAAAACAATATAGTGCCGCAAATCTTGAATAATCTGTGCCAAAGGATTTAGCATCATGAGTTTTGCAATTGTTACCTGACCACGTTGCAAAATAAAGGTAAGAGAGTAGATAATAGGTGTCGCATACATTCCTGCTTGCATCACCACTTCCCAAATCGGACCAATATCTCTATATTTAACAAATAACGTCGCCAACACAAAAGCGATTCCTGTTGAAAATAAAATCAATTCAACAAATAATGGAATAACTGTAAGCCAGCCAATGGATACTGCTACTCCATTAACCAAAGCAAAGATGAAAACGACCAATAAATTAATAGAGTAGTTAATTGCTGCACCAACAACTGAAGAAATAACAATAATCTCTTTTGAAAAGTTCAGTTTCCGAAGCAAATCACCACGAGAAACGATAGACATCATCCCCATATTTGTAGCTTCAGAGAAGAAATTCCAAGTTACCATACCGATTAAAAGACCGATAGCATAATGTGGCGTTCCATCATCAAATCTCAAGAAGCGCACAAAAACTAAATACATAATCGTAAATAAGAGCAAGGGCTTCAAAATTGACCATAAATGCCCAATCAAGCTCCCTTGATACCGTAATTTAAAATCTGTTTTAATCATCTCGCGTAAGAGAATCATATTTTTTCGACTAAATAAGTCCATCATTACTCCTTATAAGCAAATTTTGTAAGAATGAGTGTTGTAAAGACAAAAGTGTGGAAGGCACGATTCTTTCGATAACCATATTTTTGAAGACGACGCAAGCGTTCCATAAACGGGACTTCCATGATTGTCACAAAATTTTCAATCAGTTCTTTATTTTGAGTAGCCAAAGGCAAAGCTAATAAATTCCTTGCTTGTTCTTGGCTGTCTTGAATCAATTTCCAATATTTTGCGAAGAGAATATGCGGGCGAATCCAATTTTGCATTCTTTTTCTGAGTGTTCTTGCACCTAAAACATTATTCGAATGTTGCCGATACAATTCACTTGGTCGATCTATATAGACTAAGTGGCCAAAGGCTGCTGCCAGCAAAGCCAAATACCAGTCATGCATGAGAAGATCATGAGCTTCTTGGCCTGTCCACAAGTCAGCCAGAGCTTGGTTAATCATCGAAACGCCGCCTGTAACAGTATTTTCTGTTAATTCTTGGAGCAGTTCCGTGTTTGCATGGTCAGACTGTGTACGAATCATACTTTCATGTACGACATTTAACTCTTGATCTACAACTTTTAAATCCGTGTAAACCAGCAAAGGCTGACTGGTATCGTGTTTAATCGCTTCTTCTAGCTGCATTTCTACTTTCTCAGGTAGCCAGACATCATCTTGATCGCTAAAAAAGTAAATATCTGACTCTTGATATTTCAAAAGATAAAAGAAACTTTTGATAACACCAAGATTTTCAACGCTATCAGGATTCACAAAATGAATGCGATTATCTTTTTGACAAAAATCTTGAATAATCTCACGCGTTCTGTCTTTAGAACCATCATCTCGGATTAACAGCTGCCAGTCTGTATGGGTCTGCTGCCGAATACTTTCAATTTGTTCTGCTAAAAACCGTTCACCATTGTAGGTGGACATGAGAATAGTCACTTTCATGATAAAAATAATTCCTCGTATTCACCCACAATTTTTTCCCAAGTGTAGTGTTCTTTCATGTTTTCTTTCGCAGCTTGACCTAGATCTGAAAAGTCGGACTGTTTATCTACCTGATGAATGCAATCAACTAGGCTGTTTTCTTTCTTATCCCAGTAAAGAGCTGTTTCTTTTGCCACTTGTCGGTTAAAGTCCACACCCAAGACCAAATTCAAATCTGTCTGAGCTAAGGCTTCTAAGAGACCAGGATTGGTGCCGCCGACCTCATGACCATGAATATAAGCAAACGCTTGATTGCGAATATACTTCAATAAATCTTGATCATAAACAGTACCGACAAACTTAATCCGCTCATCTCGGTCAAAATTTGTTTTTTGTCGTAGTTCTTCAAAATAAGCATTACCTTGATGATTGCAGACAATCAGCAAGTCTCGTTGCGTCTGTGACTTCATAAACTCACGAATGATGATTTCATAGTTATTTTCTGGAACAAAACGCCCAACAATCAAATAATAACCTTTTTCCTTACTTGCCCACGTGTCAAAAAAGTGGCGAACTTTTTCATCCTGAGCAGTTAAAGATGACAAGCGCAAATCGGTCCCATAGGCAATAAAGGTGGTTTTAGCCCACGGATAAGCTTTCTGGATATAGCTTTCAATTCCTTGATTGTCCGAAATCACCAAATCGGCATGCTTGGTCATCACTTTCTCAGAATATTTGAGGTAATTTTGAACGGGCTTAGACCACTTAGCGCGTTTCCACTCAAGTCCATCAGGATTGATATAAAAGATACCACCAGCATGGTGAATTTTTCGAGCAAAAGGTGCGATAAAAGTTCCAATTGTATTTCCTAGGATATAGAAAATAGGACGCTCAATCTGTTGTTGCTTGACTAATGTAAGTGCGTAGTTGATTGCTATCATATCATAAGCAATAACACGAGCTGGACCAAGTTTTGGTGCTTTAATCGTAAAACAATCTACGCCTTTGTAATCAAAATGATGATAAGCTTCATCATCTGATAAACAAGCTACATGGTATTGGATTTGAGGAGATATACGGTTCTCCACTAATTTCTCAACAAAGGTTTCAAACCCACCATATTTAGCAGGAAGGCCACGACTTCCGATGATGAATACATGTTTCATGATTTCCCTCAATTCAAGATTTTGCAATCTAATCTATTATATCACTTTATAAATCGTTTGTGTAACATAAAATAGAAAAGAAAAGCAACCTTTCGGCTGCTTCTACCTTATTTCTTTCCTTGTTTATAAAATTCCTTGAGGGCATCTTGCCAAGTTGGGATGACAAAGCCTGTTGCCTTAGCTTTAGCTAGACTCATGGTAGAATTGAGTGGCCGCTTCGCTTTCGCTGGAAACTTACTAGAGTCCACTGGCAAAACTTCGACATCTGTATCTTTTAAGATTTCCACTGCAAAATCATACCAAGTCGTATCTTCTGTGGCATCATTTGACAAATGATAATAGCCAAATTCTTTTTGATTTTCTGCTAAGTACGTCATAAATTCAGCCAACGTACGCGTCCAAGTTGGACGACCGTGTTGGTCATTCACAACAGTCAAAGTTTTATGTGTTTTCGCTAAATTCTGCATAGTGAAAACAAAGTTCTTTCCATAATTTCCAAAGACCCAAGCTGTGCGGATAATGTAGAAACGGCTAGAATATTTCTCAACCAATTCCTCTCCCATGCGCTTCGTGCGACCATATTCTGTCTGAGGGTCTGGTTGATCATCTACTTCCCATTCCTGCCCAACTGGCTTATCTCCAGCAAAAACATAGTCTGTAGAAATGTAAACAAGTGTTGCACCATGCTTTTCTGCTGCTTTAGCAACATTTTCAGTTCCTGTGACATTGATTGCATAATCCAGTTCTTTACCTTCATCTTCTGCTGCGTCCACAGCTGTATAGGCAGCACAGTGGTAGACAAGACTTGGCTTCACTTCTGCAAAAACCTTCTCAACCATTTCGGCATTTGTAATATCCATTTCTGCCACGTCAACTGCCACATACTCTTCGTTGCGTTCATCTAAAAGATAACGAAGTTCTGTCCCAAGCTGTCCGTTAGCCCCTGTAATTAAAATCATTTGAAATTCCTTTCTGAATAATAAACATTCAATAAATTCATTATATCAAAAAAAGCAGAAAAAATCTGCTTTCTACTTGCTCTTCTCTTTAATCACGTAAATTGGTCTTTTTTTGGTTTCCATGAAAATTTTCCCAATGTATTTACCAAGAATGCCAATTGTCAACAACTGAAAACCACCTAGAAAAAGAATAATCGACACCATAGAAGGCCAGCCAGATGTTGGATCGCCAAAAATCAACGTACGAACAATGACAATCATGATAAGGAAGAATGCCAATAAACAGGCAGCAACACCTCCCAAAAAAGCTATTGTCAAAGGGGCATCTGAAAAGTTGATAATCCCTTCTAAAGAATAATTCAATAATTGCCAGAAACTCCAACTGGTTTTTCCTGCAACTCGTTCTACATTCTTATATTCCAAATATTCCGTTCTAAATCCAACCCATGCAAATATTCCCTTGGAAAAACGATTGTACTCAGAAACTTCTAAAATGGCATCTACCATTTGTCGGCGCATGAGACGGAAATCCCGCGCACCGTCCACCATTTCAACTTGACTAATTTTATTGATCAATTTATAAAACATCTTAGCAAAAAAGCTACGAATTGGAGGTTCTCCATCACGCGTTGTCCGTCGTGTCCCCACACAATCCAAATCTGGATTCTTCTCCAGCATGGATTTCATTGTAAGTAAAAGTTCCGGAGGATCTTGCAAATCCGCATCCATGACAGTCACTAAATCACCAGTTGCATGTTTGAGACCCGCATACAGAGCTGCTTCTTTTCCAAAATTTCTCGAAAAAGAAAGATAACGAACACTATTATTTTTCTGATTGAGTTCTCGTAAAATAGCTAAGGTTCTATCTTTTGAGCCGTCATTGACAAAGATGTATTCAAAATGATCATTTAGCTGAAATTTAATTTTTTCCATTTCCGCATAAAACAACGGAAGCGACTCTTCCTCGTTAAAACAAGGAACGATGATTGAAATTGTCATTTTAGCCTCCTTATGTCGTTAAATATATTCTAACATAAAAATAAAAAGTTAGGAATAAAGCCTAACTTTAAAAGGACTATTTAAAAATAAATGATTTGCTAACTATTCACAAGCGACCCCATCTCCATCTCTATCCAATTTACTACTATAACCAGGCTGTCCACGATAAATAGGAGTTACACCGGCTCTTCGAGCAGCTTCACAATTTGGATACATTTCTGGATTAGCTATATTTCCTGAATTAGAAGACGATTGATGAGAGGTTGGAGCTCCTAACCCAATAGCATACCAACTAATACCTTCATAACGCCAACCAACGTTAGTTAAATGCACTTTTTCTGCTTCAGATAATGTGTAATGATGACTACCTGCTCTAGCATTTGGATTATAAAGTCTATACAATGGATACTGGCCAGAAGATTTCCAAGCCACTCCTTCATATCTCCATCCTGACTTAATCAGAAAATCTCTTTCATTAGCATTCAAAGTATAATGATGATCGCCAGCATTAGGATTGTACATTCTATATACATCTTGTCCTTGCAAAGGAGCAACCCAACCACTCCCCTCATAACGCCAGCCAACTCTTGAAAGCATTTCTTTTTCATTCCAATTAGCTGTATAAAAATGTTCGCCACTATTTGGATTATACAGACGGTACATTTCTAAGCCTTCATTGTCAGCGCTAGCCTTTTCAACTCCTAACAGTGTCATTAATATCAATAAAACAAAACCGCTTAGTGCTTTTTTCATTTTACATCACTCCTAACTTTAGCTATCAAATTTTAAGACCATAATATTGAAGTACTGTTAACACAACAGACATCATTATAAAGACCAATGCAATAAATAAAACAAAGGTATCTCTTTTCTCCTCTTCTTCTGAAGAGAGTGTAGGGTATATCGGCACAAATAGCTTAATACTATTAAACGTTAAACCTAAAAGTAAGATAACCCCAGTAAAATATCTACCTTGAACACCTTGAATAGCAATTTCATTAACTTTCCCCCACATTAAATAGGCTGTCATCAAAATGCCAAACGTAATTCCAACACCGACTAAAAAAGTTCCATATTTACTAATTTTAGGTAAAGGATTATATTGAGGTATCATAAATATGACACAACTGATAAATATTAAATAGAACCATAGTAAGTTTCCTAAACCATAGGTTAACCAGCCAAATGTAAACAGGGAAGGGATTTTATTTGGAATTAAATTCACCCACTCTTGCACAATCATTCTTGAAAATTCATTCATATGTCCTATTGTGTATTTAATCTTTTCAACTGGGTTTACATCAGAAGTTACCTGATTCATATTAATATTACTAGATAAACGCAACCAAAAGAAGCTTAAAATTCCTACTAGCAAAATGAGCCCAATAATAAATACATAAGTATACCGATCTGGTAATTTCTTTTTTGGTATAAATAATAACAATCCTATCAATAATACATATGGCAATTTCATGGTAGTCATTATTAAACATAATGTTGCAAATAATAGAATATCTAATAAAGAAACCTTATCTTTTTGAACATACTCACAAAACAAAGCAATAATCAAAAAGAGAAACCCGTTCACCATACCGTCTGTACTGAAAGAAGATGCTAAATATACACTCATTGGTAGCATCCCTAGACTTGCGAACAATAATTCTTTCCCCTTAGCTTTTTTTATAGCTAACCTAATTAACAACGCATAAGCCAAAAGATTACATAAACGCCCTAAAATGATTGAAGATAGAACACTTGATCCTAAAATCTTAGCGATTGTCAAGCCAAATACTTGGGGTAAATAAGGAATAAACGATGAAGCATTCGTTGCTAAAAATTTAGGATAACGTGCAGTTTGTGAAGAGGTCTTAACTTTATCTAACCCAGAATGTATCAACGGTTTTTTAAATACTTTTTCAGCTTCTACAGCATCCTTAGAAACTCTAAACTCTGAAGACTTTTTGGGAAGATAGAGGTGCGCTTCTGATATGTACAAAGCTCTTGAATAATGAGCAGTCTCATCAGGAACATCTAAAACAGGAGTTAAAATAACAAAAAGCCCCCCCGAAAAAAGAATACTCCAAAATACCTTATTATGCAATTTTCCAGGTAAACAAATAGTTATGCTAAATACCAAACCTGTTATAAACAATAAAGTCCTTGGAATGGTAGCCGTTGAACCACCTAAATAAAAATAAGTAAGGAATAACAGGCCCCATAATCCAAATAAATATTTCCAGCGTTTTGTTATATTCAATACAAAAGAATAAAACCAGTCTTTTATATTGAACATAAACGACCAATTAATAGACTTCTTTATCACAATTACCCATTCTCCAATCTTTTTTAATAGAATATTAGCGTTTTTTTGCCAACAATAATAACCCAAACCACTCATTCTTCAATACTTTTAAAAACAATGGTACAACATAAGCTAGTTTAGAGTGAATATTTACTTTTTGTACACCTCGTTTGATATATTTATTCTTTTCCCAGTTTTTTCCAAAGTACCTATCCATAAAGAGGATAATATCTTTAAAATCTTGTTTCTTCACTTCTGGATATTTCAACAATCTATAGGTATGACCAACACATAGATGTTCCAAGGCCAAATATTGTAATTCTTCTTTATATTTATCAAAATCATCACCAAATAAAGCAAACAGATACTCTAAAGCATCATAGATATCAAAAATATTTGACTTGCTTGAATTCATGATTGAACCAGAAGTATCAACTGTATATCGGTATAAATATTTTTTTATATAAGAAATACTAGTGCATTTTGAAGTCATATAGGGCATTAAGGCAACATCTTCATAAATTTTCCCTTTTGGAAAATAATTGAAATCAAAAAAATGTGACTTATAAATTCTAGTCCAAGAAGCGTGTTTTGTTAGCATGAATAAACGAATATTATTATCTGAATCTTTACTATCATTAAAGAAAGGATTGACATTTAAATGTTTTATCAATTTCTCATCACTATCAATTAAATCAAAATCAAAATAAATAACATCATTTCCTTTTGCTAACAAAAACTCCGTTAAATAATTAGGATATATACAATCATCTGGATCAATAAAAGTGGTATATTCACTATCACAAACTTGATTTAATCCATAGTTTCTTGCATCTGACACTCCTCCATTTTCTTTTGAAAACAGTTCAATAAATGGATATTTTTCAACATATTCCTTAATAATCTCTTCCGAATGGTCTGTACTCCCGTCATTAACACAAATAACGCGGATCGCGCATTTCTCTAAATTGTCTTGATTGACAATACTATCTAAGCATCTTCTTAAATATTTTTCTGTATTATAAACGGGAATAATGACAGTTAAATCATATTTCATTCTTATTTCCTTTTTCTCCCAGCTACCATATAAATGCCAAAAATACCAACTAAATAAGCGGTCATAACAATCAGAAAGCTGAGTGCTGCACCTAACATACGATAATGATAAATAAATGGTTCTGTTACCAACTTAGTGATAACTAATAAAACGATATATAAACCTACTAATAAGTGTTGCTTTCGAACAATGGTTAGAATATTTTCAAAAACAATGGCTAAAGCATATAAAACTCCTGCAAAGATTAGAATTGCAAAAGGAAGAGTGTATTGTGATAACGCCACTCCAAATACCAAACTAAGAATTGGGGTGCCTATGAAGTAAGCCACTATCGTAACGGCTATCCCACCTATAAATAAATAGAGCAAGAGTTTTTTCACAATTAGAGAAAATTCTACATACTTTTCTCGATTCCACAAAATAGCCATTTGGGTTATTAGGGGTCTAACCATTAAAATGATGAGACTCATAAAAAAAACAGGCATAAAAAGAATGTTAAAATCACGTTGCATGCCAGTCTGCAAAACTCCTTGATTTAGGCCTTTTTCAATAATAATCTTAGGCTCGTTTAAAATATATAATAAAATAAATCCATTCACAAATAATGGCCAACAAGCCAAAAAAATATCTTTTATATCTTTTTTGTAATTGCTAGAGAAGAGTTCTTTCCATTGAATCGTTTCAAGATATTTAAGAAAACTGGTTTCATAAAAAATGATAACTAAGCCATTCCAAATGACTAAAGAAAATAAACCTACAATCACAGACTTCGAAAGCAAAATACTAAGAAACAGGACAACTACACTAGTGGAATAACGGTAAAACATTGTTTTCCCAGCTATATCCATACGTTCTCTTTGTTGAAATAAGCCTTGAAATAAATCAGATACCGCATCCCACATACGAT
This sequence comes from Streptococcus sp. HF-100, assembly GCF_015594635.1. NCBI lineage: Bacteria > Bacillati > Bacillota > Bacilli > Lactobacillales > Streptococcaceae > Streptococcus > Streptococcus sp. HF-100. The sequence continues at coordinate 315,161 of NZ_JADNQV010000001.1, forward strand.
ACAAAATCATTAAAAATGTCAGTAAAATCGTTTCAAAAGAATAACGGCCTTCTCCGACAATATATAAATAGGGATACAATGTGACCAACATCGCTAAAATTGTTATCAACCTAGTTTGAAAATATCCTATGAAAGAATGCTTTTGATTCACATCCGTTCCTTGATAATTTCTGACTTGGAAAAGTCCGATAACAATCCAAAGAGTCCCAATGGAATTCGCCAAGCTAAATTGGTCTGCTACTTTGGCAGAAGTTAATCTTGTTACAATCAGTAGATAAAGGACAGAAACTCCTGAAGCTGCTAAATTCCCCAGTAAATTCCAAAAATAAATCTCTTTAGCAGAAGGATTAGTTTTTATTTTCATCTTTCTCCCTCAGTGCGATTGTTTGAACTAAATTTTTAAATTTCGTATCTAATTTAGATAATCTAAGAGTGAGTTGGAATTGATTGATGAGCAATAAGAAAATGACAAATAAAAAGATAAAATTGACTGCTGATACAATTCCTAATGCACTTGCGATAGCTTCTGCTAGACCTGGGAAAATGCTAAATACTAATAAAATTAAAGAGAAAAATACCCAAAATATAGCATCGTTGATTTGAACTTGTGATTTTCGAATGCTACGTAAAATAAAGGCACAAGTCATAATAGAGACAAAAATCAATACAATTTGAAACCAAATAGTCATTTAATGTCTACCCTCTCTTTCTGAAATTCTGAATAATCAAGATAGATACAAACATGTGCGTCATATATTGAATAGAGCGAGAAAGTGTCAGATAACTCTCACCAGCTTGTCTCTCTTCCATTCGCACTTGGGCTTCTGCTACTTTCACACCATGACGAATTAGATATGAGACGGTATCTGGCTCAGGTCCATAATTGATATTGAGAGCAAATTCTTTGATAAGTCCTTCAGAAAACATCCGCATACCAGAGGTTGGATCGTTGATTGTCTTTCCTGTGGTTAATTTAATGGCTGCACTAATGAGAATATTCCCCATCATCCGCAAAGACGTTTCGCGCTTTTCCGTCACAAAACGAGATCCAATAACCATTTCATAGCCTTCGTTCATTTTTGCTTCTAAAACTGAGATATACTCAGGCAAATGTTGACCATCTGCGTCAAACTGCACTGCTTTTTTATAGCCTTGCTCATAAGCATATCTAAGTCCTGTTTGAAATGCGCCTGCCAATCCTAAATTGACCGGCAAATCCACAATATTATAACTGTTTGCATGGCAAATGGCTGATGTTCTATCTTTTGAACCGTCATTGATAATCACATAATCATACTGTGAATAATTCCTGATGATATTGTTGACAACATTCTCAATAGAGCCTTCTTCATTGTAGGCAGGTATAATAATCAATAAATCCGAAGATTTCACTTAATCTCATTCTCCTTCAAAATCATATAACCCCATTATACTATATCCACGCGGCATTTTCTACTATTTCCATAAAAGAATCAAGAAATTTACTATAAAGACAAACCAAAATCACTCATCATGCAAACGAGTGATTTTGTGCTAATGTCAAGAAAAGCTCTGCATAATTCTCTAAAAAGAGTTCCTCTGCACTATAAATTATCTGAGATTTGACGGATGAGAAGCCACTTTGAGACAGTTTTCCTTCCAAGTCAGCAAGATGAAAGCCATGATGATTTACGTCTGTTTTAACAAAATCTGCAATAAAAAGCTGTCCGTCCTCTACAAGATGATTTCTAAACATCGCTAGAGTCTTCTCAACATTTGGCATATGATGAAGAACACGACTAACCACGATGATGTCAAATAATTGGTCTAATGGGTTTGTCAACAAATCCTGCTGCAACAAATAAACATTATCAATGGCTTGCTTTTCCACTTTTAGGCGAGCTTGATCAAGCATTTTATCTGAAATATCAACAAGCATGACTGACTTGGATTGTGCCGCTAATGGCAGAGTCACCAAGCCTGTACCACCGCCAAAATCCAAAATGCGCTTGTCAGAAAAATCTACTATTTGTTTTTCCACTTCCTGGCGAATGAGATCAGCAATAAATATATTTTTTGGAGAATCAAATGATTCTGCTTTATGATTAAAATGATGTTCCATATTTTTAGTTTAACAGAAAGTAAATCATTCTTCCAGAAAAATGCTTAACTGGTTTTCTACTTTTTTAGTAAGCTTACTTTCAAGTCATCACGCAAAAACCTCAGAACAGTGAATTCTGGTCAACTTCCACAAGGCTGATTAAGTACTTCTTACGAGTGTGACTAGGAAACAAAATTAACCTTACCTCGCAAGCATTATTCGCAACTTCAACGCAATGTTTTGAGCAATCAACTACTGTGCATCAAGATTATTTCTATTTAAAAAGCGAGGCTGAGAAACTATTATCTCAACCTCGTTTATTATTTGACATATTTTTTATTTAGTCATCAAATCCATTTGGGTGTTTGCTTTGCCAATGCCAAGCGTCTTGGCACATGCGTGTAATATCAAATTGTGCTTCCCAGCCTAATTCCTCCTTTGCTTTTGTAGAGTCGGCATAGCAAGTTGCAATGTCACCAGGGCGGCGGTCAACAATCTTGTAAGGAATTGGTTTTCCGACTGCTTTTTCCATATTTTGGATAATTTCTAAAACAGAATATCCTTTACCGGTACCAAGGTTATAGATATTTAGACCAGCAGTTCCTTCAATTTTTTGCAGAGCAGCCACATGTCCTTTTGCCAAATCCACCACGTGAATATAGTCACGAACACCGGTACCGTCAACTGTTGGATAGTCATTACCAAATACTTGCACTTCTTTTAATTTTCCAACAGCAACCTGCGTCACGTATGGCAAGAGATTATTTGGGATGCCATTTGGATTTTCACCCAAATCACCACTTTCATGAGCACCAATTGGATTAAAATACCGAAGCAAGACAACATTCCAGTTTGCATCAGCTTTGTAAATATCCGTCAGCATTTCTTCAATCATCAGTTTTGTACGTCCGTAAGGATTGGTGACTGACAGAGGAAAATCTTCTAAAATTGGAACGGTATGAGGATCGCCATAGACAGTTGCAGAAGAGCTGAAAATGATATTTTTGCAATTGACTTCTTCCATGACGCGTAGCAATGTCAACGTTCCTGTAATGTTGTTTTCGTAATAAGTCAGCGGAATTTGTGTTGATTCACCGACTGCTTTCAACGCCGCAAAATGAATCACGCCTGTTGGTTGTTCTGCTTTAAAGATTTCAAGTAAGACCTTCTTATCACGAATGTCCACTTGATAAAATGGAATTTTTTGACCAACAATTCGTTCTACAACTTCTACACTTTTTTTACTGCTGTTCACTAAATTATCAACAATAACAACTTCGTGTCCAGCATTGACTAACTCAATAACGGTATGCGTTCCGATAAATCCGGCTCCACCTGTTACTAAAATTTTATGTTTCATGATTCTCCTTTTAAGACAAAACTTCAATAGTTACTTTTTATTTTAATACTTTTTGAGTCTTGGCATAGTTGGCTTCGACAGCTTCCTTTTCAGCTTTCCACCAATCTTGGTGATCTGTGTACCACTTGATTGTTTCTTTCAATCCAGCCTCAAAGTTGGTAAATTCTGGTTTCCAGCCTAGTTCATTACGCAACTTGCTAGCGTCAATAGCATAGCGCAGGTCGTGACCCGCACGGTCTGTTACATGGTCGTAAGCGTCAGCTGGTTGTCCCATTTCTTTAAGAATGAGTTCTAGCACTTCTTTGTTGTTCTTCTCACCGTCTGCACCAATTAGGTAGGTTTCACCGATTTTCCCTTTTGTGAGAATGGTCCAAACCCCTGATGAATGGTCATTGGTATGAATCCAGTCACGAACATTCTTTCCTTCACCATAAAGTTTTGGACGAATGCCTGAAAGGATATTGGTAATCTGACGCGGAATGAATTTTTCGATGTGTTGATATGGTCCGTAGTTGTTTGAACAGTTAGAGATGGTGGCCTTAACACCGAAAGAGCGCACCCAAGCCTTGACAATCAAATCAGAAGCTGCCTTAGTTGAAGAATAAGGCGAACTTGGATTGTATTTGGTTTCTGGGGTGAATTTTTCGCCTGGTCCTTCACCATGCCCCGGAAGATCTTCACGAAGAGGAAGGTCTCCGTAAACTTCGTCAGTCGACACATGGTGGAAACGAATGTCGTATTTACGAGCTGCTTCAAGAAGCGTATAAGTTCCAACAAAGTTCGTATCGATAAATGGACGAGGATCATTTAGCGAATTGTCATTATGGCTTTCTGCCGCATAGTGAACAATTGCATCCGCATTCTTAGCTACTTGATCAACAATTGCTGCATCTGCAATATCTCCAACGACTAACTCCACGCGATCACCTAGAATTTCTTTAATGTTAGCTCGGTTACCAGCATAAGTTAGCTTATCCAGAACCGTGATATGCACATCTGGAAAGTTATTGTACACATAATGGACAAAGTTAGAACCGATGAATCCTGCTCCACCTGTCACTACAATATTTTTATATTCAGTCATGAAAAGATTTTCTCCTATTTTTCTGAGGGTATTATAACATATCTTTGGTCAAAGGCTTAACATCCTTAAGCATTGGATGATTCTTATCTGCTTCAGAGACTTCTGCTTGGTCAAGATTTTCCCATTTAATTTCAAGAGTAGGGTCAGCATAGTTGACAAAGGCATACTTAGGTTTCAATTCTAATGCCCAGTAATCATTGACCAAATAGCTATAAGAAACTGTATCTGACAATACTTGGAAACCATTTGCTACACCGCGAGGAACGAAAATTCCCTTGCTGGCATCAATGACTGTTTGGTAGGTATTTCCGAACGTTTCTCCTTCACGCAAATCAACCCAAGAACCGAGAACTTTTCCGCCATCTGCGACAGAAATGTACTTATCCCAAGGTTCTGCATGAAGTCCACGGAGCACATTTTTGCGAGAAAAGCTTACATTGTTTTGAAGCTTACCTTCTGCAAAAAAGCTTTCTGGAAAACCAAGGGGTACCATTTTTTCTTTTTGAAAGTTTTCCTTGAACCAGCCACGATTGTCTCCATGAACTGGAATATCAAATTCCAGCATGCCAGGAATGGCTTCAATCTTACGGGCTGCTAATTTTTTTTCAAAAAATTGTTCAGACATGTTTTATTCTTCTCCAATCAAACGTAATAAGTAATGACCGTATTCGTTCTTTTTAAGTGATTGTGCCAAATCATGCACTTGTTCTTTGGTAATATAACCCATACGGTAGGCAATTTCTTCTAAGTTTGCTACTTGCACATTTTGCATACGTTGGACGGTTTCGATGTATTGAGCAGCTTCTAATAAGCTCTCGTGTGTACCAGTGTCTAACCAAGCAAAACCTCGTCCCATCAGCTCAACAGACAAATCACCGCGGTCTAAGTAAGCCTTATTGACATCAGTGATTTCCAGCTCTCCACGTGGGCTAGGTTTGATATTTTTTGCAATTTCTACTACGTCATTGTCATAGAAATAAAGTCCTGTAACTGCGTAGTTAGAACGGGGTTGTTCTGGTTTTTCTTCGATAGAGATCGCATTCATATTTTCATCAAATTCAACCACACCGAAACGCTCTGGATCTTTCACTTGATAACCAAAAACAGTAGCTCCCTTTCCTTTAGAAGCAGCTTTTTGCAACATTTTGCTAAGGCCTGGACCATGATAAATATTATCACCTAAAATCAAAGCTACATGGTCATCGCCGATAAAGTCAGCACCGATAATAAAGGCTTGAGCCAAGCCATCTGGACTTGGTTGCTCAGCATAAGAAAGTCTGATACCAAACTCCGATCCATCACCCAACAAGTCCTCAAAGCGAGGGAGATCTGTCGGGGTTGAGATAATCAAGATGTCCTTGATACCAGCCAGCATGAGGGTTGATAGCGGATAATAAATCATGGGTTTGTCATAAACCGGCATGAGTTGTTTAGATGCAGCTCTAGTCAAAGGATATAAACGTGTACCAGAACCACCTGCAAGGATAATACCTTTCATAATGAGTTTCCTCTCTTAATGTATTCTCTTTATTTTACCATTTTTGAAGGCGGATGTCATCCCTCAAGAAAGAGAGTGCTTTCATTTAAAGTCTCTCATACTTAATGAAAATCCAAAACGAAACAAAAAATCTGCCAAGATAGAACTGTTGTTATCTACGCAACTGATAAAATAGACGCCTAATTTTAAAAAAGTATCTGCTATCCCAAAGCCACATCCAATACCATCATCAACACAAAGCCTACCATGAGACCTAAAGTCGCAACATCTGTATTGCCATTAGTTTGAGAGTCTGGTATCAGCTCCTCCACGACGACGAAAATCATGGCTCCCGCCGCAAAAGACAGGGCATAGGGTAGAATAGCCGTCATTGCCATAACCGCATAAGCACCAAGGACAGCTCCGATAGGCTCAACAATAGCCGACATTGAACCCCAGTAAAAAGCTTTAAGACGCGATTCCCCGTCTGTCCGTATAGGAATGGACAAGGCTGCCCCTTCCGGCACATTTTGGAGACCGATTCCCAGAGCCAGACCTACAGCTCCGATAAAGACTTCTGGACTGGAATTGCTGGATAAGGCACCGAAGGCCACTCCTACTGCCAAGCCTTCTGGAAAATTGTGTATGGTAATAGCCAGAAAAAGCAGAGCCGTTTTGGACAGTTTATTCCGGCTGTGCTCCGGCAGACTTTCTGCCTCAGATACATCCTTCTTGCTAAGGTGTAAATGGGGTACTACCGCATCAATAAAGCGCAAGAAGAAACCACCCAACAGAAAACCAAGGGCGGCTGGCATCCAAGACCACACTCCATAGTTACCTTTTGCATACTCAATTGAAGGCTGCAAGAGCGACCAAAATGAAGCTGCAATCATGACACCAGCTGCAAATCCCATCATAATATCCAGCAGCTTACGACTGACTGTTTTAAAGAAAAAGACAACCGCAGAGCCTACAATGGTACAGCCCCATGTAAAGAGTCCCGCCAAAAAAGCCTGCAGCACCACAGGCTGCTCCTGCAACCAGTTCATAACAACTTCATCTCCTCATTATCTTTCATCATACAATATCGTCTTGGTTTCTTTGATGCAATGGTTCTCTTCATCCCAATAGTGAATCCGCTCAAAGGAGCCTTTTCGCCAGTACAAAGGAAGCCTATCTCTGATGTCGTCCTGCATGTCGAGCTGGTCCAGTTCATCAATTGACCACCATTTGGGCTGACCTTCCCGTGATTCCGTTAGTAGTTCCCCGTCAAATTCCTCGCAGAGAAAATCATAATAGACATAACGCTCTGCTTTTGTTGGATTGGTAAAACCGGAAATGCCTTTAAGCTGTAAATTCAAAGCTATCAGTCCTGTTTCTTCTTTCAACTCACGAGTCGCTGCTTCAAAAAAAGATTCTGGAAACTCAACTTTCCCACCTGGCTGAATCCAGCCTTTAAAATCATCATGCTGTCGATTGAGCAAAAGAACTTGATTCCCTTTTTTCACACAAACATTGACCCAATTTAAAATTTTTTCTGTCATCTATTTCTCTTTTTTAATATATCTTTCAATAGGATAATCCGTTGGATTTAAACTACCACTTTTTTCCTGAACCATCTGAGCTAAATGATATCCGATGAGTGGCCCTGTCGTCAAACCAGAAGAACCTAAGCCACCGGCTGCAAGTACCTGCGGAAGATTTGGCACCTGACCAAAGAAAGGAGAAAAGTCACTAGTATAGGCTCGAATTCCGACCCGTTCGCTCACCACTTTTGCCTGAGATAAGCTAGGAAAATAGTAAAGTGCCTCCTGCTCCATTTCATCCAGCATAGCCTGATTTACTTTGAGGTCATAGCCCATTTCATTTTCGTGAGTAGCTCCCATACTGATTTTGCCATTTTGAAAAGGAATAATATCTAGCTCTCCCTCTGGCATGACAACTGGATAATCATCTGTCACCAGAGCAGTCTGATAATCTCGCAGCTGACCCTTTTGTGGGCGAATATCCACCTGATAACCTAATGGTTTCAGAAGCTCAGACAACCAAGCTCCTGTTGCCAATATAACTTGGTCAAAACAACAACTATCAACCCAGAAAGCCCCATCTCGAATGTCCAAACTTACTTTCTTTTGGATTACTTCTGCACCGCTAGCCGCAAGCAAAGTCTGAGTCAATAATGAGCCTTCCACGCGTGCTCCTCCAGAAGCATAGAGCAGCCGGTCAAAACCTTTAAGACCTGGAAAATACTCTGCTGCTTCCGCTCGTGAAAGCAGCCGCAAGTCGCCAATGAGCGGTGATTCTTTTCGCCGTTGGTCTGCCAACTCATAGAGTATTTCCAAACTTTCCTCCTTTTTCTTCAGCACAAATACACCAGTCTGTTGATAAAACTCCGTTGCAAAACCGTCCTTCTGTAAATCAGCCACCAAATCCAGATAAAAATCTGCTCCCAGTCGCGCCATACGATACCATACTTTATTGCGCCGCTTAGAAAACCACGGGCTGATAATACCAGCCGCTGCCTTGGTTGCCTGACCTATTCCTTGGTCAAAAACTGTTACCTGATAAGCAGGATTTTTCGATAGATAATAGGCAACAGTTGATCCGACAATCCCTGCTCCAATAATCGCTACTTTTTTCATACAATTTCCTACTTAGATATGTTTAAAAGGATTTGTAGAAACCTGACTGGCTAAAAATTCAACTTCCCAACTCTCTTCTACTTTCCAATCTTGAAACTTTTCAACCAATTTTTCTACAAAGAGCACTTCTATATGGTGACCCGGATCCAAAGCTAGAAGCCCCTCGCTCAGCATATCCTGTGCTGTATGGTAGTAAATATCACCTGTAATATAAAGCTGAGCACCCTGTGCTAAAGCCTCCTTGTAAAAGGACTGACCACTGCCACCACAGATCGCCACTTTCTCAATCGTTTGCTCCAAATCCACATCCGAATAAGTCACCAAACACAAACTATCCAGACCAAAAGTTTCCTTAACCTTGCCTGCAAAGTCTCCAAAAGTCTGAGGTGCAATCTTGCCAATACGACCAATGCCGTGTCCAGGAACCGTTTCGCAAAGATAATCCGTATCAGTGATTTCTAGTAGATTACAGAACCAGTCATTGAGACCGTCATCCACAATATCAATATTGGTATGGCTGACATAGACTGCAATATCGTGCTTAATCAGATCGATGTAAATCTGATTCTGAGGTCGGTCTGCCACTAAATCCTTAATAGGCCGAAAGATCGGTGCGTGCTTAACCAAAATCAAATCTACATCTTTTTCAATCGCCTCTGCAACTGTCTGCTCGCGGATATCCAAAGCTACCAGTACTCGCTTAACTTCCTTATTCAGAGTTCCAATTTGCAGTCCGCAGATATCTCCCGTCATGGACAGATCCTTAGGACAGTATGCTTCATAATGGTTAATAAAATCACTTGCCAGCATGCAGTACCTCCTTGATTTGCTTGATTTTTTTGGATATAGCAGAGCGTTCCGTTAGATTTTTCTCTGGGATTTTAGCCAGAGCTTTTTCCAGTTTGTCTACTTCCCGCTGCCATCTATCTTGAAAAACAGCTGATTGCTCCCTCATTAGATAAGATCCGAAGCGTTCTTGTTCAGCATTCAACACTTGATGCCCCTGTTCAGCTATCATTATCTCGTAAAATTTCCCATTTTCTTCCACAATAGCTTCTTCTATAATTTGAAAATTATGACTACACAACCACCTGCGAAGTTCATCTTCCCGATTGTTAGGCTGAAGAATCAGGCGCTTAACAGATGCCAATTTTGCACTGCCATTGTCTAAAATATCTGCTATCAATCCTCCTCCCATTCCTGCAATAACGATAACATCAATCTGATCTTCTGCATCAAAAGCTGCCAAACCATTTGCCAAACGAACAGAAATTTTATCGGACATCTGGTTATCGGCTACATTCGTCACCGCAGACTGATAAGGCCCCTCAACAACTTCACCAGCAATGGCTGAGGAAATTCTCCCCTGCTGAATTAGATAAATCGGTAAATAAGCGTGGTCACTTCCTACATCCAAGATTTTGGCATCCTGTGGTACAAAACCAGCCACTTTTCTCAAACGTTTTGAGATATTCTTTACTTGCATGATAACTCATTTCTAAAATAATCGCTTCACTTAGTATATCATTTTTAAGGAACTAAAAAAAGAGTCTATTCCAAGAGAATAAACTCCGATTTCTTAATCTCGCCACAAATCCATAGCCTTCAAAAAATCATCCGAGACAGTGATATTTTGTGGATTTGTCGCCTCACGCTCTTCTCGCTTCGCTTCTACCTGTGCTACTGTTGTAATGCCTTCACGGCGCCAATTCCGTAAAATAGCTTGGATGTATTTCCAGTTTGCCTTTCCATTAAAAACAGCTTCACGAAGAGCAGCAGTAACAAGTTCAGGACTGGTCTTGTCATCTTGAATCGTTTTTGTCAAATCCTCGATTTCAAACGGTGTCAAGAGACGACCTAATTCTTGCTGGAAAGTCTCGACCAAGTCTTTTAAAACATTTTGAGAAACAGCTTGCGCAACGCTTGAGTGATTCTCTACAATTTCATCCAATCGTTCAAGCGCTGGCAGCGCATCAAAAACTGCCTCAATTTCACCATTGAGTGCAATTGTTTTGTACTGCAACAATCCTTTTTCTGTCAAATTTGACATAGAGCGATTGACCTCTGCAACGGATTTCCCGATACTTTCTGCAATCTGAACAGGAGAAATCTCTTCTAGCGATGTTGTATTTTGCAAATAGAAAAATTGCCAGACCAAAAAGTCATCACTATTATCAAATATCTCATGAAAATGAAAAAGAAGCTCAGTTGGCAATACTAAATTGCCCGTCTTATACGCTGATAAATAAGTCATAACACCTCTTATAAATAAGCAAACAAGGACGCGTCATTTGCTGCATTTGCCCAGTCAAATGGCGTTTCTTGATAAACAGCATAATTAATCCAATTGTTGAAAAACAGCGCCGCAGCCAGATTCCATCGCAAACACGGAGTTGAAGTAACGTCATCATTTTTGAAATAATTTTCTGGAATATGCGGATTCAGCCCTTCGTCTACATCACGCAAATATTCTTTTGCCAAGGTCTCGCGGTCATATTCCAAATGACCAAAGCTATACACTTCGCGAAGATCACGACTTGCCGCAACGGAGGCACCGACTTCTTCTCCACAAGCTAAAATTTCCAAATTACTCTTATTTAAAATATCCTCTTTGCGAACTTCTGTATAACGCGAATGAGGAGCTGCATATTCATCATCAAAACCGCGAAACAGCAAATTTGGCTTTTCTGGTGTAGATTGACTGTAAATGCCAGACAACTTGCGGTTCATCTGGTGTTTGGCGATGCCATAACGAGCATAAAGAGCTGCTTGCGCTCCCCAACAAATATGCAACGTTGAGTAAACATGCGATTTGGACCAGTCAATAACTTGTCGGAATTCTTCCCAATAATCTACTGCTTCAAAAGGCAAATGCTCGACTGGCGCTCCGGTGACAATCAAACCGTCAAAATAACGACCCTTGATCTCATCAAAAGTCTTATAAAACGTCTCCATATAGTCCGCATGTGTCGTTTTGAAGGTATGAGAAGTCATATAAAGAAATTCAATCCGAAGTTGCAATGGCGTATTTGCTAAATGACGCAACAACTGCGTTTCTGTTACTGTTTTTTGCGGCATTAAATTCAAAATCAAGATATTCAGAGGACGAATATCTTGGTGTTCTGCATGCTCATCATCCATGACAAAGATATTCTCAGATCTTAAAATGTCAACAGCTGGTAATTTCTTATCAATTTTAATAGGCATGAAAATATCTCCTTTTACGTTCTGCTTTTATTATACTGAAAGGAGATATAGTTTTCAATTATACTTTTTTCTACAACAAGATATAGTTTTTACTTATACCTTAATAATGCATGAGAACTTTGTAATCGTAGTTACCAATAGCTTCGCGTCCCTTCAATTTATCCAATTCAATAAGGAAAGCGCAACCTGCAACGATACCACCTAAACGTTCAACCATTTCAATTGTTGCTTTAACCGTTCCTCCCGTTGCAAGAAGGTCATCAACAATCAGTACGCGTTGTCCAGGCTTGATAGAGTCTGCGTGCATTGTTAAGGTATCTACACCATACTCTTTTTCATAACTAGCTGAGATAACCTCACGAGGCAATTTCCCAGGCTTACGTACTGGAGCAAAACCAACTCCAAGCTCATAAGCTACCGGACATCCAACAATAAATCCACGCGCTTCTGGACCGACAATCATATCAATTTTCTTGTCCGTAGCATACTGAACAATTTCACGAATGGCATAGCTGTAGGCATTTCCATCTGCCATCAATGGGCTAATGTCACGAAATAAAATTCCTTCTTGTGGGTAGTTTTCAATGGTTGCAATATAATCTTTTAAATCCATAACTGTCTTTCTATCAAAAAGTTTTTACTCTCTATTATATCATGTTTTTTAGGAAATGGGGCAGAAAACATACTTGCTTTCAAAAAATAGTCACAGCACAGTCATTCTCGTCTTTTGCTATTTTAAAATAATACTTGCAACAATTGGACTGACAATCACATACATAATCCCTGTCACGCCAATAGCTAGACCAGCCATAGCTCCTGCGACTTGTCCATATTTAAAAGCTGTCCCTGTCCCAACAGCATGTCCCGTTCCTCCAAGAGCTAAGCCTACTGCAACAGGATCTTTGATTTTTAAGATTTTTAAAACAGTCGGACCGATCACACTTGTCAAGATTCCCGTTGCAACTACAACTACCAACGTCACTGTCGTCAGCCCTTGCATTTTATCTGTAATTCCAACCGCCATAGCTGTTGTTACTGATTTGGGAAAGAGTGAAATTGCTAAGAAAAAATCCATTCCAAAAGCCTTTGCGACCAAAGCTGTAAAACTGGTATTCACTACCACTGCTACAAAAGTACCAATCAAAATGCTTCTGGCATGGTGTTTCATGAGATGAAATGTTTTATACAAAGGAATTCCCAGTGCAACCGTTGACGGCACAATGAGATTATTCAAATACGCCCCGCCTACGTAGTAATTCTTGTAAGAAATTCCTGTCAATTTTAAAAATACAATGACAAATATGGTGGCTAGAAGTAAAGGGGTTGTCAAAGGATGCGGAAATCTGCGAAAAATCAACATTCCTACCAGATAAGCAAAGATTGATAAAGCCAAACCAAATAAAGGATTGCCCCACAAATTAGACATTTCTTGTTTCTCCTTCTCCGTAATCTCCTTCAAAGCGATTTTTGATAAAATGAACAACCACGGCAATGACAACCACATTGATCACAATCGCCCCAACAATAATCAAAACAATCGGCAACAAATAAGGCGCAATGACATGAAATTTATCCATAATTCCAACCGCTGGCGGCAAAAATAAAATGGTCATATTGGCTAATAAAAAATTTCCCACCATACTCACATGCCGCAATCTGAAAATTTTAAATTGCAAAGCCAAAAAAAGAAGAATGAGGCCAATAATGCTTCCTGGAATAGGCAAATGAAAAAGATAGGAAATCCCTTCTCCTATCAAAGAAATCGAAAAAATAATCATCAATTGTACGTATAATTTCACAAGAAACCTCCAAACTTTCTAGTAACAGTCTACTACTTTTCAGAAAAATTTCAATATTTTTCAAAAAAATAAATGAGTGAATCCGTTCTCTTCACTCATTTTATCTTCTAGTAAGAAAAAACGCTACTAACGAGCGTTTTGTAGTAAAACGGAAGACATGGGATTCGAACCCACGCACGCTTTCACACGCCTACTGCGTTTCCAACACAGCCTCTTAAGCCTCTTGAGTAATCTTCCATATTTAACAATGGAGCCGGTGGGAATTGAACCCACGTCCAAACACCTGCCAACACATTTGTCTACAACCATAGGTTATGTATTGGATTTAACTTCGCTTTGACACATAACTCAAGCCCAAGCCAAGCGAGTCTATCAGTCTCTTATCAAGCCCCTAGACAAGGCTTAATCGTATCTCGCTATTATTAAGACCGGTCATCGAACACGAGCGATCCGAATCTGGTCACGCTGGCTGTTTTTTAGGCAGCTAAAGCGTAAGAATTATTATTTTTTGCAGTTATATTTAACTGGCGCTTTACATCCGCTCGATGAGTCGCAAAATGTGCCTCATAATGCCTGTCGAATCCGTAACGACCCCAAGACATAAAAGTATTATACCATATTTTTTAATAATATTTCAATTTTTAAGTCTATTCTTTTTGAATCTATTATTTTTTACAGGAACTTTTATGCTATACTAAAAAGGAATCTGTTTGAAAGGATTGTTATCACATTATGGTATTGCATCTTATTTGGCTTCTTCCTGCTCTTCTTTTTCTTGCCTTGTTTTATATAGAGCCAAGGCGACTCTTCAATGCGTATTTGCTTAGTATCGTTTTAATTTTATTTGCCGCTATCGTTTCTGGTTTATTTGTGATTCATATGGAACAACTTGTCAATAGAAATCTGGCAATGCTTTCTTTGCTCATCTTAACACTTTTCATTCCTTTGAGTGTTATAATTTCAACCATTTATCTCATTTTTAATGGCAGACAGATGATGACCTTTGAAGGTAGGCGTTTAGCAAACCTTCTCTCCCTCTTTTATGGACTCGCTATTGCTCTTTCCCTAGCGCTTACTTTTTTCTTTCCTCATTTTATCTTTCTTCATAAAATCCTATCTCTTACAAATGGACTTCTAATTTATGGTAGCTATCTTTATGTGACCTATATCCTTTACGGTTTTGTTTATAATACTTTTCCCGTCATAAAACATCCAGACTACATCATCATCTTAGGGTCTGGTTTGATAGGAGACAAGGTTCCGCCTCTTCTCGCTCAACGACTTGAAAAGGGGAAGATGATGTATGAAAAATTTCATAACCATCCCAAAATTGTCGTTTCTGGAGGACAAGGTGTCGATGAACCAATAACCGAAGCAGAAGCAATGGCACATTATTTAATGGAATCTGGTATTTCAGAGGAAGATATTATCATTGAACGGCAGTCAACCAATACCTTAGAAAATTTGCAGTTTAGCAAAACTATTTTAGACCAAAAAAGTAAGGAAAATTACTATTGCTTGGTCGTCACCAACTCTTTCCACTCTTTGCGAGCAGGTATTTACATGCGAAAGCTCGGCATAAAGGGGCGAAGTATCGGCTCTAGAACAGCACTTTATTTTCTCCCGTCGGCTTGGATACGTGAAACACTTGGACTAATCATGCTTTATTGGAAATGGCATGCCGTTTTTCTTGGATTGTATTTCATTGTTTGGCTTACTAACCTCTTTCGATAAGGCGTAATTTTACTTAACGGAATGAACAATTCGTAGAAAACGATTGAAGCTGTCGACTGGGGCGACAAAGTAAACTGAAACTCATTCGCCTCGTCCGCTCGGCTGACACTATAAACCAAAACTCATTCACTTCGTCCGCCCAGCTGACACTATAAACCAAAACTAGTTCACTTCGTCCGCCGGGCTGACAGTATAAATCAAAACTAATCCACCCCATCCGCCCGGCTGACACTATAAACCAAAACTAGTTCACTTCGTCCGCTGGGCGGACGGAAGAAATGTCATGCAGTTTTGAAGATTTAGCAAAAAATAGTTGTGAGACAGAGCAATTGCATTTTAGCTTTATGTCACCAAAGATAAAAAAACACGAACTCGTCCAGATTAGCTAACTGCTAGTCAAGACAGGGTTCGTGTTTTTATTGTTTAATTGGAGTTTTCTTTTGCTCCTTTATTCGTTAGGCCTCTTTCTTAGCAAACTGACTTGTATATAAGTCGTAATAGAAACCTTTATCAGCTAAAAGCGATTCGTGAGTTCCTTGCTCAATGATTTGCCCGTCTTTGAGAACCAAAATCTTGTCTGCCTCTTGAATCGTCGATAAGCGGTGAGCAATGACAAAGCTTGTTCGTCCTTGCATGAGGTTCTTCATCGCTTTTTGAATCAAGAGCTCTAGGCGTGTATCAACGGACGAGGTTGCTTCATCCAAAATCAAGATTTTGGGATCGGCTAATAATGCTCGCGCAATGGTCAGCAATTGTTTTTGTCCTAGTGAGATATTGCTAGACTCTTGATTCATTTCCATATTATAGCCACCTGGAAGTGTCCGAATGAAATGATCGACATTAGCCGCTTTGGCAGCTTCCACAATCTCTTCATCTGTCGCATTCAGATTTCCAAAGCGCAAGTTTTCCTTGACTGTTCCTTCATAAAGCCAAGCGTCTTGCAAGACCATACCAAATTGTTTGCGGTATTCTTGGCGCGATAAGTTGCGAATATCGTGACCATCAACAGAAATTGAACCTGCTGTTACATCGTAAAAGCGCATGAGTAGATTGATGAGGGTGGTCTTTCCAGCACCAGTCGGACCGACAATTGCTACCATTTCACCCGGCCTTACCTCCAAATTGAAGTCTCGAATGAGCGGTTTGTTTTCCACGTATTGAAAGTCAACATGCTTGAAGCTGACCTGACCTGTCAAATCATGCTCCAGCCACTCTTTCGCATCTGTTACTTCGTCTGGTTCATCCAAAACTTGGAAGACACGATCCAGCGAAGACTTAGCACTCTGCAATTGCCCAGCCAGTTGCGTTAAGTTTTGGATTGGTTGGTTTACTTGCCACACGTATTGTACGAATGCTTGCATGTTCCCAATCGTTAATTGTCCAGAAATGACTTGCAGACCACCAACAACCGCTTCAATCAAATAGGTCAAATCTGAAACGGCATTCAAAATTGGCATCATCAAGCCCGAAATAAAGCTAGCTTTGAAGCCAACTTCTTGGAGATTTTGCGTGATTTCGCGAAAATCTTCTGAAGATGTTTCTTCACGACCATAAAGTTTCAGCACATTAAAACCGCTCAGATTTTCCTGCACAAATCCGTTCATAGCACCCAGCGCATCTGCTTGCTTTTTAAAATAAGGCTGCGATTTCTTTAAGATAAAATTCGCCCCAAAATAGGTCAATGGAATGCTAGCAATCACTATCAAAGCCAGTTGAAAATTAAGATACAAGACCATTCCGATAACTAAGGTAATGGTCAAAACCGCATTTACAACTTGTAAGAATGATTGTTGAAGCGCATTTGAAACAGTCTCTACATCACTGGTAAAGCGCCCTAGCAAATCTCCAAATTGATGCTTATCAAAGTAAGAAACTGGAATTTGATTAATTTTAGAACTCAACTCATTGCGCATATCGCGTACCGTATTTTGCACCGCATTGGTCATAAAATAATTAGAATAGTAAGCCCCAATTTCATAGAACAAACCACGCAAAAGGTAAAGTGCCATTACCCAAAAGACATATGTTGTGTTTATACTGGCGCCTTCGACTCCTTTTGCTATGTCCAGCACATTTCGTGTCAATTCTGTAATAGCAAGACCAAGTACAAAAGGCTCTAGCACGCTCATCACAATACTCACCACCTTCAAAAAGATAGCAAGGATTACTGAGAGTTTATAAACTTTTAAATAACTCCACAAGCGCATAAAACTATGTTGTTTCATCTTTCCCTCCTATTCTTCTGTTAGTGATTGACTATTAAGCTGAGAATTAGCAATTTCGCGATAGATATCGTTTTGTTGCAACAATTCTTCATGTGTTCCGCGCCCGACAATTTCTCCCTTATCCAGAACAATAATCTGATCTGCATCCATAATGGTTCCCACACGTTGTGCTACAATCAATACAGTAGCATTTTGCGTAACTTCTTTGAGTCGACTTCGAAGAATGGCATCGGTCTTATAGTCCAACGCAGAAAATGAATCATCAAAAATATAAATATCTGGTTCTTTCACGACCGCCCGCGCAATGGAGAGACGTTGCTTTTGACCACCAGAGAGATTGCTCCCTCCTTCTGCCAAATGCGTTTCAAAACGCTCTTCCTTGCTTTCGATAAAGTCTCTCGCTTGTGCTACATCTGCTGCTTGCACCAATTCCTCACGACTAGCATGTTCTTTCCCATACCGCAGATTTTCTGCGATTGTTCCCGTAAACAGCAAAGCCTTTTGTGGAATGAAACCTATCTTCTGCCGCAACGCTTTTAGGTTATAAGAACGCACGTCCACTCCGTCTACTAAAATCTTTCCAAGTGTCACGTCATAGAAACGCGGAATCAATTGCACCAATGAAGACTTTCCTGAGCCGGTCGAGCCGATAAAAGCAATCGTTTCACCAGGTTTCGCTTTGAACGAAATATCATGTAGCACTGGGCTTTCAGTCTCACCAGGATAAGCAAAAGTAACATTGTCAAACTCTAAATAACCGTGACTGTCTGTCTCCGTAACACCGTCTTCGTTTGGATTGATCGAAATCGGCATTTCCATTACTTCTTTCAAGCGTTCACTTGAAACAGCTGTACGAGGATACATCGTAAACAAACTAGATAGCAACAAGAAAGACAGCAAAGCATGGAAACTGTATTCGATAAAAGCAACCAAATCCCCAACTTGCAAGTCTCCTGTACCAAGTGGTTTTAAAGCAAACCAGACAATGGCAACAATCATGGCAATGATGATTTGAACAAAGAGCGGTTCTGTCAAACCAGTTAATTTAAATAAGCGATTGGAATTATCCGCATAAATTTCATTTTGTGAAGCAAAGCGCTCTTCTTGAAATTCTTCTCGTGCAAAAGCCCGAATGACGCGCAGACCCGTTAAATTTTCACGCGCGTATTGATTGATTTTGTCTAACGTTTTTTGTTGCTTTTCTGATAGAGGACGTGTTTTTGTCGCCACATACCAAACGACAATGCCAAGAAAAGGAACGGAAATTGCGACAATCCAAGCTAAGGAAGGACTAGTGAAAAAAATCATCATCACACTAGACATCATCATCATAGGCGTAATGACACCCAATTTTAAGGATTGCTCTGCAAATTGCATCAAAACAAAAGCATCACTGGTAATCCGTGTCACTAAGGATGAAACACCAATCTGCTCGTATTCATGATGGGAATACTCTTGCAATTTATCATACACATCATTGCGCATGTCCCGTACCATGCTCGTCGTTAATTTCCCAGCAGCATAGGCAAGGACAATCCGTCCAAAGACTCCTAGCAAAATGACAATGAGCATCACAATCGCCCAATAATACAAACGATTGCTGTCTCCTCGATTAATCCCTTCGTCAATCATTCGTGCCAAAACAGTCGGCAAACCGAGATTCACCACGACAAAGAAGACAGCACCAAAGAAATCCAGCATCAACCATTTAGGATATTTTTTCAAATAAGACCAAATATACTTCATGTTTCTCCTTTCTCCTCATAAAACAAATCCACAATAAAAAAGCACCAACGTACTTTTTAGACAAAATGGGGGAGTGGGACAGAACTTATCTTGAAAAATTTAAGTTCGTAGTCCCACCCCCGCAAAGGTGATTAGGTGCTCTTTCGAGCTTGAAAAGCGAATAAAGAGTCCAATCACCTACTGCGTCATTCGCTTATCACTAAATTAGATAGAGGCTGAGATACTTTTTGTCCGACCTCATGTAAAAATAGTATAACAAAAAGATGATATAAATGCAACACTAGCAATAATCTAGTTGGTAACAGTCACTTCTCCTGTTTGATAATTTAGCCGAAGTCCTGTCTGTACGTTGGGAACAAAGACATTTATTTCCAGACTGCCGTCATTAGATTTGCCTTCAATATGCGAACCAACCGGCACCAAATCCTGTTCATTGGCATAAATCAAAGTCACCCGATACCGAACTCGTTTATTTTTGTCTAGTGCCTTGCGGACCTTTGTTTCATAAAAATTTTGACCCGTAGAATGACCAGTATTGGCTTGATTAGCCCAAGCTGTTTGCACAGCGATGTTTTTCGGGTTGCTGGTCGAAGCATCAAACCCTTTCAAGTTACCAATCAAAGCATAGCCCAACAAATGCCCACGGTCAACCGCATGATTATATTCACCTGATAAATGCTTCACCTGATGCCAACCAGCAGGTGTCCAAGCCGTAGAGCCATTTCCTGTCTCCTCACGATTCTTATACTGACGAGTGGCTTTGGATAAAAGAGCATTGGCTACAGTCGGAACAGTCTGACCTCGAACAAGCTTGGTCTTATTATCCGCGTAAGGAACGCTTGCAACTTTGGCATCCAATGTTGTTTTATTTTCGTTGATTATAAAGGCTCCCGATCCATTCCATTCGATCTTTCCTTTGAGCTGTCGTTTAACGGATTCTGTCAAAACACTCTGTGCTAATTCTTGACTGGGTGCTGCATGATTCATCCGAATACTTCGATTAATAGCAGAGCTATCAGAATGACTCGTACTAGTGCGATGATTGCTAAAAGAATAACCTCCCAGCGCAAGAACGAGTGCAAGAAATACGCCTACTACACTTTGCGCTACTTTCTGGTTGGACTTCTTTCTCGCCATTTCTCCCCCCTTTTTAAATAAATAGGAGGGGGTGGGACTACAAAGTCTATTGCTACGAAATCATGACTTTTGTCTCACTCCCTTTTTCCTATCAATATTATTATCTATTGTCCTGTGAATTTGCTGATGATTTCCTGCCACTTACCTGGCGATAAAATAGCCCATGGATTTTTTCCACCGTAGCCAACAACTAAGCCAAGTGCAAACAAAATCAAACCAAGCAACAAGACTGCTAGAACAATTCCAACTTGTTTTCCAACGTATTTCAAATCATTATTCATCGTCTTCTTCCTTCACTCGCTTAATAGAAGCACCTAAGTTAGACAACTTTTTATGGAACTGGTAATAGCCTCTGTCCAAGTGAGTTAGTTGTCCTACTTTTGTTTCACCTTCTGCAACCAAGCCCGTCAAAATCAGTGCTGCACTCGCACGCAAGTCTGTTGACATCACCTCTGCTCCCTGCAAGGCTTGACCACCAACGATACGAGCTGTGTCCCGCATAATTTCTGAGTGCAAGCCCATCCGACGCATTTCTTCCAGATGTTGGAAACGATTCTCAAAAACAGTCTCAATCATGGTAGATTCACCCTTGGCAACCGTCATCAAGGCTGTAAATTGCGCCTGCATATCTGTCGGAAAACCGGGATGAGGAAGAGTTTTTACATTGACAGCTTTTAGTTTAGACAAATCGGAACAAATCCGAATCCCTTCGTCCTCTTCGGTAACAGACACACCCATTTCCATCAATTTCGCGATGAGCGGACGATTATGCTCCCAGATAGCATCTCGCACAAGAACATTGCCACCCGTCATAGCAGCTGCTACCATAAAAGTTCCAGCTTCAATACGATCTTGCACCACGCTGTGGCTTGTCCCAGACAATTCCTTAACCCCAGTAATAGTTAATGTTTCCGTACCTGCACCACGGACTTTAGCACCCATTTTGTTTAACAAAACAGCTAAATCCACAATTTCAGGCTCCCGAGCTGCATTTTCAATAACAGTCACACCGTCTGCTAACGTTGCTGCCATCATAATATTTTGCGTCGCACCCACACTTGGAAAATCCATGTAAATATGAGCTCCATGCAATCGGTTAGCTTTGGCCTCAATAAATCCAGCCGTCTGCTTAATTTCTGCTCCCATTGCCTCTAACCCTTTCAAATGAAGGTCAATAGGACGGCTTCCAATCGTACAGCCACCTGGCATGGAAACTTTTGCGTGACCATTACGCGCCAAAATAGGTCCTAATACAACAATTGAAGCACGCATTTTACTGACATATTTATAAGGTGCTTCTTCACTCAATGGCTGTGTAGCATCCACCGTAATCTTGTTTTCTTCTTGCTCAAAGGTCACTTTTGTATTCAACCCACGGACTACATTGTTCATTGTAAATACATCGGATAGCACAGGGACATTGGTTAGAGTTGTTTTCCCTGTCGTCGCTAGAATAGTTGCTGCAAGCAAAGGCAAAACAGCATTTTTGGCACCTTCAATTTTAACCGAACCAACTAATGGATTTGAACCACCTTGTATAATAATTTTATCCATATTTTCTCCAAAACACTTATTTTATTACTTTTCTCATCTTATAAATTGCTACTAAACACATCACGTCCCAATGCATAGAGACTGAGGAAGAAAGAGCTGAGCAAAAAGCCTAATGCAATACTAAGCAATAAAATCAAAAAACGAATTCTAAAAGCATTGTCAGCATTCACTTTCAATAGTTTTTCCCAATTCACAACAGTAGAAAGCAAGTGAAATGAAAGAAAAATAAAGATCATATGGCTACTAAGCGTAAAAATTAACTGAATCATATCCCCATTATACCAAAAAAATAGATGAGAGCAAACTATCGGACACGAATCATCTACCAATAACAAAAAAGCCATTATAAAAAAGGCCAATTGGCCTTTACATATTATAATCTTGTTCCAACGTTAATTCGGTTAATGGCACGTTGAAGGGCAATTCTGGCACGACGTTCTTGGTCAATTAAATGCTTTTCCTGTGCTTCTTCAATGGCACGCTCGGCACGCAATTTTGCTCTTTCAGCACGACTGATGTCAATATCACGAGCGCGTTCAGCAGAGTCTGCAACGATGGTGATTACATTATCAGCCACTTCGACAATTCCACCATTCACAGCAATCCAATTGACATGATCTTCATCATCAATCCGCTTCACTTTGACCTCATCGACAGCCAAAACAGCAATCATATTTTCATGATGCGGTAAAATCCCCATTTCTCCATCAAGAGTTTTAACGGAAACAAACGTTGCATGGTGGTCAAAAACTAGACCATCAGGTGTCACGATTTGTACTGTCATTTGAGCCATAGGTCACCTCTTAAAATCCCATTTTTTCAGCTTTAGCAACGACATCTTCGATAGAACCAACACCACGGAAGGCATCTTCAGGAAGATGATCATATTTTCCTTCAAGGATTTCCTTAAAGCCACGAACTGTATCAGCAACTGGTACATAAGAACCTGGTTGCCCAGTAAATTGTTCAGCAACATTAAAATTTTGTGACAAGAAGAATTGAATTCGACGCGCACGCGCAACCAAAGTCTTTTCTTCGTCTGACAATTCATCCATACCAAGGATTGCAATAATATCTTGCAATTCATGGTAACGTTGAAGGACGCGTTTCACTTCTGCTGCTACAGCATAGTGCTCTTCTCCGACAATTTCAGGAGCAAGGGCACGGGAGCTAGAAGCAAGTGGGTCAACTGCTGGGTAAATCCCTAATTGCACCAATTTCCGCTCCAAGTTGGTTGTAGAATCCAAGTGAGCAAACGCTGTAGCTGGCGCAGGGTCAGTGTAGTCGTCGGCTGGCACATAGATAGCTTGGATAGAGGTTACAGAACCTTTCTTGGTTGACGTAATCCGTTCTTGCAATTGTCCCATTTCTGTCGCAAGTGTTGGTTGGTAACCAACGGCTGAAGGCATGCGTCCAAGAAGGGCAGATACTTCAGAACCTGCTTGCGTGAAACGGAAGATATTGTCAATGAATAACAACACATCTTGACCTTCGACATCACGGAAATATTCGGCAATGGTCAAACCAGTCAAAGCCACACGCATACGTGCTCCAGGTGGTTCATTCATTTGACCGAAGACCATGGCTGTTTTTTCAATAACGCCAGATTCTTTCATTTCCCAGTAAAGGTCGTTCCCTTCACGTGTTCGTTCTCCAACACCAGTAAAGACAGAAATTCCACCGTGTTCTTGGGCAATGTTGTGAATCAATTCTTGAATCAAGACTGTCTTTCCAACTCCGGCACCACCGAAAAGCCCGACTTTCCCACCTTTTAGATAAGGTGCAAGGAGGTCAATAACCTTGATTCCTGTTTCTAAGATTTCTGATGAAGTAGACAACTCATCAAAAGTTGGAGCTTTTTTGTGGATTGGTTGACGTTCTGCATCTTCACCAAAAGGAGCTTCCAAGTCAATGGTATCTCCTAAAACGTTAAAGACGCGACCGAGTGTTTCTTTCCCAACGGGGACAGAAATTGGACGACCAGTATCTAGGACTTCCATGCCACGAGTCAACCCGTCAGTTGATTCCATAGCAATGGTCCGAACCACTCCGTCACCAAGCTCAAGAGCTACTTCAAGGACGATTTTCGATTTATTTTCGTCATTTTTATAGACTACAAGTGCATTATTTATCTCAGGTAATTTATCACCAGCTGCAAACGCAACGTCAACGACTGGTCCGATAACCTGAGCAATTTTGCCTGAGCTCATTCTTTTCTCCTCTTTATATTTATTTTCTGTGACACTATTCTAGTGCACTTGCACCCGCCACAATTTCAGTAATTTCTTGCGTGATAGCTGCTTGTCTAGCACGATTATACTGAATGGTCAAATCATTAATAACTTTTTTCGCGTTATCTGTTGCTGTCTGCATCGCGGTCATTCCAGCTGCATTTTCTGCTGTTTTCGCATCAATAATTGCCCCGTAGATCATACTTTCAGCAAACTGAGGCAACAATTGATCCAAAATGACATCGCGACTAGATTCCAATTCCAAATTCAAAACGTAGTCTTCGTCTGCTTCATTTGGATCCAAATCCACGATTGGAAGCATTTGTTCAACACGCATTTGGCTGGTCAAACTATTGACGTGGTGATTATAACAAACATATAATTCATCAAACAATTCGTTTTGGTACATTTCAACCGTTTTGCCAATGATTTTACGAACCTCATCAAAGCTCGGTTGATCTGCTAAACCACGTAATTCATAAATAGGCTGAAGCCCGCGTGCCCGAAAGAAGTCCGAGCCCATACCACCGATTGAAATGATGACGAAATCATCTTTATCATGGTATTCTGCAAAAAGTTCCATCATGGATTTGAGAATGGTCGCATTGTAACCGCCAACTAAGCCGCGATCCGATGTAATAACGATATAAGCTGTTTTTTTCACCGGACGACTAATCAACATAGGGTGATATTTGGAATTTTGCACTTCATGACCATGAAGCAAATCTGTCAACAACTTTCTGACTTTAGAAGCATAGATTTGGAAATTCTTGGCCGCTTCTTCTGACTTTCCTAGCTTAGCAGCAGATACCATTTGCATGGCATTTGTGATTTGACTGGTGTTTTTTGTGGATGCAATTTTATTTTTTATATCATTTAATGAAACTGCCATCTGACACCTCTATTCTTACTTGAAGCTAGACTGATTGATAAATTCAGTAATTGCAGCATCTAAGACTGCTTCCTCTGGAAGGTCTTTTGTTGTACGAATGATTTCATAGAGGTCTTCATGATGAGCATCAAAGTAATCAAACAGTTCTGCTTGAAAACGAAGAATATCATCAACCGGTACACTATCCAAGAAACCATGTGTCAAGGCGTACAAAATAACGACTTGTTTTTCAACTGGTAATGGTTCATGAACAGGTTGTTTCAAGACTTCTACCGTCCGACGACCACGATTCAATTTTGCTTGTGTCGCAGCATCCAAATCACTACCAAACTTGGTAAATGCTTCCAATTCACGATAAGAAGCAAGGTCAATACGCAAGGTTCCGGCAACCTTCTTCATCGCTTTTATCTGCGCAGAACCACCTACACGTGATACAGATGAACCGGCATCAATAGCAGGTCGAACACCTGCATTAAAGAGACTGTCGCTTAAGAAGATTTGACCGTCTGTAATTGAAATTACATTGGTTGCGATATAAGCGGAGATGTCTCCTGCTTGCGTTTCGATAAACGGTAGTGCTGTAATAGAACCACCACCTAATTCATCCGAAACTTTGGCAGAACGTTCCAAAAGACGGCTATGAAGATAGAATACGTCTCCTGGGAAAGCTTCACGACCTGGTGGACGACGAAGCAAGAGTGACAGTTCACGATAAGCAACTGCTTGTTTTGATAAATCATCATAGACAATCAAAACGTGTTTGCCACTATACATAAATTCCTCTGCCATTGCTACACCTGCATAAGGTGCTAAAAACAGCAATGGTGAAGGTTGAGAAGCTGACGCTGTGACAACGATTGTGTAATCCAACGCTCCATACTGACGAAGCGTTTCTACTTGCGTACGAACCGTGGATTCTTTCTGACCAATGGCAACATAGATACAAATCATATCTTGTCCCTTTTGGTTCAAAATCGCATCAATCGCAATACTTGTTTTACCAGTTTGACGGTCTCCGATAATCAATTCCCGTTGCCCACGACCGATTGGCACCAAAGCATCAATCGCTTTCAGACCTGTTTGAAGCGGTTCTGATACAGATTTCCGCTGCATAACCCCTGGAGCAGGTGTTTCAACTGGACGCGTCTTATCTGTCTTGATCTCGCCAAGCCCATCAACCGGACGACCGAGCGGATCCACAACCCGACCAATCAAAGCATCTCCGACAGGCACTTCCATGATTTTACCAGTTCGACGAATGGTATCCCCTTCGCGAATATCTGTGAAATCACCTAAAATGATAATCCCTACATCTGTTGATTCTAAGTTTTGTGCCATACCGTATGAGCCATTTTCAAAAATCAACAGCTCACCACTCATTGCATTGTCAAGACCATGAGCACGGGCGATTCCATCACCAATATATGTGACGACCCCTGTTTCTGTGACGTCAAAATTTGGCTGGAAATTTTCAATTTGTTGCTTAATTAAAGCGCTGATTTCTTGTGCGTTAATCGCCAAAATTCACACCACTTTCTATTTCAAATTTTCTTTTACTGTTTGTAATTGACGTTTAATACTTGCATCAATTGTCTTATTATTAGCTGTGATGATAAAGCCACCAATGAGGCTTGCATCCAGTTCTTCTTTTAAAGAACGAACCTGCAATCCAAATTTTCGCTCAATAATCGGAATAATTTTAGATTTTTGCTCCTCCGATAAACCTTGAACTGATTTGATTGTCACTTCAAATTCATTACTAATCGTTTCAAGCTGGTGAAGACTTTCTACTAAAATATCATAAAAAAGATCTTCACGATGATTATGAATAATAACTTCAATGAAATTGTCAATCAAGGATGAATCAGATCCTTGAAAATAGCGAAGGCTTCTTTCTTTTTCTGTATCATCAACACCAATATGTGATAAAAAGGCAGATAAATTTGTATTGTCAAAAATGTCTTTGATTTGCTGAAGCTTTTCAAAAACATCTTTTTGCTGACCTTTTTCAATCACGAGTTGGACAAAAGGTGTGGTATATTTTTCAATTACCGCATATCTTTTTTTGTCCATTAAGCATCTCCTAGCTTGTCAATATAGCGGTCAATGAGCTCTTTGTGAGCTTCTTGATCCAATTTTTGACCTAAAATTTTGCTAGCAAGATTTACAGTCAAATCGGCTACATCACCTTTGATACTGTTCATGGCTTCTGCTTTGGTTTGAGCGATTTCTTGATTAGCCTTTTCTTTTAAACGTCCAGCTTCATCAGCTGCATCTGCCAAGATTCCTGCTTTGTTTTTCTCAGCAGTTTCTTTGGCATTTTCAATAATTGTTGTCGCTTCTTGACGACTACCCGCTAATTCTGTTTCTCTCTTTTGAGCTAAATCTTCTGCTTTTTGACGAGCAGACTCTGCGCCTTCAATATCATCTGAAATCTTTTTGGCACGTTGCTCAAAAGTACTTGTAATATTATCCCAGGCAAATTTCTTAATTAAAACGATTAACAGAAGAAATGAGCCTGCAACAAGGATAAAATCCCCAATAAGACTACCTAAAGTAATATTCATCTCTTTTCTCCCTTCTATTCCTCACCGTTAATTTTCTTACCCAGATACATAGATGTTAACATGGTAAACACGTATGCTTGAATACATGAAATAAAGACTGAAAAAGCAGTCCAAATGAGATTCAAGACAAATGCTATTGGATACCAAGCAGCAGCTTGTTGTGACAAAGTTAATAACAAGCCAGACAGAACTTCCCCTGCATAGATATTACCATAGATACGCAGAGCCAGAGAGGCAAAATTAGTGAATTCTTCCAAAATATTCATTGGAGTCATTCCAGCAGGTGTCGCAAATGCCTTGAGATAAGCTTTCACTCCCCGTCGGCGAATCCCTTCAACATGACAAATTAAGGTAATCAAAAATGAAAATCCTAAGTCAAAGGCAAGATTGGCCGTTGGAGATGTCCACAAATTATAACCATTGGTTGTCTGCACTTTTGCCATCAAACCAAGATTGTTAGCTACTGCAACGAAAAGGAATAAGGAAAAGATAAATAGAGAATAATTCTTTATATATTTATCGCCAATATTGCCCTTTGTAAAGCCAATGACAAAATCATAGAGGTATTCTAAGACATTTTGCTTACCAGAAGGCTTTAGAGTCATTTTCCGGCTAGCCCAATAAACAAAGGCAAATACGATAAATACAGTTAAAAGAGACATAGCAAGTAGAGTCAAATCAAAGGTCACAGGACCTAAAGTGATAGTTGGATTTACACTTTCTTCCAACGAACTCCACCCCCTTTTCTAAAGGATAACTTTCTTTTCTTACTTGATGATGAATGACATCGCAAGTGTTACGAAGAAAGTACCTTCGATAAAGGCAATCCCCATGATCATAAGCGTTCTCAACTGACCAATGATTTCTGGTTGACGTGATGCTGATTTAAATAGATTTGCCATTAAAAAACCTTCAGCGAGTGAAACACCCATACAGGCAAGACATAATCCAAAAAATGTTAAATTCATGATGAATTCTCCTTATGTTTAAAATTTACTTACTTAGTTTAGTCCTAAAAATTCTTTTTGTCAAATGTTTTTGTCTTTTGGAAACGTTTTATACGGATTTCTTTCAATTTCCAAAAAAGTAGGCTATCCTGCAACAATTGTGGTTTTAAAATAGTAGTAAAACGAACTTGATCCCACTATCAGTTTGTTGATGTGGAAATAGCTATTTCCAATTATCGAATTTTGTTTCCCTATATATGTATATTATAGGCAATCTTTATCGATTAAATATAGACAAAAACTACAATTCACTTTTTCAACAAAGAGGCTGGATAAGTCCCAGCCCCTAGCTTATTACTTTTTTAGGTTCCAAATTTCTTTGGCGTATTGTTCAATCGTATCATCTGATGTGAATTTATCAGATGTTGCGATATTAATAAGGCTCATACGCGCCCATTTTTCTTTGTCACGATAGAGTTGATCAATCTTTTCTTGAGCTGCTACGTACGAAGCAAAATCTTCCAAAAGGAAGTATTCGTCATTGTGCGTAATCAAAGCTTCATAAATCTCAGAACCTTCATTTCGGACATTTGGAATAGTTCCATCCACAAAGCTATCCACCACACGGCGAACCACAGGATTGCTTTCATAAACACCACGTGAGTAGTAATCATGACGAGCATAATGGTCATAGACTTCATCTTTGTCCATACCGAAAATTACAATATTGTCATCTCCGACTTCATCTTTGATTTCAATATTGGCTCCGTCAAGGGTTGCCAGAGTAATGGCGCCTGTCATCATGAATTTCATATTAGATGTGCCGGAAGCCTCCTTGGAAGCGAGCGAGATTTGCTCTGACACATCTGCAGCAGGAATGATGAGTTCAGCCAAGCTGACCCGATAATTTTCAAGGAAAACAACCTTTAGCTTGCCTTGTAGACTCTCATCATTATTGACAAGATTAGCCACTTCGTTGATCAATTTGATAACAGATTTGGCAAAATGATAACCTGGCGCTGCTTTCGCACCAAAAATGAAGACACGTGGCACCATATCTTTATCAGGATTGTCTTTTAAATCCCAATATAGTTTAAGAATATGGAGCAAATTGAGCAATTGACGCTTATAAGCATGAAGCCGCTTCACTTGTACATCAAAGATAGCTTCCGTTGATACTTCTACTCCCGTAGATTCTTTGATGAAAGCCGCTAAGCGCGCCTTTGCTTCTTGCTTGACATTATAAAATTCACTCAAAACTTGTGGGTCATCTTTGTAGTCTAAGAGCTTACGAAGTTCATGAATGTTTGTCCGCCAGCCGTTACCAATCAAGCGATCAATCTCATTTGACAATGGTTCATCTGCAATTTGCAACCAGCGACGTTGAATGATACCATTTGTTTTATTATTGAATTTTTCAGGATAAATGGCATAAAAGTCACGCAACGTATCTTCTTTGAGAAGTTCTGTATGAAGTTTTGCCACCCCATTGACCGAATGACCTCCAATAATCGCGAGATGCGCCATGTGAACTTGGTTATCTTTGACAATCCGAGTGTTCTCAATCACTTGCGGGTCAATGCCACGCGCAGCCATTTCAGAGACATAGCGATTATCAATTTCAAGAATGATCTGGTAAACACGAGGAAGAACATTTTTAAAGAGTTCCGCATCCCATTTTTCTAAGGCTTCTGAAAGAATGGTGTGATTGGTATAACTCATCGTCTTTACTGTTGCATTCCAAGCGTCTGCCCATTCAAGACCGCAGTCATCAAGTAAAAGCCGCATAAACTCTGCTGGTGCAACCGCTGGGTGGGTATCATTGATATGAACCGATACCTTTTCATGAATTTGCTCTAAAGGCAGCCCTTGCTTCCGATAAGATTTGATAATCGTCTGCAAGCCGGCACTGGTCATGAAATATTCTTGAATCAAGCGTAGCTCTTTTCCTTCATAGCTTGAATCATCTGGATACAAAATAGCTGTGATATCTTGTACTTTGCGGCGTGCTTCAATTGTTGGATATTCTAGCTCATATTCTTCAGGAATTTCGATATCCCAAAGACGAAGATTGTTAACAACGTCATTTCCAAAACCAATTTGTGGTACATCGTAAGGTACTGCACGGAGAGTTTGCGAATTTTCATAAACGGGAAGCATTCGCCCTTCTTTGTTGGCTTGCAGATAGACATTTCCAAAGATTTTAACATCTACAACATCATGATCTTTCCGCGTTTCCCAGACGTTTCCTAGACTACCAAACCAATCATCCGGCAATTCGACTTGATATCCATTTACAATTTTTTGTTTGAAAAGTCCGTAGCGATAGCGGATTCCATTGCCAAATCCCGGATAGCCTGTGATTGCAAGTGAATCCATAAAAGCTGCTGCAAGACGACCAAGACCGCCATTTCCTAACGCCATATCGTGCTCAGCCTGTTTGACAGCCGTAAAATCAACACCTAATTCGTCAAAGCCTTCTTTGACAACATCGAGGATTCCAAGATTTAGTAAATTGGTTTCCAGCATTCGCCCAGGCAGAAATTCAATCGAAAAGTAATAAGCAATTTTTTGCTTGTCTTCTACTAGTTTGTTTCGTCGTTCCAACCACATAGGAGTGATGTATTTGCGAATCGTACGTGCTAAGGTTTGAAACAGCTCTGTCGGAGTGGCATCTTCTACCTTAATTAACTGTTCTTCATGTAAAATATCTTTAAAATCTTGAAGAAACTGTTCTTTTGTTAGTTCCATTTCTGAATAGCAAACTCCCTTCTATGAATAAAGAGATTGGTACAAATGGCTATAGGCCTGACTAGCGGTGTCCCATGAGAAATCACGCTCCATAGCTTGCTTTTGAAGCGACTGCCATGCTTCTTTATCGTTATGATAGAGACTGACAGCCATATCAAACGTCCATTTCAGCCAGTAGCCTGAGAAATTATTAAAGCTAAATCCAGTTCCTGTTCCTTCGTAGGCATTATACGGTTGAACGGTGTCACGCAAGCCACCAACTTCATGTACGAGAGGTAAGGTTCCATAACGCATGGCCATCATTTGGGACAATCCACATGGCTCAAAGCGACTTGGCATTAAGAACATATCACAAGCTGCATAAATTTCTTGCGCTAATTTCACATCAAAAGTGATGTTGGCAGATAATTTTTCTGGATAAGCTTGACCAAACCAAGCAAAGGATTGCTCAAAAGACGGGTCTCCTGTACCTAAAAGAACGATTTGTACATCATCTTGCAATAAATTGTGCAACTGATCCACAACCAAATCAAAGCCTTTTTGCCAAGTTAAACGAGATACAATTCCTACCAAAGGCACATCGTCTCGCACAAGCAAACCAACTTTTTCCTGCAAAGCACGCTTATTTGCCAACTTACCAGATAAGTCATCCTTATTAAAATGGTACTCCAGCAAATTGTCCGTTTCTGGATTATAAATATCTGTATCGATTCCATTGACAATACCTGATACTTTACCAGATTCCATTCGTAAAATTTGATCCAAACCACAGCCAAATTCTGGGGTCATGATTTCATGCGCATAGCTTGGTGATACGGTTGTCACCCGATCTGCATACAAAATCCCTGCTTTCATCCAATTCAAGCAGTTATTCCAACGCAAGGTACCGTCTGCATAACGCTCATAGCCTACTCCAAACAAATCCCAGAGCATGCCATCAGAAAATTGCCCTTGAAATTCTAAATTGTGAATGGTTAACACAGTCCGAATACCATGATAAGCTTGAATCCAATGGTATTTTTCTTTCACCAAAAATGGAATCATCGCTGTATGATAATCATGCACATGGAGAACATCTGGAATAAAATCCACTCTCTCCATTAACTCAACAGCTGCCATTTGGAAATAGGCAAAGCGTTCGCCGTCATCAAAATCGCCATAAACATGTCCGCGGAAGAAATAGTATTGATTGTCTATAAAGTAGAAGGTAACACCGTTTAAAACTGTACGTTTCACGCCTACATATTGACCACGCCAACCGACCTTCACTTCAAAATGGAACAAGTCTTCCATTTGGTCGCCAAACTTTTTATCCACCATATCATAGTATGGAAGAATGACACCCACTTCATGACCAGCTTTCACAAGAGATTTAGGGAGAGCGCCAATGACGTCTCCCAATCCTCCTGTTTTAGAAAAAGGTGCACCTTCTGCTGCTACAAATAAAATTTTCATTGAATTCTATCCTCTGTCACTTTTTCGCCTTTTTTAAGAACAACTGGGTTATCAACTGTTCCTCGAACGGTCACATTCTCAGCAATCTCAACACCCTTATCTAAGATTGCATAGTCTACAACAGCATTTTCGCCAATAAGGACACGTGGGAAAAGAATACTGTTTTTTACACGACTTCCTTTTTTAATACGAGTATTACGAGAAATGACAGAACCACTCACTTCTCCTTCAATAATACTGCCAGAAGCAAATTGAGCATTTGAAACCTTAGAACCGACTGCATAATAAGTTGGCTCTTCGTTTTTTACTTTCGTATAAATCTTTTGATTTGGAGAGAAAAGGGAATAGAATTTTTGTGAATCAAGCATATCAATATTGGCATTGAAGTACGAAGTGACAGAATGAATATTTGCTAAATAACCCGTATATTCATAAGCAAACGCTTTTTCCTGAGCAGCTAAATCACGTAAAACATAACGTAATTTTTGAGGAAATTCTTTTTGTGCTTCTATTTCTAACTTTTCAATCAGCCAAGGTGTATCCACAACAAAGATATCCGTTGACATGTTGTACAAATCCTGATCTTTTTTATCATCAAAAAGATGGTGATTTTTCACATGATCTGTTTCATCAATTTCCAAAACAGCATTGACTTCGGAAATTCCTTTTTTTGGTAATTTTTTATAGACAACTGTGATCGGTTGAGCAGTTGTACCATGTAAGTGGAAGACTTGGTTCAAGTCGATGTTCACCAAAACATCACAGTTCAATGCTACCGTTTGATCGCTGCCTGAACGTTTTAAGTAGGTCAATAATTGCTCGTAGTATTCTTTACCAACAGTAGAACTTTCTACGCGCGTATTATAAATACCAAGATAGTAGTGACTCAAAAGAGTAGACAGCCCCCATTCACGTCCAGAACGGATATGGTCAAAGACAGAACTAATATTATCTCGTTGGAAAATGCCAAAGACGCTCCGAATCCCTGCATTGGCCAGGCTAGACAACGGAAAGTCAATTAAACGATATTTCCCACCAAACGGCAAACTGGCAACTGGACGATGATTTGTCAAAGTAGACATATCATGAAATCCAACTGTATTTCCTAAAATTGCTGAATATTTATCAATCTTCATCTGATGGTACCCCCACTTTCTCATTGTATCCGATAACTTGTACTTCGTCTGTCCCATCAATTTCTACACCATCAGAAATGATAGCTCCTTCACCGATAATAGCACGTTTGATTTTTGCACCTTGACCAATGATAGCACCACTCATAATCACAGAATCTTCTACAACTGCATCTTTACGCACTTGAGCTTCCGTAGAAAGAATCGAATGTTTAACTGTTCCGTCTACCAAACAGCCGTCCACAACCAAAGAATCTTCTACATGAGCATTTTCTCCAAGGAAGTTTGGTGGGGAAATCAAGTTACGTGAATAAATTTTCCATTGACGATCTCGGCTATCTAAAGCATTGTTTGGATCAATATATTCCATATTGGCTTCCCAAAGTGATTCAATCGTTCCAACATCTTTCCAATATCCCTTAAATTCATAAGCATAGACACTTTCGCCGGATTCAAGATAATTTGGAATAACATTCTTACCGAAGTCAGACATATCTACATTGCTCTTTTCAGCAGCTACCAGCATATTACGCAGGCGTTTCCAGTCAAAGATATAAATCCCCATAGAAGCCTTAGTAGACTTAGGTTCAGCTGGTTTTTCTTCAAATTCGACAATGCGATTATTAGCATCAGTATTCATGATACCAAAACGACTGGCTTCTTTCAGAGGGACATCTAGAACAGCTACTGTTAAGCTGGCATTGTTATCCTTGTGAAACTGAAGCATATCATCGTAGTCCATTTTGTAAATGTGGTCACCAGACAAAATCAAGACATACTCAGGATTGATAGTATCAATATAATCAATATTTTGATAAATCGCATGACTAGTTCCTTCAAACCAACGATTTCCTTCACTTGCTGAATACGGCTGGAGAATAGAAACTCCTGTGTTAATACCATCCAGTCCCCAACTAGAACCATTCCCAATATGACTATTCAAAGCTAATGGTTGGTATTGAGTAATGACACCAACATTATGAATTCCTGAATTGGCACAATTGGACAAAGCAAAGTCAATGATACGGTAGCGTCCACCAAATTGTACTGCTGGTTTGGCAATACTTTGAGTGAGTTTTCCAAGGCGTGTTCCTTGCCCACCGGCAAGAATCAAAGCTAGCATTTCATTCTTCATCTGTTACTCCTTTTTGGACTTCTTACTTCCATTTGCTGATTTCACACGACGTTTAATTTTCCAAATACTTGCCCCTAATGCTGGCAAAGTAAAGGTCAACGTCTGAGGATAATCCTTCCACAAGCCTTCTTGAGACTGAACTGTTTGATTGTGTTCTTTCCACACACCTCCCCATTCTTCTAATTCCGTATTCCAAATTTCTTCATATATGGCTGCTACCGGAACACCAATGGTAAAGTCTTTGCGTTCTACCGGAGCCATATTAAAGACGCAAACTAACATATCTCCCTTGTCATTTTTCCGAATAAAGGAAAGTACACTTTGATCTGTATTATCCGCATCAATAATCTCTAAACCGTCCCAACTCAAGTCATTTTCCCACAAAACGCGATTTTCTTTATAAAGCTGATTGAGCTGAGAAGTGAAATGCTGCATCTTGGCATTCATATTATCAGCCAAATCACGCCATTCTAAAGATTCTTCGCATTTCCATTCTAAGAATTGTCCCCATTCGCTGCCCATAAATAGTAATTTCTTCCCTGGGTGACATATTTGATAAGTATAAAGATTTCGCAGACCAGCAAATTGATTATAGCGATCTCCCCACATCTTATGCATGAGACTCTTCTTACCATGTACCACTTCGTCATGAGAGAATGGCAGTAAGAAGTTTTCAGAGAAAGCATACATAAAACTAAAGGTTACTAGATTAAAATCATACTTGCGGTAAATTGGGTCTTCTTCGTAGAAGCGCAGAATGTCATTCATCCAGCCCATGTTCCACTTGTAGTCAAATCCAAGACCACCCATTTCTGCCATACCTGTAATCTTTGTATCACTCGTGCTTTCCTCTGCAATCATCATGACATCTGGATGAGCCAGTTTGATAACCGTGTTCAAGCGTTGAAGGAAGTAATAGCCTTCGTAGTTGCGATTGCCCCCGTCAATATTTGGTTGCCATGGACCACTATCATAATCTAGGTAGAGCATGTTGCTAACAGCATCCACACGGATTCCGTCTAAGTGATAAAAGTCAATCCAAAACTTGATACTAGAAATCAAGAAAGACTGCACTTCATTCTTTCCTAAGTCAAAGTTAAGAGCGCCCCAGCCGTAATTATGGGCACGGTCATGATCCTGATATTCAAACGTAGGTGTACCGTCATAATAAGCCAAGGCATCATCATTGATAGTAAAATGACCCGGCACCCAGTCAACGATAACTCCGATATTATTGACATGACATTCTTCAACAAAATCACGAAACTCTTCAGGCGTTCCATACGTGTGCTCAAGTGCAAAATATCCCATTAGCTGATAACCCCAGCTCAATCCAAGTGGATGCGCCATTAGTGGCATGAATTCCACATGAGTATAATTCATTTTAACCAAATAAGGAATCAGTTCATCTTTTAATTGAGCAAATGAATACGGGCTACCATCCTCATTTTTCTTCCAGGAACCTGCATGAGCTTCGTAAATATTCACTGGACGTGAGAAAAATCCCCAACGTTTTCTGCGAGCTAACCATAGACCATCTTTCCATTTCTTTTCTGGAATCGTCCGAATTACTGCACCTGTACCAGGACGTTTTTCAAAATAAACTGCCAGCGGATCAATTTTCAAAATTTCTTGCCCGCTACTTCGTTTGATGTTGTATTTGTAAATGTCTCCTTCCTTAGGTAAATCCGTAAACACTTCCCATACGCCACCTTCATTACGTGCCATAGGGATTTGATTTTCATACCAGTCGGTAAAGTCTCCAATCAGATGCACACTCTGAGCATTCGGTGCCCATACACGAAATGTATAGCCACTTTGCCCATCTACTTCATCTTGATGAGCCCCCAAATAGTGCTGCAAATGGAAATTTTCACCTGTGGTAAAAGTTCTCAATGCTTCTTGTCTATCCATTTTTTCACCTCGTTTTGTAAGCGTTTTCTATGATTCTATTTTACTATTTTTCCTATTGCTTTTCAAGTAAATTTCCATTATTATTACAAAAAATTCTCAAAACCGAACATTTCTTCAAATAATGCCCACTATTAGCAAAAATAACTAGATTTTGTTAAAATTTTAAACTTTTCATTCCATTCCTACTAAATAGTCGATAAAAGAGTAAACTTTTTTAAATGAAAATTTTCATAAAGGTCTAGACAGCTTTACAAAAAAGACCGCACAAAGCCGCCTTTTGATTTAGTTTATAAGATTGAATTGCAACAACAGGATATAATTTCAAATATCATTCCTCCATCGTCTGGTTACATACTATTTTACCGTATTTTTCTGAAATTTTCAATGATTTTTTCTAAAAAATTATCTAATTTGTGAACTTTTTTATTTTTTTACAACTCAAATATTCGGAAATAGAGGATTCTATTTTTGTAAAAAAGAATTGGGAGCATTCATCAGCCCAATTCTCTAAAAATCCTATCTAGTCTACTTTTACTACTTGAAGTTGAACTCCACCTAGCAGCACTAGATATTTTTCTATTTTTTCAATACCATACGAACGACAAAGAGCTTCAGCATAAAGTGATAATTGCGCTTGGTAGCGCTCCACTAATTCACTTGGATTTGTATATTGATCTGTCTTATAATCAAAGAGAACGATACGATCAGCCAGTAGGAGATAACCGTCCAAAATTCCACGGACTACAAAATCCTGTCCGCTCGCTTGATCTTGCTTTAACATAGCAAAAGGAGCTTCACGATAAACTTTGTCAGCCTGCTTTAAGAGTAGTTGACCAAGCTCTGTCTCAAAGAAACTAGCTATCTTTTGCAAATCAATCTTCTTTTTGACAGTTTCTTCTGCCTGAACCTGAGCCAATATTTCCTTTAAAATAGCTATTGTAGGCAGTTGATTTAAAGGAATACGCTGCATCAGTTCATGGACAGCACTACCGATTTGCGCTCCTGTAACAGGGGCTTTTTTAGCAAAGTCAGGTAGTTCAAAAGAAGTTTTTCCAATAAAATCTGGAGTTTTTTTCTCCATAATCTCAACACCGTCTGTATCCATGACCGGTTCATAAAATTTCTTGATTTGGCTCGGTGTCCGAACACTTGGCAAATGGATGGCTGCTCGATACTGAGTATTTAGCCTGTCCACATTTTCCAAAATATCCAAAGCCCTGCGAATATCCTCAGACTGGCGATTGTGCGCTAAGTTCTCCTCGACAATCCGTTCCTTCAGCTTTAACTGACCTATTTTCTCACTTGTTAAATCGCTATCCGTCACAAATTGTGTTGAAAAAGCTAAATCGTCTTTCTCAAAGACTGTCTGTAAAGCCCAAATCCAGTCTTGAAAACTTGTCATAGTTTGCCTAATGGAGGCTGCTAAACGACCATTTTCAGGAGCAGGGAAGGTCTTTTTCTCCAGGCTTTCTTGACGACCTTTGCCAACCAGATACAGCTTTCTTTCTGCCCGCGTCATAGCAACATAGAGCAGACGCATTTGCTCAGAAATACTTGCCAAATGAATCTCACGCTCATTTTGCACATAAGGAAGAGTATCAATAGACAAGCGAACATGATTAGGCGCTAACTCATCAGCAGCGTCTACCACTACGTCCGCGACATACTTGATGCCGACGCCATTTTGACGACTGATAATCAAAGCAGAACTACTATCCTTACGATTGAAGACTTTATCCATATTAAGCAAAAAGACATATTTAAATTCCAAACCTTTGCTCTTATGAACTGTCATCAAGCGGACTGCATGCTTCGGAGCCGCAACGACGACACTCGCCAAATCATTTTGAGTTTCTAAGATCTTATCAATCATCCCAATAAAACGCGACAAGCCCTTAAAACTCATCTTTTCGTAGTCATTTGCTCGCAAAGTAAGAGCGTAGAGATTCGCTTGACGCCCTGCTCCATTTGGTAGGGCTCCTACATAGTCATAATAAAAGCGGTCTTGATAAATTTTCCAAAGCAAATCATAGAGCGAATTTATTTTTGCAAACTCTCGCCAATCCAGCAGTATTTCTTGAAACTGCTGGATTTTCTTTAAAAGAGGAGGTGTGATGAGTTCGGGATGTTGACCGTTCCCACTCAGAGAATTTTTCAATTTCTCATAGAGATTTTCCTGATGAGTAACATAAGTAGCTTCTGTCACCTTTTTTTGCAAGGCCAAACGAGCCAATTCATCCTCAGTAAAGGTGAACATTGGTGACTTTAGAAGTGCCACCAAAGCATAATCATTGAGCGGATTGTTAATCGTACGCAGGGTATCCAACATCACCATAACTTCTACAGATTGCAAATAATTATCCTCGCCACCGTCTGAAACGACTGGGATACCGTATTTGGCAAACTCAGATAAAATCACATCGTTGCGCGTCCGCGAAGCCGTTAGCAATGTCATATCTTCAAATGGGACATTTTCCTCATTGTGCAGACGGATAATTTCCTTAATGACCAGCGCTACTTCTCCTGCAGAAACAGAAGAAACATCCTTGTCATTCTCCTCATTATCCGTCTCAAGCGTTCCGTCATAAATGAGAAATTCCGTCTGATATTGTGGATTTGGTGCTTTTTTAGCAGGATTTCCAGCTACCAGATAATGCGTTTCATTATAATCAATTTCTCCCACTTCCTCATCCATGAGACGTTTGAAAACATCATTCGTGGCTTCCAAGACTTCCACATGACTGCGGAAATTTTCCTTCAAAACAATCAATTTCCCTTGCTGGCTATCGTCTTGATAGGTTTTAAATTTCTCATTAAAAATCTGCGGATCAGCCTGACGAAAACGATAAATAGACTGCTTAATATCCCCCACCATAAAGCGATTACCCCCATTTGATAACAGTTCTAGCATCCGCTCTTGCGTGTGGTTGGTATCTTGATACTCATCCACCATGACTTCATGGTATTTTGTCCGATAAAAGTGGCGCACATCAGGAAATTCTTCTAAAATCTGAATGGCAAAATGATTGATATCTGCAAATTCAAACGCATTTTCTTCTTTTTTCCGTTGTAGATAGCTTGTCACAAACGATTTCATAAATTGCTGCAAGACAAGCAAGATTTCCTTGGCTTCCTCATGATAGGTCACTTGAAATTCAAAGCGATAAAATTGATCTGCCAAATCTCGTAAAACTTGAATTTTTTCTTTGCGTTTTTCGTTATAGGCGTTAATAATTTCTTTTAATTCTTCTTTTCGTCCGCTGTTCGTCAAGGCTTTTCCATTGCTGGCACGCGATATTTCTACAATGTTATTGAGCGTTGTGAGATAGGCTTCCTCAGAGGATTGTCCTTGTAAACTTGCCAGACAATCAAGTACGCTCTGCACATTTTCAAGGTATTTTGCTTTGGGAAATTCCTTGGCTTCATGAACCAAATGATAGCTAAAAAAATCTTCTAAATCAAAGAGGGCTTCTTTTGTTTGTGCTAAAAGTTGCGCTTTTTCTTCTTGGAAATCCGCATGATCGTAAGCTTTCAAGAAATCTTGTTCTAAGTATTCAATTGGGCTACTGGTGGATTGCAAAAAAGCATAAATCTTATAAACCTGCTCTCGAAAACCAAGCAAATCTTTCCTCTGACCTGTAAAATTTTTGACTAATTTTTTAAACAAAGTTGCCTGATCAGATTGATAGAAGTCTTCAAAAACTTGCTCAAAAACTTCGTTTTGTAGCAATAACTGCTCACTCGCATTTTGCAAAATGCGAAAATTTGGCGCCAATTCTAGGAGATAACCATATTTATTGAGGACCTTTTGGGTAAAAGAGTCCATGGTTCCAATGTCGGCATTCGGAATATCGGCTAATTGCTGCGCCAAGTGCTGTTTGAGCTCCTCATCATCTGTTGCCTTCAAGACCTTGGATAACTCTTTCTCCAAGCGCTCTTTTAATTCACTGGCTGCTTTAACGGTAAAAGTCGAAATAAAGAGCTGGTCAATGCGAACTCCCCGCAGAATTTGGTCAATAATCCGCTGCACCATAACAAAGGTTTTTCCTGAGCCTGCAGAAGCAGATACAAGGATATTTTGACCGGAGGAGTAAATGGCTTCGATTTGCTCTGGTGTACGTTTTTGAGCTTTGTCAGACTGTGCTTCTTGATCCTGCAAAGCATAGATTTCTTCCTGACTCAAAAATGGAATCTGTCTCATTTTTCTAACTCCTCCTTCATCTTTTCTATCCATGCTTGACGCTTCTTTTCACCTGTCGGGTGACTATCTAACTTAACCAAATGGCGGGCGCTAGAGAGATGAAGATTTGCTTCAAATCCCGTAATGGACTTGTACTGCTCCACAAAAGGTGCAATACTTTTGCCATTCTCCGTATAAGGATTGATGTAAAAATGCCCTGCCAAAATCTGCTCAGCAGCACGGCGATACAAGAGTGCATTATAAGCCAACAATGTCTCCAACTCCTCTTGACTCAACAGATTCACTTTCTTTTTATCGTACAAAGCATTCAGCTGACGAGCCTGCTCAGACAAGAACAGACCTTTGTATTCTAGGTTCTTCATTGCTTCTTTGATAGCGTCGCCTTGCGATTTCGTCTTGGCTAAAGGCACAAGTGGATTGGTCATCTGCAAATACATGGCGCCAAAAGCATGCGCTTCTTCATTCATCCACGACTCTTGTTTCAGAGCTGCTAGATAGGTAGGTAATTGAGAATTTAAGCCATTGAAAAATTTCTGAAAATCAAAATTCGTATCGCTTGATTTATAGTCAACAACGCCTAGACTGCCATCTATCTTCAAACGGTCAATCCGGTCAACTTTCCCTCGAATTTGAAGGTTGCGTCCGTCTGACAAGGTTAGAACATTTGTTTCTTCTTGACCGAAAACAGCTTCTTCTTGAATGGTTTCTACCAATTCATTTCTCTCTAAAACCTGTCCTGTCGCACGCGCTGTGTCCAGCAAGACTTCGTGAGCAAACAAGGCTTCTGCATTTTCTGTATAAAGAGTTTTAAATTCTGCCTCCTGACTGGTTTCTTGAATGGCTTTTTCTAGGCGATTATCAAATGGCTCACTAGACTGCTCTTGCATGACTTTTTCAAACACACGATGCAGGAAATTTCCATGACTGCGCACATCTGGGTGAATCGTCATTTCTTCCTGCAAAGCCAAGACATACTTCAAAAAATAAGCATATTGATTGCGGTAGAATTCTGTCAAAGCTGAAGTCGACAGTAGAAATGCCTGATGAGGCGGATAAAGAGCTTGCAATGTCTGCGTTGACAAGGTTTCTGTTTCAAGGCTTGACGTTACATTAGGAATCGAAATACCTTCGCTTTCCAATTTTTTGCGCAGAACCCGCACAGCTACTGACCAAAAAGTCTGTTCTTTCTCCGTCAAAGAGCGCTCTTTATCAATATCACCTTGATTCAACTCAATAACCCTCGCCAGCAGAGCTCGATAAGTTCCAATATCATCACTCGTTGCCTGCGAACGCTTCACTTCAATCGGCAGCCCAATTGGTTGTTCATGCAATTCTAACAAATATGGAGAAATGTTGTTCTCTATTTCATTGACAATCTGAGGAGTGGAGAGGACAAGCCTCTCTGTTGCAGCATTCAAAAGCGACAAGGCAACAAAACGATTTTTCTGGAGATTTTCCTGAGCAGCAATCAGCAATTCCGAATGCGCATCAGTCGCTTCATTTAATCGTAGTCGGTCTTCGTCTGACAAAAGGCTCTTATTTTGGGAATTTTTTGGAAAATAGTCTTGGGTCAAACCAACAGCATAGACAAAAGGACTTGACAAAGGCTCGATCAAGTCATAAGACTGAATGGTCACGACATCTACTGTTGCTGGAATAGTTCGATAGTTGGATAACAGCATTCCTGACTGCACTAGAGTCAGAAAATCATCTAGCTTGACCTTGCTGGCTGAAAAGACACTGGCAAATTGTTCCAAAACATGACAAAAAGCTTTCCAAACTTCTTCTTGCCGTTCTTGATCTTGCGGGTTCGTAGAATCTACCAAACCAGCAAAATTCTGAGAAAAAGCAATCACTGTCAAAAATTGATGAAATTTCTGGAGCAGACCTGTCGCTGTTTGACTGCGAGATTTAAAAAATTCCAAAAGCGGAGTGACTATTTTTTTTCTTAATTGATTGATGTGAATCAGGTCAAATTTTTGATGCTGATTGTGAGTAAAATCTTTAGAAAATTTACTAATCCCTTTTACATCTGCAAAGCGAATATATTGCTCAAATAAGTCTAGTTCTTCTTGCTTTAAATGACCATAAAGACCTGTTTTTACAAGATTGAGCAAAT
This sequence comes from Streptococcus sp. HF-100, assembly GCF_015594635.1. Taxonomy (NCBI): domain Bacteria; kingdom Bacillati; phylum Bacillota; class Bacilli; order Lactobacillales; family Streptococcaceae; genus Streptococcus; species Streptococcus sp. HF-100. Next base: position 358,551 of record NZ_JADNQV010000001.1, read on the forward strand.
CTTCTGTCCGAAAATTATAGCGTTTTAAACGCACTAACGCTTCAATAAACTGCACCAAAGGGTGATGTGCCATGGACTCGCTTCGCCCCAAATAAAAAGGAATCTGATACTGATCAAAAATCGTCTTTAACTGCAAACGATAGGCTTCCACATCTCCCAAAAGTAAGCGAATATCTTTGTAGCGAGCACCATCATGAACTCGCTGGCGAATGCTTTTCGCCACATATTCCAGTTCTTCTTTTTGATTGACAGTCGACCAAATCTGTACATGCGAGCGGTCTTGCTCCGTCAATTCCAACTCAACATCTGAGAAATCATAACGGCTTTCTAGCAGTTTTGAAATGTTCCCAAAAGCATCATCTGGCTGCGTTGCGGGTCTATATTCAGGTTTCACTTCATACTCATTTGCCAAATGGCGCAAGAAATCCACGCTAGCCTGATAGAGATTGCCCTCTCGAAAAGTCGCACGATATGCCTTCTCACTGGCATAAACACCAATAATGATTTCCACACCCTTGCTATGCAAAAGCTCGATCAAATAAGCTTCTTCAGCTGAAAAACGTGTAAAACCGTCAATGACCAAAGCCAATCCTTGCAATTCTTTATCTACATCACCTGCTGTAATATGATTGGCAAAGACCATAATATTTGACTCAGAAATAAATTCACTCTGATTTAGCTGATGCGTCACTAGCTGTAAAATCTTGATCAAATCTGCTTTTTTCTCATCCTCATCTAGATGGTCTAAATCCGCAAAGGTCATTTGAGCAGCTTGCAATTCATGATAAAGCTCAACCAATTGCTGAATAAACTGCACATCCGTCCGAATGCCTCCGTACACCTGCAAATCATGCTCTTCCATTTCAGATAATACCTTATAAAAGAGCATTCCCAAACCAATATCGTCTAATGGTCTGCCTTGCTGCACATCATTGAGGACAAAATAACGCGCCATCTGCGCAAAACGTGTCACTGTAATAGCAAACGAAGCGTGGTTTTCTAAAAGACTCAAAACAGCCCTCTCCTTTTCAAATGAAAGAGAGTTAGGTGCAATATAAAATATGCGCTTGCCTGCTTGTGCCAAGCGCTCTGCTTCTTTCACCAAAATCTTCGTTAAGGGATTGCGAATATCAGTATAAAGTAATTTCATGAGCATCCTTTTTGTCAAAATATAGTCCTATTATATCATTTTTAAAGTTTTTCAACAGCGATTGACTACATACTTTTTCAAGAAAAAAATCCCCACAAGAATACTTGTGGAGAACTATTTTTAACGATAAGCTAAAGCTTTTTTGAAACTCTTCCAAATGCCAATATCATCTGTTTGTAAAATTAAGCTGGAGTAAATCCGACCGATATAAACTGTCATTCCTAAGGTAAAGACAGAGGCAATGACAAACGAAATCCAGGCTTCTAGACTAGTTGCATAACCGTTAATGGCACGGAAAGGCATAAAGAAAGTCGAAATGAATGGAATAAAAGAACCAACTTTAAGCAAAATTGTGTCACCAGCGTTTCCAAGAGCCGTCACTCCCAAAAATCCAAGGAGAATCAGCATCACAACAGGCTGAACAGCTTTCCCAACGTCTTCAATTCTCGTCACCATTGATCCTAAAAAGGCAGATAAGACCACAAACATAAAGACACTCAAGGTGATGAAAGCAATAGTATTAAAGGAAATTGCTTCTCCCAAATGCTTCATCAGATTTGGATTGGCATCTAAGAATTCTTTTACAAAAGAAATCTGGCCTGAAAAAGCAAGCAACAGCACAGCGCCGATTACATAAATGCTGACATGGGTCAAGATAACTGCAAAAATTCCAGCCATTCGACCATAAAAATATTCAGATGCCTTGATACTGGAGAAAATAACCTCCATAATCTTTGTTCCTTTTTCGCTTGCAATTTCTTGAGCAGTTGAGCTTGTGTAAACAATGAGAATCATATAAAGTACAAGACCAATTGCTGTTGCGACAATCGTTTGAGTGGTCTTCTTCGCTTCTTTCTTCTCATCAATCTTTTCTTTGAAATCAATAGCTCTTGAAAGTAGCTTCACTTGATTAGCTGATAAATTAGCTTGGCTAATATTTGCAACCTGTTGCAACTGCATCAGTTTCTGTGTAATTTCAATTTTTGTAGCACTACTCATGCTCGTATCTGCAAAATAAGTTGCCTTGATTTGCCCCTCTTCTTCTGATACTAGCAAATATCCGCCAACCTCGCCATCTTTTACAGCTTTCTTAGCTGCTGCTTCATCTTTATAATCAAAATCCAGATTCTTAGTATCTTTCAAAACTTCCTTGACTTGAGGATTATCCACTACGACTGCAACACGGTTAGAATTACTACTTGACATGGAGGAAAGATAACCAACTCCCATACTCAGACCGATAAAAATGAAAGGCGAAATAACCATGAAGACAAAACTCCATGACTTGACATGACGAAGATAGGTTTCTTTGATAACAATTAAAGTCTGTTTCATACTTCCACCCCTGATTCTAACTTAAAGATTTCATCAATTGTTGGAGCTTGTTGGTCAAAAGTTTCAATATATTGTCCTTTAGTCAACAAGTCAAACAATTCCTTACCAGCTGCTTCGTCATCTAATATCAATCGCCATGTGCCTTGGTTGGTCAGATTGGCTTTACTTACGTGAGGAAGTGCTTCTAATTCCGTTTGAGACAGCGAGCTAGACACAAAGAGACGTGTTTTGCCGTATTGATTACGAACTTCCTGCACGCTGCCATCCAAAATGACTTTCCCATCACGAATCATAACAACATCATCACACAATTCTTCCACATTGGTCATCACATGGTCAGAGAAAATAATCGTTGCTCCACGCTCTTTTTCCTCAATAATGACCTGTTTCAAAATCTCGGTATTCACAGGATCCAAACCACTAAATGGCTCGTCTAGGATAATCAAGTTTGGTTCATGCAGTAGTGTGATAATCAACTGAACCTTTTGTTGATTCCCTTTAGACAAGCTCTTGATTTTATCAGTCAATTTTCCTTTAACTTGCAATCGTTCCATCCACTGAGGCAATTTTTCTCTCACAACTGCACTTGATACACCTTTTAAATTCGCCAAATAACGCACCTGCTCATAGACAGTCAACTTAGGCATCAGACTTCGCTCCTCTGGCAAATAACCAATTTTCTGATAGGTCTCCTGAGAAATTGGTTGCTTATCAAATGTAATGTTTCCGCTGTATTCTAAAAAACGCAGAATGCTGTGGAAAATCGTTGTTTTCCCAGCACCGTTCTTCCCAATCAGACCAAGGATTTGTCCTGATTCAGCTTTGAAATCAACACCAAATAGAACTTGTTTTTGCCCAAAACTTTTTTCTAAATTTTGAATTTCAAGCATCCTAAACCTCCTAAAATTCTAAGTTTACTATATGCATATATAGATTCTCTATATTTAATAGTATAATCTTTTGAAAGCGGATTTTCAAGTTTTTGTGTAAAATTTTCTTATTTTTTTTACAACAAAAAGAGAGTCATCAATAGCCGCCATTTATAGATTGACTGTCTCTCACTCTCTTACCTTGATTCTATTTGCGCTTTACTAAGCCTTAAAAGCATCCACTAATACTTGAAATTCTTCATTGGAAAGTGTAATCCCTTTCCCCATTTTTGTATGGTCAGGACTCCAACCACGAATATCGTATTTGGCTGGCGCACCATTGAAGCTCACACGATTCAGCTCTTTCGTCCAGCCTTTATCATTTTCTGATAACACCAATAACTTTTCTTCTATCTCAAATTTGAATTCTGACATTTTTGTCTCCTTTTTCTTCTTTCTTGATTTATTCGTAAAAAATTTACTTTTTTAGCGAGTTTGTTATATAATATATTGTAACAAGTTATGGAGAATTTAGCTATGAAAAAATTTCTCGAAATGATTTTAGAGCGAGCAAGTGAATTTATCAATTACAAAAAGGATACACAAGAGATAGAGGAAGACAACGCCAATATTTTGCAGACGATTGAAACAGCTTTGCAAAAAAAATCAGGTGTGCATGTCATTTTTTCAGATAAAAGTTTTACGGGTGATATTGTCAAATATGACAAAGAGCGCCAGCAATTGATTGTCAAAAACTTCCAGAAAAGTATGTCAACGATTATTCGTATTTCAGATATTAAGCGGATTCGTCTGGTTCCAAATACTATCAGAGAAGCGCAAAAAAGAAATTCCAACCTCAGCTAGGAGATTGGAATTTTTTTATTCAAATAAGCTGTAATAATCCGCAATCGTCATTTTCGCTTTCTCTTCTTGATGCAAGTCTTGGATAATTTGTCCGTCTTTCATGACGATCAAGCGATTGCCGTATTTGAGAGCATCTTCCATATGGTGGGTAATCATGAGAGCAGTCAGTTGGTCACGATTCACAAATTCTTCTGTCAGACTCATCAATGCCACACTGGTTTTGGGGTCAAGCGCTGCTGTATGTTCATCCAAAAGCAACAGCTCAGGGCGTTTGAGAGTCGCCATTAAAAGACTCAAAGCCTGTCTTTGCCCACCCGAGAGAAATTCAATCGGCGTATCTAAGTGTTTTTCTAAACCATTGCCAATTTTGTCTATCGTCTCCTGAAATTCTTTGCGATAATGGCTCAGACGGCGTGGCACTAGACGGCGTTTTTCACCACGAAATTTAGCAATCAATAGGTTTTCTGCCACCGTCATGCGCGGAGCTGTTCCCATCTTTGGGTCTTGAAAGACGCGTGACAGATACTTAGCCCGTTTTTCTGGTGAATAACTGGTCACATTTTCACCTAGAATATAAATGCTGCCACTCGTCAATGGTAATGTTCCTGCAATGACATTGAAAAGCGTGGATTTCCCTGCCCCATTTCCGCCTAAAATCGTAATGAAGTCATGCTCAAAAATATCCAGTGAAACATCATTTAAAATAACTTTTTCTTCCTCAATACCTGTGTTGACAATTTTTGTCGCGTTTTTTAATTCTACAATTGCTGTCATTTGCTTAACTTGACTCCTTTAAAGAATTTATTTTTGAAAGTCGGAATCATGAGACAAATTGCCAAGATAACCGCACTATAAAGGCGAAGATAGCTGGTATTAAAGCCAAGCGCAATCACGCCCCAAATCAGGAATTGATAGAGAATAGCTCCGATGACAATCGTCAATAGGCGTTCTGCCAATGTCAGGCTGGTAAAAAGCACCTCTCCAATAATGAGACTGGCAAGTCCCACAACGATGACACCAATCCCGCGCGAGACATCCGCATAGCCTTCCTGCTGAGCAATAAGGGCACCAGCTAGGGCAATGACACCATTAGACAGCACCAGACCCATTAACTCCATTCGTCCTGTGTGAATGCCAAAACTCCTTGCCATATCAGGATTATCACCCGTAGCAATATAAGCTTGACCCAATTTTGTATCTAAGAAAAAGAGCAATGCAGTTATTACCAAACTGACAAAAATCAATCCTGTCAGAAGATTGTTTAATTCGCCAGAAAACGGTAGAAAGTCCTGAATTTGCTTCGTTCCAAGAAGTCCAAGATTAGCCCGCCCCATTAACATAAGCATAATAGAATGGCAGGAAGTCATGACTAAAATTCCCGAAAGGAGAGTAGGAATTTTCCCCTTAGTATAGAGAAGTCCCGTTACCATGCCTGCCAGACAGCCAGCCAGAATGGCAACAGCAGTTGCCAGAAAAGGATTGATTCCCTTACTAATCAGCGTAACTGCTACTGCTCCGCCCAATGGAAAAGAGCCCTCTGTTGTCATATCAGGGAAGTTTAAAATGCGGAAAGTCATAAAAATCCCCAAGCCTAAAATAGCCCAAACAAGTCCTTGTGAGACAATTGAAAGTATCATACTGTTGTCCTAACTTTTAAAATATCGTTTCTTATAATCGGATTACTCAATGACTTGTCCTGCTTTTTTCAGAACATCATCTGGAATTGTTATTCCTAACTGAGCAGCCACTTTTTTGTTCACAACTGATTTGCCAATAGCAAAGATTTCAACAGCTGTGTCTGCTGGTTTAGCGCCCTTCAAAATTTTCGCCGTCATTTTTCCAGTCGCCACTCCAAGATCTTTTTGATCGACAACCACTGAACCCAGACCACCTTCTTCTACCATAGCGGTCGCACTTGGATAGATTGGTTTTTTAGCCGTTTGATTGCTGGAAACGACTGTTGAAAAAGCTGAAGCAATGGTGTTGTCAATTGGAATCCAAATGGCATCTACCTTTCCTGTCATCACATTCATGGTTGAAGCAATCTCATTGGTAGAAGGTACAGAATAAGGAAGCACTTTATAGCCTGCTTTTTCAGCCAAAGCTGTAAATTCTTCTACCTGCGTTTTTGAATTGTCTTCACTGCTTGAATAAAGGACGCCGATTGTTTTCACATTCGGTGTTAATTGTTTGATGAGCTCCAATTGCTGTTGAGCTGGGTTGTGGTCAGACACACCTGTAATGTTGCCTCCCGGCTTTTTCAAATCCTTTACTAAATTCGCCCCAACTGGATCGGTCACTGCTCCCATGACGATTGGCTTGTCTTTCGTTGCACTAGCCAAACCTTGAGCAGCAGGCGTTGCGATTCCAATCAGCACGTCATTGCCATTGGCAACTAATTGCTTGCTCATCGTTGCCACTTTACTTTGGTCACCTTCTGCATTCATAAAGTCAATTTTGATCTTCTTGCCTTTATAACCTTCTTGCGCCAATCCTTCTTGAATCCCTTTATAAATCAAATCAAGTGACGGATGACTGACATATTGCAGCACACCAACTTTTACTGTTTTGGTTGTATTGTTTGTCTTCGGTGCTTTCTCGCCATTTACACTAGAATAAATAATGCCTCCGACAACTAATACCACTAAAAGAGCAATCATTCCCATTAACCGTTTGTTTTTCATATCTGTTCTCCATTTCATATTTTTCTATTTTTTATTCGAGTAAAAGCCAGAGTCGCCATCGTTTAAACATATTTTTCCTCCATTTTAAGGGAAATGAAACAATAAAAGAAAAACCCACACACAGTTCATCCTGTGTGAGGGCGTAAATCGCGGTGCCACCTCAATTATGGGAAAAATAATAGACTTCTCCCACATCTCTATCTTGTCTAACAACAAGTTGCACTGTAAGGTGTGCTCACCGAATTTTTATCGTTTCAAATTCAACTTCTATCCATTAGCCCAATTTCATAAAACGCTGCTACTTGTTTTCACCAACCACAAGCTCTCTGCCAACAACTATTTTATTACTTTTCTAATTTGATATTATTTTAGATGTTTCTGAAACAAATGTCAAGTGTTTTGTCAAACTTTTCTGACAATAATTTTCCAACCTTTTCTTGCTATTTTTTGTTATAATTTTCTTTAGTATCATTCAAGGAGAGAAAAACATGTCCTTTGACGGATTTTTTTTACACCATATGACAGAGGAATTGCGGCAAGAGTTGCTATATGGTCGTATTCAAAAAATCAACCAACCTTTTGATCAGGAATTAGTGCTGCAAATCCGCAGCAAGCGGCAAAATCACAAATTACTCTTATCCGCTCACCCTGTTTTTGGTCGCATTCAACTAACCCATACCGCCTTTGAAAATCCAGCAGTGCCTACCACATTTATCATGGTTATGCGGAAATACCTGCAAGGTGCTACGATTGAAAGCATTGAACAGATTGACAATGACCGAATTTTGGAAATCTCTGTCTCCAACAAAAATGAAATTGGAGATAGCGTGGCAGCAACTCTTATCATCGAAATCATGGGAAAGCACAGCAATATCATCCTAATGGATAAGGCAAGCGGCAATATTATTGAAGCTATTAAACATGTCGGCTTTTCTCAAAATAGTTACCGTACGATTCTGCCGGGCTCAACCTATGTCGCTCCACCTCAGACAGGCAACCGCAATCCGTTTACCATTTCTGATGAAAAGCTATTTGAAATTCTGCATACAGAGGATTTGTCGGCCCGTTCTTTACAAAACTTATTTCAAGGCTTGGGGCGCGATACAGCGACCGAGCTCAGTCAGTGCTTAACGAGCGACAAACTAAAAACCTTCCGTGCTTTCTTTGCCAGTCCCACGCAAGCTCATCTGACAACTAAATCCTTTGCGCCCATTCTTTTTGCGGATAGTCAGAAAGAATTTCCGAGCTTATCGCAGCTGCTAGACGACTTCTATCAAGACAAGGCGGAACGCGATCGTGTTAATCAGCAAGCCAGTGAACTGATTCATCGAGTGGAGAATGAATTAGAAAAAAACCGCAAGAAATTAAAAAAACAAGAGCAGGAATTAGTCGCGACTGAAAATGCTGAAGAATTTCGCCAAAAAGGAGAACTCCTCACTACTTTTTTGCACCAAGTTCCCAACAATCAAGACCAAGTAGAACTGGACAATTACTACACAAGCGAGAAAATTACTATTGTGCTGGATAAAGCTTTGACCCCTAACCAAAATGCTCAGCGCTATTTTAAGAAATATCAAAAACTGAAAGAAGCAGTCAAGCATTTAACGGGACTGATTGAAGAAACTAAAGAAACCATTCAATATTTGGAGAGCGTAGAAACAGCTTTGTCGCAAGCTAATCTCACAGAAATTACAGAAATTCGAGAAGAGTTAATTCAGACCGGTTTTATTCGCCGACGCCAGCGTGAGAAAATTCAAAAACGAAAGAAACCAGAAAAATACTTGGCAACTGACGGTAAGACGATTATTTTGGTTGGTCGAAACAACTTGCAAAATGACGAGTTGACTTTTAAAATGGCTAAAAAAGAGGAACTTTGGTTTCATGCCAAGGATATTCCCGGCAGTCATGTGGTCATCACAGGCAATCTGCAACCAAGTGATGAGGTCAAGACAGATGCTGCGGAATTGGCAGCATACTTTTCTAAGGCGAGATTGTCCAATCTCGTTCAGGTGGATATGATTGAAGTCAAAAAGCTCAATAAGCCAACCGGTGGCAAGCCCGGTTTTGTGACCTATACTGGACAAAAGACCCTGCGGGTCACTCCCGATGAAGCCAAAATCAAATCTATGAAAATGTAAAGGTGTCCGCTAATCGGCACCTTTTTCTGACGACTCTTCGTACGGCCGACCCTCAGACGAAGTGAACCACTTTTCTGGCAAGCTGTCCGACCCTCGGACGAAGCAAACCAGTTTTCAGGCAGGCTGTCCGACCCTCGGATGAAGTGAATCAGTTCTCAGGCAAACTATCTGACCCTCGGACGGAGTGAAGCAGTTCTTAGGCAAACTATCTGACCCTCGGACGGAGTGAAGCACTTTTCTGACAATCTATCCGACCCTCAGACGGAGTGAACCTCTTTTCAGGCAAGTTGTCTGACCCTCGGACAGAATGAATCTCTTTTCAGGCAAGCTATCCGACCCTCGGACAGAGTGAATTACTTTTCAGGCAAGCTGTCCGACCTTCGGACAGAGTAAATCAGTTCTCAAGCAGGTCGTCAATGTGGATGACAGCTTAAACCAATTCTCGTTCACTTCTTCGATCGGGGCGACAGGCTAACCCAAGTCTCATTCTCTCCGTCGACCGGGGCGACAGACCTAAAAAAGGTTGGAAACTGAATTCCAACCTTTGTATTCTATTTCAGACTATTTAAGGTGTATGTAAGTCTCTTAAACCTACCCCGCCGCCTTTTATTCAGATTTCTCAATATCTTCTTTTAGCTCCGCCACATTCAATTTGGCAGCGAGAAAATCTTGGTCTTGAACCGGAAAACGCTGCTCCAATGCTGCAATCGTTCCGATTTCAACCTCTCCATTTTTCATGACAAAATCCATGACATGTCCACCGAATTGGTGGGCATCAGATAGAAAATGAAGATGATAACCAGCTACGCTGACACCGTGAAACAGCTCTGGCGTCCAAAAGCCAACGATTGTTCCCGAAATGTGTTCTACCTGGTACTCAGGCTGATGAACTGCGATTTCTGCGAACTTCTTTCCCGGAGAGGTTTTTGGAGCCATGCGCACATGCATGCTGCTAAATTCACCATGAATCTTAATTGAGTGAAAAAGATTTTCCCCGACATAACTAGCCTCTATGCACTTCTTCAACGCTTCATCGCTCAGCTCAATGTCCTGACGAAAACGCACTTCTGCTCGGTGGAAAGCCACTGCAGCATAAGGAACCGTCATATCCATTGAAACTTCTATCACTTCAGGACTTGCTCCTATCCCCTTGGCTTGATAGGCCTTGCCGTCAAGCACAATCAGCTCTCCGTCAATAGAGTCTAAAGTACCAATCCCTAAGTCACCATGTTGAAGCAATTCTTCAATCGTCATCGTCCCCTTGTAAAGCCCCGCCATCAAAGCCCCCAAAGTATTGTAGTGAAATAATGTTACAAGCTTTTCCATTTCTCCTCCTAGGCAATTTTTACTATCTTTCCTTGAAAAAAGCAGGTCTCACATCCAGCCTTTTACTGTCTAATACTGCACATCAACCGTACAAGAAAATGAGAAATTGAACTTTCTTGAAATAGTCTTGAACCCTTTCCCAGTTTCAATTTAATAAAACTCATCTGGTAAAATCGTTTCTCCTAGTGTACTGCTGTCCTTGTAATCCACTGGCACATCAATGATAACCGGTCCATTTTCCTTTAAGGCTTTTTGGAGCAACTGTGTTAATTCTGCTGGAGATGTTGCTCGGAATCCTTTCGCACCAAAACTCTCTGCATATTTAACAAAATCAACAGGCCCAAAGTCCACTCCAGATGAACGACCATATTTCATTTCTTCTTGGAATTCCACCATATTATAATGACCATCGTTCCAAATGAGATGAACAATTGGCAAGTGCAGGCGAACCGCTGTCTCTAGCTCCTGAGCCGAAAAGAGGAAGCCACCGTCTCCAGACACAGAAATAATCTTGGTGTTAGGACGAACCAAGGCTGCTGAGATTGCCCAAGGCAATGCCACGCCTAGCGTTTGCATCCCATTTGAAAAGAGCAAGTGCCGTGGTTCATAGCTTTTGAAATAACGCGCCATCCAAATATAATGCGTACCCACATCTACAGTAACCGTCATGTCGTCTGTCGTATTTTCCTGCAAGACTTCGACAATATCCAGCGGGTGCAGACGACCTTTTTCAGTTTGGCTGCGGTCAAATTTCACATCACCGTCCATTTTATCTCGCAGCACTTGCAGATATTCCCGCGAGCCTTCTGGTAATTGATAGCCGTTTATTGCTGGCAGCAATAAATCCAAAGTATTTGCAATATCTCCAATCAGCTCTCGCTCCGGTTGGAAGTAAGTATCAATCTCTGCTGGCTCTACGTCAATCACAATGACGCGGGCAGAAATTTCCGCATTCCAGTTGCGTGCTTCATACTCAATCGGATCATAACCGATAGCGATGACTAGGTCAGATTTTTTCAGAAGCATGTCACCCGGCTGATTGCGAAACAGTCCGACACGTCCAAAGAACGTAGCTTCTTCCAATTCACGAGACACAATCCCAGCCCCTTGGAATGTTTCCACAACAGGCAACTGTACTTGCTCCAATAACTGACGAATAGAAGCCGTCACTTTGGCACTTGAAGCGCCATTTCCCAAGAGAAGAACCGGTAACACAGCATTTTTAATCGCTTGCGCTAGATAGTTAATGTCTGCCACAGAACTAGAACCCAGCTGCGGATCCGTCAGCGGTTTAATTGCTTTCACATGAACCTGACTATCCACCACATCCTGTGGAATGGAGATAAAACTTGCCCCCGGCATTCCTGATTTGGCATGACGATAAGCATTGGCGATAATTTCTGAAAGAGTATTGCCATCTTGCACTTCGACAGAATACTTGGTAATCGGCTTAAACAGGGCAGCATTATCCATGGACTGATGTGCACGTTTGAGAAGATCAGCTCGTTTGACCTGACCAGCCAAAGCCAGCACTGGGTCGCCCTCTGCGGTCGCCGTAACCAAGCCCGTTGCTAAGTTTGAAGCACCTGGTCCACTCGTTGCAATCACGACACCCGGCTCTCCTGTAATCCGCCCAATTCCTTGCGCCATAAAAGCAGCATTTTGTTCATGACGAGCAACGATAAGTTGTGGGCCTTTGTCCTCTAAGGTATCAAACACACGGTCAATCTTTGCACCGGGAATTCCAAATACATAATCCACCTTGTGATTGATTAAACTATCCACAATCAAATCCGCACCAAATTTTTCAGTCATTTTCTTCATCCTTCCTGAATATCACGCTCATCATTATATCATAATTCCCATGCGTCTTATAGGATTGTGCTTGTTACTCTTTTTACAAACTATTGTACAATTCCTGCATCTCCACATCATCTGGAACCAAGTGAAGATAATGCTCTGCTTGGTGTTTTGCTTCTTCAAAATCTCCCATTTCACGAAGTAGATAAATATATTGCTCTAAAAATTCTGGATTTTCCTTTAAATCCGAGAGCAACAGTCGATATCGCTCCAAAGCTGCTGTTGTCTGTTCCAAAGCCTGATAGGCACGCGCAATATTCCACTTAGTCAGTACATTGTCTATATCTTGCTCCTCAAATTTCAAAACTTCATCAAAACGCTCTTGCTCTAAGTAAAGATTAGACAAACGCAATGCAATTTCTTCCAAGTCTTCCGCATTATCTTTTGCTTTCAAAAGGTAATCTTCTGCCTTTTGCTCATCATGAAGTTCATAAGAAAGCTGCGAAGCTAGCAACAAAAGACGCGTATCAAATGGATTTTTCGACAAACCCTGCTGCGTAAGGCGTAATGCTTCTTCTGTCTGATGTTCTGCATGAAGCGACAAAGCATAACCATACTCATAACCTTCAAATTCCGGTGAAATCGTATCAATTTGCTTAAAGTATAGATTAGCTTTTTGATATTCTTTCTGGTCATATAAAATAGTCGCTAATTCAAAGGCTACAGCATCATCGTATTCAATCTCTAAAGATTTTTCCAAAAACTCAATCGCCACTTCAAATTTTCCCAAACTTGCATAGGAAACACCAATCCGCTGATAAGTAGAAACACCCGTCTGCTCATAAATCAGGCGATTGTCTAAGCTAGCATACTCTTTAATAGCTTGATTGAAATGTCCCAATTCAAAATCTATTTCAGCCAAGCCAAAAGTCACTAACGGCTCGTCAGACAATTGCTTTGCCTCGGCTAATTTTTCCCTTGCAACATCTGGCAAGCCTTCCATTTGATAGAGATCAGCTTTGACCAAGAGTGCTGTCACATACCAGTCACTATCAGAAGTAATTTCTTCCAGATAAGCAAACGCTTCTTCCACTTGCCCGTCTTCACTAGCAATCTGCGCCAAACTGATGTAGGCTTCTGGATAATGAGGAGCTAATTTTTCATAAATTCGCTTCGCTTGAGGGAAAAAGCCGATACTTTCTAAGTAGTCGGCTAATTCAAGTAATTCTTCCTCTGTATCATTTGTTAGAGCTCTTTCAAAATATTTATTGGCATGCGCCAAATCCTGCTTTTGCAAAGAAGCGACCATTTTCTTACTGTTGTTCAATTTCTTCTCCTGTTTCATCTACCAATTCTTCTTCATACAAGCCGCTGACTTTCTTATACCAATTAAAAATAGCAGCAATCACAACTTTTGCAGACGCATAAACGGGAATTCCCAGTAAAACGCCCCAGATACCAAACATAGATCCCGCTGTCAAAAGGACAAAAAGAACATTGATTGGATGAATGTTCAATTGGCTACCGAGAATTAATGGCGACACAAACCGCCCTTCAATCGTTTGCTCTACAATAAAGACCACAATGACTTTCAAGAGCATAATTGGTCCAGCAATTAACCCCAGAACAAGAGCCGGCAGCATAGCTAGAAAACTTCCCAAATAAGGAATCAAATTTAAAATCCCTGCCGTCACCCCAAGTGTCACTGCATAGCGAAGCCCGATTACTTTAAAGAAAATGATGAACATTATCGCTACGATAATAGCTACAGTTACTTGCCCACGAACGTAATTGGCAAGCTGCGTATTGACATCTGTCAAAATTTGTCCGACTGGTTCACGAAACTTAGTTGGCATGAATTTTGTCAAATAAGATTTTAAGTTTTTTCCATCTCGCAAAAGATAAAAAAGGATAAAAGGCATGATGATAATGGCTACAATCACTTGCGAAGCCGTACTAATCAATGTGCTTACCCAATTCACTGCTTTCGATGAAAAATTACTTGCCCAAGTCGTCACTTGAACTGAAAAATTATTCACAATCTCTTCTAATTGAGGCTTGACATCATCAGAAATTCGATTTTCCAAAAAATCCTGAATTATTTTATTCGACTTTTGCAAATTAGCTGGTAAATTCTTGGCAAAGCTAACTATCTGATGCTGCAAACTTGGAATTGCCACAGCCAATCCCCAAATCGAGAGCAAAGCAATTAAGATAAAGACAATCGTAATCGCGACCAAACGATTGATCTTATGTTTCTCCATAAAATCTACAATTGGATTTAAGAGATAATATAAAAGCCCTGCTAAAATCACCGGCAGCATGATAACTCCGATAAATTCTAGAACAGGAATAAAAATAAAACTAATTTTGCTTAATACAAAAATATTCAACCCCAACAATAAGGTCACCAAAAAAACAGTGATTGCCTTATTGTCTAAAAACCACCGAAAAAACCATGATAGGCTGAAATCCTTCTTTTTGTGTTCCATACAGATATCCTTTTCTTTATTTATCTCATTGTAGCATTTTTCACTAAAAAATTCTTGAAGAAAGGGTAGTCCTTTATGAATTTCCTTCTTGCGCCCGAGTCAAACACAAAAAGCGGTCATCCATTCAATTCATGAACGGATTCCCACTTTTAGCTTTCTTTATCTGAGAAAAAAATTGTAAACCGCATTCGTTTGTCATCAACAGCTTCAAAGCGATAGCGCAAATGATGATTTTCCAAAATCTGTTGCACGATAAAGAGTCCCAGACCTGTTCCACCATCTTTGCGGTTACGACTGTAATCCGGACGATAAAATGGCTGAAATATTTGCTGGATTTGCTGTTCATCCAACACATGTTCCGCATCATTTTCAATGATTAACTGACTGTCTTTAATCATTAAAAGAATCTCTCCGCCGGCTAAGGTATAATGGAAAGCATTATCTAGTAAATTTTTAATAGCTTTCAGCAAATAAGTCTTGTTGCCATGCACTTGAAGCTCTTCTAACTGTACAGTAAATTGGTAGCCTTTCACATCAGCTAACATTTTATAGCTGCTCAAGTTTTCCTCCAAGAGCTGATTAAGTGAAAAGTCCTCTTCTTCAGCTTCTATTCGCATTTCAATCTTAGAAATTGCCAAGATAGACTGTACAAGTTTTGATTGCTCTTCCAAAATTTCACGACATTTATGCAGGTATTTATCTTTATCTTTGAAGTCACCAACACCGTAAATCATACCATCCACAATTCCCATCATGCTGGTAATCGGCGTTTTCAGCTCATGAGAAGTCATCCGTAGAAATTCTGCTTTCTCACGTTCACTTTCAGCAACTTTCTCATTTTCCAATCGCAGCGCTTCAATACTTGTCAAAAGATTGTTATACAGACTGTTAATATCTTGAGCGAGAGTGGAAATTTCATCTCGCCCTTTGACAGGACAAGCCACATCTGGAGAAAGAGTTGCCATTTTTCGCGTGCTCTCTGAAATATCTGTAATGCGTTTGGTTGCAAATCGACTATAAAGAAAAGCCACTATACCACCTAACGTTAACGAAAAGAATAAGATATAAGGATAAAGACTTAACAACACGTAAGTAGCATCCGATATTGGTTGGAGCGAATATTCCCCACGTAAGGTCAATGTGGTCCCTTCTGCCGTTCTTATCTTCTTGCTCATACTTTTAGTTTGATTATTCAAACTCATGTCAGAAGGTAAAATTGTTAATTGGAATTCTCCCTTTTCATTAGCTAAATCAATATGTGGATAAATAAGTTTTCCTTTCGCATCTAATATACTAAACCAGACGCGTGTATTCTTTCGATTGTAGTCACTTAAAAGCTTTCCTATATCATCTGACGGTTTTCCTTGAACTTGCTGAGCAATCTGAAAGAACTCACTTTTAGCTTCTCGATGCTTGACTTGCTCATAATAAACAGGCATCACAAAATAGAGTGTTGTTAAAACCGTTGTCACGACAATAAAAATTATTGTTCCTGTCAAAAGAAAATGCTTTTTAGCAATTCTCACTCTTCTTCTCCTCCAAGTTGATAACCCATACCAGTAATCGTTTTAAGAGGTATTCCTGGAATTTTTTTGCGAATATTCTTCACATGATTGTCCAATACACGACTATCCAGTTCGCTATAACCCCAAATTGTATTCATCAATTGATCCCGAGTCACCAAATGATTTTTTCTTTTAGCTAAAGCTTGGATAATTTCATATTCTTTTTTAGTAGGAGACATTTTCTCTTCTTGCCAATAAACTGTACAATCGTCAATTGAAACACGTAAGTCTCCAACGACAATCTCTGATTCTGTCACAGTACTCCGGAAAATATTTTCAATGCGTTTCATCAAAATAAGTGGCGAAAATGGTTTGGTAACATAATCACTGATAAGGTGATTAAAGCTGACCAGCTGAGTATATTCATCATCTAGTGCAGTTAACATCATAACTGGTACCTGCGACGTCTTCCGGATTTCCTTCAACACATCCAGACCGCTCATAGAGGGCAACATAACGTCCAAAATGATGAGGTCAAACGATTTTTCCTCAAATTCACGTAGGGCTTCTGCCCCGTCAAAAACCGGTGTCACCTCATAATGATTTTCTTTCAAAAATTCACAAATCACTTGATTAATCGTAGTGTCATCTTCTACTACTAAAATCTTATGCATTTCTTACTCCTTAAAATATAGATATAAAATTAAATGACTGCTAATCAATGTAAAGATTACTTTTATTATACAACAAAATAGTGAACTTACAAAGATTGAACCGTGATGCAGGATAAAAACTTTCTTCCAAAAAACTAAACATTTTTCAGAAGTCAAACAGACAACCATAATTGTTAGCACAACCACCCGCAAATCTATTTTTATTGTATCAAAGTTATCTGTTCCCATCCTATCTCGAATCTATTTTTTATCTATTTTTTCATCATAAAACTGATAGCGGCTTTCATTTGTGAAAACCATTTCATCTATTTTTGTGTTATAATAAAAGTATCAAATATTTCGAGGTGAATGATGACACAAACAGTTTATTTTGGAACTTATACACGTCGTAGCTCAGAAGGAATTTACAAAGCTGATTTTGATACTAGCACAGGAGAACTGGCAAATTTAACACTTATTGCAAAAGAGCCAAATCCTACTTATTTAGCTTTTGACAAGCAACAGAACCTATATTCTGTCGGAACTGAACACGGTGAGGGAGGCATTGCAGCCTTTAATAAAGCCGGGCAGTTGCTCAATCACGTTGTGGCCGAAGGTGCTCCTCTATGCTATGTGAGTGTAGATGAAGCAAGAAGCCTTGTCTACGGGGCAAACTACCATAAAGGACAAGTATTAGTTTATAGACGACAAGAAAATGGTAGCCTTAAATTAGTTGATTCTGATGTTCATATCGGCTACGGTCCTCATGAAAACCAAGCTGCTGCTCATGTGCATTTTGCAGATTTAACACCCGATAAGTATCTGGTTACGTGTGATTTAGGAACTGATGAAGTTGTGACATATGAAATTAGTGATTATGGACGCCTAAATCGATTAGAGACTTATCATGCGACACCCGGCGCTGGCCCACGTCATATTGTGTTCCACCCTCACTACAAAATTGCTTATCTTATTTGTGAATTAAACTCTACTATTGAAGTTTTAATTTATGATGGTGATGGTCAATTTGAACGCCTGCAAACCATCTCCACTTTACCAGATGACTTTTCAGAATTTAATGGAACAGCTGCTATTCGCTTATCTGCTGACGGTCGCTTCCTTTACGGGTCCAATCGCGGGCATAATTCAATCGCTATTTACAAAGTAGCAGGAGACGGAACACTTGAACTTGTAGAATTCGTACCAACTAATGGAAAAAATCCACGTGATTTTAATATTACACCAGATCAACAGTATATCATCGCAGCTCATCAAGACTCAGACAATGCGACTGTCTTCAAACGTGATACAGAAACAGGAAAATTAACAGAATTATCACATGATTTCTTTGTTCCAGAAGGTGTTTGTGTTGCTTTTACTCATTAATCTCTTCTTAAGAGACTAACCCCAATCGCCTATGGTTGGGATTTTTTGTTGTCTTATATGTCATCTTCCCAGATTCTATTCGTTTGCAAGTAATTGTATTAGGGAGCATGACTGTCTGCTTTAGTCTCCAATTTTACACCGAACATCATGATACTGACGAAAAGAACATAATAAAAAGAGGCAAGGGAATGAAACCTTGCCTCTTTATTGTTTTAGTTTAAAATCGGATATTTTCTCGTGTTTTTTCATACGATGTAACAAAACGATTGGTTACACCGGGTTCTACTACATCCAATGCTTGCGAGATCTCCTCAAACGATGCTTGATAATCAAAGTCATTTTCAAAAATCTCTAGTGCACGGTTGAAAGCAGTTTGAACTCCCTCATCAAATGAACGATAGCGATTTGAATATTGTAACAATTGCTCTGTCAAAGTAGCATTTTCAACAATCCGATAAGTCTCATTTTCCAGTTCATTCATATCATTTGTCAAAATCTCTAGCATACGGTTTACTGATTCGATATTGACACGATATTGTTCCAATTCTGCTACTAAAGCTTCTGTGTTATCACTTGCAGTAAAGAAAGTGGTCAGGAAGCTCCGTGGAATACCCGGCAAATTGCGTTTTTCCATATAACGCTTAATCGTGTGCAATTTGTTTATATAAATAGTAACTTTTTGTCGAGCATTGGCATCATCTTTTTCAATTTTAGCCAATTTTTCACTCAGTACTAATTGTTCATCTTCAATTTCTTTGACTCGTTTTTGAATGGTTTCAAGGTTTTCTTGAAGAACAGAATAAGCCTGTTTTCTTTCTGAAGAATCTTCAATTGCTTCTAAAACAACATCATCCAAGCTAGAAAGTTCACTTTGAAGTCGGCGAACATGATTTGTATCGCTTTCTGTCAAGAGATACAATTTTGAAAGGCGAGCAATCTCTGTCAAAAGATTTTGATTGTTTTCTTTTGTATGACCTAAATAACCTGGTAAACTATTGACTAATTTGACAACTACTTTATGTGACTTGATTTCACGGTTAAACATGTCATATAAAGCATCCATTTCTTCTTGGATTTGCGTATTTTCATATTGTGCATTGTCTAATTCCAAACTAGCAATGTTTTCACTGTTACGTTTCAAACTAGTATGCAGCTGTTGGAAGCGAGATTCAATATCAGTTTCAATAAAGTGATAACCGGATTCCAGTAATTTGCGATGACCAGACTCCAAATCTTCCAACTGTTCTGGTAACTTTTGATCTAATTCTGATACAAGCTCTGGGATTTTTTCCACAATATGCGTTAAAGCAAGGATATGATCTTCTGTTTTATCTAAAATTTCTGCTGCTTCAACAGGGTCTCCCGATGAATTCAAGGTTACAAATTGAGAGAATTCAGATTGAATTTTCTCTAATTGTTTTTCAATCTCAGGAAGTGCTGAGCCATAACTTTCTGTATCATTTGCCACAGACACTTGCAACTTTTCAAATAAATCCAAAGCATGCAAGACACGACCACTATTTTTAGATTCTTGCTTTTCTAATTCAGCAAGTGCATTGCGAATAGCAGTAATATCTTCTTCAATCAAGTCAATTTGGCTCTCGATTTTATCAATACCATGCTTTGCTTTTAGAAACCGAAACGAATTATTGTAACCTTCTGTTTCAAAGAGGTTGTTTTCGATGTCTGCAAAAGAATTTAAAGAAAGGTCAACCCATTTTTGATTCCATTCACGAAAAGCCACTTGACTTTGTCCAATCAAATGCATGTTTTTAACCGCTTCTACTTCATCATTTACAGGAAGATTATAAAGTTCTTCTTTGCGATCTTCTAACTTAGCAAGTAAAGCATCATTTCTTTTTCTTAATAAGACAGCAGTTATGTAAGCAACAATCAAGAGAACTGCTATCACTATGATTAGTATGATTAGTCCGTTAGACATGTAAAACTCCTTCAAAATATTACTTGAAAATAATCATGATTATTATATCATAATTTTCTTGGTAAATGTGAATTTTTTCAGATTTTTTTAAACGTCCAATGTACTATATACGGCGTTCTCTTCGATAAATTCACGACGAGGTTCTACACGGTCCCCCATTAGCATATCAAAAATCTTATCCGCTTCTGCTGCATCATCTACTGAGACACGCGCCATTAAGCGATGTTCTGGGTTCATCGTTGTTTCCCAAAGTTGGTGGTCGTCCATTTCTCCCAAGCCTTTGTAACGTTGAATACTTGGTTTAGAACGCCCTTCAGAATAACGCTCCAATGCCAACTGTAGCTCTTCTTCTTGATTGGCTCCGGGCTGGATGTATTCTTTCACTTCACTGCCGACTTTCACACCATAAATAGGCGGTTGAGCAATATAGACATACCCCGCTTCTAAAACAGGCTTCATATAACGATAAATCAATGTCAAAAGAAGGGTTCGGATATGCGCACCATCAACATCGGCATCGGTCATAATGACTAATTTTTGATAGCGAGCCTTGCTCACATCAAAATCCGCTCCAAAGCCTGTTCCCATTGCGGTAAAGAGACTACGAATTTCTTCATTGGCTAAAATTTTATCCATGCTGGCTTTTTCAACATTTAAAATCTTACCACGAATTGGCAAAATAGCCTGAAACTCCCGATTTCGACCAGACTTGGCTGAACCACCTGCCGAATCTCCTTCCACGATAAACAATTCTGTTTCATGCGGATCATTAGAAGAGCAATCTGCCAATTTACCAGGTAGATTTGAAATTTCAAGACCTGATTTCTTGCGGGTCACTTCACGTGCACGTTTAGCTGCAATCCGAGCCTTGGACGCCAAAATTCCCTTTTCAACGATTTTCTTAGCAACCGCAGGATTTTCCAAAAGGAAATCCGAAAAGGCCTCGCTAAAGAGACGATTGGTAATTTTAACAACTTCACTATTTCCAAGCTTCGTCTTTGTTTGTCCTTCAAACTGTGGGTTAGGATGTTTTACAGAGATAACAGCTGTTAATCCTTCACGGACATCTTCACCAGTCAGGTTGTCTTCATTTTCTTTCAAAAGTTTATTTTTCTTGGCATAGTCATTGATGACACGTGTGAGCGCTGTACGGAAGCCTTGTTCGTGAGTCCCACCTTCATGAGTGTGGATGTTGTTAGCAAAACTCATGACAGTTTCGTGATAGCCTGTTGTATACTGCATAGCTACTTCAACAGTAATATCATCCATTTCTCCGTCTGTATAAATTGGATTTTCAAAGATAACATCTTTATTTTCATTGATATACTGGACGTAGCTGGCAATCCCACCTTCATAGTGGTAATCTTTTGTTTGTTCTAAGCCTTCGCGTTTATCGGTAATAGAAATTCGCAGACCACGATTCAAAAATGCTAGTTCTTGCACCCGTTTATTTAATTTTTCAAAATCAAATTCAACCGTTTCTGTGAAGATTTCTGGGTCTGGTGTAAAATGAACAGTTGTTCCTGTGCGATCAGTCTCGCCGATAATCTCCAGATCCGCTACGACGTGCCCGCGACGGTATTCTTGAAAATGAATCTGACCGTTCTTGTAAACCCGAACATCAAGCTGAGTAGAAAGAGCATTAACAACGGAAGATCCGACACCATGCAAACCTCCAGATACCTTGTACCCGCCACCGCCGAACTTTCCTCCAGCGTGAAGAATGGTAAAGACCGTTTCCACAGCAGGACGACCTGTTTTTTCTTGAATATCCACGGGGATTCCACGACCGTCATCAACAACGGTAATCGAATTATCTTTCTCAATAAATACTTGAATATGTGTTGCAAAACCAGCTAATGCCTCATCAATTGAGTTATCTACAATTTCCCAAACAAGATGATGCAGTCCTTCTTTTGAAGTTGAGCCAATATACATCCCTGGACGCATTCGGACAGCTTCCAAACCTTCTAAAACCTGAATTTGACTGGCATCATAATCTTGTGCTTGTAGTTCTTTATTTTCTTCTGACATACGATTCCTTTTCTATATTTTTATAAATTTCTTGAGATTTTCCATATCATCAAAGAGATAAGTTGCAAAGCCAGCTGATTGACCCGCTTCTGTGTCAATTGAGCGATCTCCGATGACTAACCCATTCTCAATCTGATACTTATCTTTTAAATACAGCATTGACTCAGGATTTGGCTTTCTCTTAAAACCACGATTAGAAGTCACCACTTCTGTAAAGCAGCCTGAAATCCCTGTTTTATCAAGAATCTCTAAAACCTGATCATTCCGATGAGAAATCAGAAAATTACGCCCTCCTTGTGCAACGATATTCTTGAGCAAATCTGCAGCACCTTCAAATAATACTGGATGAGCTAACTCTCTTGCTTCATTCACTTTATAAGTTCGTAAAAATGCAGGAATGTTGGGCGCAAATTGAGCAACTGCATAGGGAGTTGAAACCTTTAGCGCCTTGTAAACATCATCATGGGCAGCTTGAATCCCAAAACTAGCTAACGTTTCTACAAATGCAGCCGTTGACGTCTCGTAATTATTGAGGAGAGTCCCCCCTAAATCCCAAATATAATCTTGATAATCCATACCTTTTATTATAACATATTTTTGTAAAAAATGGCTGTTAAAACAGATAGGAAAGCCTATTTTAGACATGAATTTTCATAAAAAAACTTACTTGGATCATTCCAAATAAGTTTTAGTATCATAGAACATCAATCACTATAGACATCATTGTAAAGCATCGCCGTTGCAAGCTGCTCACTGTCTCCACCTAACTGATGAACCAGCTCATAAGCAAAAGTTAGAGCAGTTGCGGGACCTCGGCTGGTAATCACTTTCCCATCAACAACGACAGTTTGTTTGATGTAAGTTCCAGTTTCAATATCTGACTCGATACCATCATAACAGGTAAATTGTTTGTTCTTTAAAATTCCTGCCCGATTAAGTGCGATTGGTGCTGCGCAAATGGCTGCTATCCACTTGCCTTCTTCTTGCATCTTTTGTAGAGCTGACATCAAACGATCATCATCTCGCAAATTTGTCGCACCAGGCATTCCTCCCGGCAGTACCACTAAGTCATAATCCTCTAACTTTCCAGCCCAAACTTTATCTGCTTGAACTGAAATACCATGAGAACCTGTTACCACTTTTTCAAATCCAATCATGTCACATAGAATTCCTGCACGGCGAAGAACATCCACAACCGTCAATGCTTCAATTTCTTCAAAGCCATTGGCTAACATAACAGCTACTTTTATCATTTTTCTTCTCCTTTATTTTAATCGTTTTAAAACCACTTTTTTACGTCTTTGAGGATAGCGTATCTTTTTTTCATCTGTGAGATTATTTTGATAGCTTATCGAAAGCAAGAGTCCAACCCCGATTAAATTACTGATGATAGAGGAACCCCCTTGCGAAATAAATGGAAGTGGAATCCCTGTCAAAGGCAAAATTCCCGTCACTGCTCCGATATTTTCAAAAATATGAAAGAGCAACATCATGATGAAACCAGTTGAAATATATGTATAAAATTGATTATTTGATTTCAGCGTAATTTTTAGCATACGATAGATCAAGAGCAAATACAAGGCAATCACAACTGTTGCGCCGACAAAGCCAAAATCTTCTGCAATAACCGTAAAAATCATATCGCTTTCACGCACAGGAACCAATAGATTGGATACATTAAACCCTTGTCCCCAGAGACCACCACTACCAATTGCTATTTGACCTTGTGCCTGTTGATAAGTAGTGGTTTGAGCGTAGTCAAACGGATTCAGCCAAGCCAAAATACGGTTGATCTGATAGGTTGGCATCCCAATTTGGTGCAAAAAAGCTCGCCCGTCTTTTGAAATGAAGATAAGTAAAAAGCCACCGCCTACAACCAGAATGGTCAAAACAACTGGTACAATGATTTTCCAAGACACACCTGATAAGAGGACAATTCCTGAAAAGATTGCGATAAAGACTAATGCAGTCCCTAGGTCACTCTGCAATGCCAATAAAATCAGAACGGGTAAGGTATAAAGGGCTAACTCAAAAATCAGGAAGAAGTCCAATCGAACCGTTCGCTCTCTATCTTTATAGCACTGTAAAAAATTAACAACAACTCGTGACAACATCAGAATATAAGAAATTTTCATAAATTCAGATGGTTGAAACAAGGTCACATGTCCTATAGTCACCCAGTTTTTTGCTCCTGTTGAAGCGACTAATTCTGAACTATAAAAAATAAGTGGTAGCACCATCAATGCCAATCCGAACACATATAAGTATGGCGTGATTTGCCAAAGAAATTTTGTATTGAATAGCATGATAACCAGACTGATAACTGTCCCTAGAGCAATCCAGGCAATCTGCTGCCCTACAATTGGCCAAACATTTTTTGGATAATCATGACTAACAGCGATATAAATGGCTACAACACCAATAAAAAGCAAACAAAATACCGGTAATATTAAACTATAGTCCACTCGTGAATCAATCGAGCGTTTTTGATAAGGCATATCTCCTCCAACATACGTAATAAATGTCAGTCACTTTTAAAGCACTTTTACGAGAAAAAGTATTGAATAATTAAGCTAGATACAGCAACTGCAAACCAAGCAAATGCTCCTGTCAACAACGGCGCTGCGCCTGCTTTTCTAAATTGCCCAAAGGATACTCTTGCACCAATTCCAGCAAGAGCCATTGCCATGAGCCACTGTGACAAGAACTTCGTTGCAGGAACGAGCGAACTTGGAAAAATCCCAACACTAGTAACAATAGACGCCACAACAAACCACAAAATAAACCAAGGGAAAATTTTCTTTAAATCGACTTTTTGATGACTGTTTTGTGAGCGTACATATCGGACTCCTGCAAAGATGAGACAAGCTGGTACAATCATTAGAGCACGACTGAGCTTAACAATCGTTGCTAAATCTCCTGCTGACTGACTGTAAGTGTAGCCCGCTGCTACAACAGATGACGTATCATTGATAGCTGTTCCTGCCCAAGTTCCAAATGTCGCATCATTCATGTGCATCAAATGTCCCAAAAATGGGAAAATAAAAACTGCTAAAATGTTAAAGAAAAAAATTGTTGAAATAGATAAAGCGATGTCTTCATCTTTTGCTTCTAAAATCGGCGAAGCTGCTGCAATGGCAGAACCACCACAAATAGCCGTTCCAAATCCAATTAAAGTGGTTAGAACTTTGCCCATTCCCAACAGACGTCCTACCACATAAGCTGAAATAAAAGCAATCAGTATAGTTAAAATGCTAATTTTTAAAGAGGAGATGCCTGTAGCAGAAACCCGACCAATGGACATACTAAACCCCAGTAAAATAATGGAATACTGTAGTAATTTCTTACCCGAATAGGCCAATCCAGCATGATACGTCTTCTTTATCTGAAAAAGATTATTAGCTAAAATTCCCAAAAGAATGGCAAAAACACTAGAACCTATCAAGGGGAAGAAATTTCCCAAGACAGTAGCTACTGCTGCTAGTACAAAAGCAAAGCCAATCCCTGAAAGATATTTTTGATACATATCGAACCTTCTTTCTTTGTGTTTCTATTATAACAAAATTTAAAACTAGCAGCGGAGGAAATTCGTACTTTTATCAAAAAAACTCAGTTTACATTTTAACTGAGTCTTCTACTCTGCTGACGTTAAGGAGATTTCTTCCTCAAAAATTGCTCGATTTCTTTTGGAATTTTTTTCATACTTGTGACGGATATTGGAGCAATTTTTTCCAAGGCTGTCTGAATTTGGCGTCCGTAACGTTTGGTTAACATGCGATTGTCTAAAATGACGACTGCTGACTGCTGCTCTTGATGTCGAATTGTACGTCCCAAAGCCTGTTTTAGGCGTAAAATCGCAACAGGTAAACTATAATCATAAAAAGGATTCTTGCCTTCTTGCCGCAATTTGCGATTGAGTTTCTGCGTAAAGAAATCACTCGGATTGTCAAATGGAATCCGTGTAATAACTTCAATCATTTGCTCCTGACTGGAGAAATCCGTTCCCTCCCAAAAACTACCAGCCCCTAGTAAAATACTCGTTTCCCCTCTGTCAAAACGACGTTTAATATTAGCCGCTTCACCATTCTTGTACTGGGCTAAGTGAGGCAGGCGTAAGCGTTCTGAAACAGCTAATAATAACGCTTTCGATGTAAATAAAACGAGAAGTGGAACTTCCTGAGTAGCTAATTTATGAACCCATTTGACAATCAATTCTGCATAAGTGTCCACATCCAAGTCTACAACATTTGGAAAATTCTTATCCAGCCATATTTTCTGCTGATGTTTCTGCTTTTGTGGTAACTGATAAAATGGTGCATGTTCAAAACCAAGTAAATGCGCTAAATGCACTTTTTTACTGATTTCAAGCGTGGCTGAAACGAACAAGACTTGCACTTCTTCAGGTAGCAAGGCTCTAAAATCTAGCACTTCTAGGCAAGCAGCTTCCAACATCGTTACTCGATAGTCATCAAATTGCTCTTCTTTTAACCAGAACTGGTCATATTTTGTGGCAAAAATAGTGCGTAAGTCAGAAAGAGAGCTTTGATCTAACTCTGATAAATCTTGTCGGAGTTTGGAACAGGTTTCTTTCGTTAGCTCATTTTTCTTGTAACGTTGGAATTGTTCCATCGCATGAGTCAATTCAAATTGAATGTCCTCTATTAACCGATGTTGCAAAATGGTATCTGTTGTTTCAAGTTCTGATTGAATCTGCTGCAAGCATTTTGTCATATTGAGCAATTTTCGAGAGAGATTTTCCAAAGCTAAAAACAACTTCTGAGCTTCATCTACAATCAAAAGTCGATTCTCCACTATAGATTTATCATCTTCTAGCCGCGTCAAAAAATAAGCATGATTGGTCACTAATACACGACTGCGTTTGGACTTTTCTTGACCTTTTTGCCAAAAATCTGCACCATAAAAGAGGGATTTTTTGCTCAATTTTCCATCATGAAGCACCTGTTGAAAGTAGGTCTGATAGCGATGTCGTTGACCAATTTCATCCAAATCACCAGATTCTGTTTCTGTGAGCCAAACTAAAAGTAACATTTTGCAACGATTGACCAGACGATTATCATCTACTTGTTGCAAACTATCATAAAAGAAGTCAAGTTTCAAATAATTGGCAGGACTTTTTAAGCTATGAAGAGAAATATGAAAAATTTGTTCTAAGTTCTGTCCTTCATTTGCTACAATCTGATCCTGCAACACTTTCGTAGGAACCGTTACCAAAATTTGCTTGCTCGTTTGAACCAAAGCCGGAAGCAAGTAACCATAGGTCTTGCCTAAACCTGTCTGAGCTTGTAAAAAACTTGGCTGCTGACTTTTTAAAGCTCGTTCTACATCATGCGCAAACTCATCTTGTTCTTTTCGCTCCTCTAAATCCAGTAAATTGATGTTGTGTTGGAAATTTTTGGATAGTTTTCTCGCTTTTTTAATTTTTTTACTTTTTCTAAGAAAAATCCCCTGCCACTTCATCAAATCGTGGCAAGTTATGTCCGACATTTGGTTAAAAGCATCTTCTATTGCTAAGCATGATTCGTAAATCAAACTATCCGAAAATTTCAACAAATATTCCACTAATTCTTTCGGAAGTTTTTGGATTTTTTCTTGTATTTTTAAAAATAATGTAGCCGTTGCTGAGGCATCTGCAAGCGCTGTATGCGCATGTTTCAAAGGAATGTCTAACTGTTCACATAATATTCCTAGATTGTATTTTTCAAACGTTGGGAAAAAGACTTGCGCAAGCTCTACTGTATCTACCCTCGGAGTCACTAATTCAAATCCTTCCCAAAAGAGGGCTTCTGCTAATAAATTAGCATCAAATTTCACATTATGAGCCACAAAAATGGCATCCTCAATCAACTCATAAATCTCACGAGCTACTTGAGAAAAGTCTGGCGCCCTTCTCAATCGCTTGTCTGTCAATCCTGTTAATTGGCAAATATGAGAATCCAGCTTCTCATGAGGATTCACATCGGTTTCATAAGTTTTAACAATCTGACCATTTTCAATCAGCACAATCCCGACTTGAATAATCTTGGCGTTGCTGCTGGCACTCGTTGCCTCTAAATCTACCACAGCATATTTTCTTTTTTCTTGTGTCATATTAGAAAAATTATACCATAAATCCAACTATTTCGTATCACGTTTTATGCCTTATTTTCCCTTGACAAATAGCTTGATATTTCTTTTATGTCATTTTTCATATTTTTTGCTAAACTATGAAGTGAAAGGAGTTCTCATGATAACGATTCATAAAACTTTAAACGCTCAAGCATACGAAAATACTTATTATTTAGAAAATGAGCATCATCTTATCGTAGTTGATCCAGGTAGTGACTGGGATAAAATTGTAGCAAAAATCCAAGAAATCAATAAGCCAATTACAGCTATTTTGCTGACCCATACTCATTACGATCATATTATGAGTGTTGATTTAGTTCGTCAACATTTTGGACATCCACCTGTCTATGTCTCTGAAAGTGAAGCAACTTGGCTTTACACTCCGGAGTATAATCTATCTGGACTAGCTCGCCACCAAGATATTGATAACATCATTCTCCAGCCTGCCGATGTCTTTTTTGACTATCATAGTCCTTACAGTCTAGATGATTTTTATTTTTACGTCGTACCAACACCAGGACATTCAATCGGTGGTGTTTCAATCATCTTTCCTAACGAGCACTTTATTTTAACTGGCGATGCTTTATTCTGCGAATCAATTGGTCGAACGGACCTCTATACTGGAAATATGGCACAACTCATTTCTAGCATCAAAAACGAATTACTGACCTTGCCTGATTATGACGTTTATCCTGGGCATGGTTCTCAAACCACCATTGTCCATGAAAAAATGTTTAATCCATTTTTGCATTAAAAAAGCCCTAAATGAACTGCATCTCAAAAGTTAGATTTTTCTGTCTAACTTTCGGGTCAGGGTTCAATAGGGTTTTTATTATCACTTCTTTTTTAAATTTTCAAGAATCGTCTCATTGAGAGAACCGAGCCAAATGCTCCGATGATAATTCCTACTACAAAAAGGAAGGAAATCATCAATGGAATAAAGGTTTTTGGTACAATCATGGAAAGATTTTGACTAGCAAGAGATGGATTAAATGACTTATAGGCCATTTCGTAAATAAAATAGACCAAGCCAGCTGGAACAACTGCCCCAAGCAAGCCAATCCAAGCTCCTTCTAACAAGAACGGACCTCGAATGTAACTGTTTTTTGCTCCCACCAGACGCATAATTTGAATTTCACGACTACGTGAAATAATCGTAATCCGAATAGTATTTGAAATCAAGAAAACAGCAATAAAGACTAAGAGGAGCGCTCCTACAATTCCCCATGTACGAATAAAATTAGCTAACGCAAAAATACGTTTTGTATTGGCTCCACCGTATTCTACTTCAGAAACCCCTTCCACTTTCTTCGCATTGTTTGCGACAGAGGTGACGTATTTGGGGTCGGTTGTATCAACAATATAAGCGTCATGCAGGGGATTGGCATCTCCTTCAAAGAGTTTCCAATCTTTACCCATGACTTCTGTTAGTTTCTTTAATTGTTCTTGCTTGCTAGAAAATGTTACTGATTTCACATTTGACATTTTGTTGAGGGCATCATATACCTTATGGTAGTCCTCATTTTTGACTGTTTGACCTTCTTTTGTAATAGTCTCTTCATTGTCCGCTGTATCTGGTCGCATATAGACCATAACCCGCACATTATTTTCAATATCTGTTGCTAGCTTCGCCGTGTTTAAAATGACTGACACAAAGATTGCGACTAACCCTAGTGTAATCATCACGGAGCTGACTGCAGCAACTGTCATCCAACCATTTCGCTTCAAACTTTTGAGCGATTCAAGCAGGTGACTTAAAAATCTACTATTCATCGTATCCGTACTCTCCTTTTGCTTCATCACGCACCACACGACCATTTTCGATGGCAATAACGCGGTGACGCAAAGTATTTACAATTTGGCTATTATGAGTGGCCATTAAAACAGTTGTTCCTTGAAGGTTAATTCGCTCCAGTAGATTCATGATTTCCCACGAATTATCTGGGTCCAAATTTCCTGTCGGCTCATCGGCAATCAAAACTTTAGGATTGTTCACAATCGCACGAGCAATGGCAATTCGCTGCTGCTCCCCTCCTGAGAGTTCATTTGGAAATGAACGGACTTTGTGTTTTAAACCAACCAAATCCAACACTTCCATAACGCGCTTTTTGATATTCCGACGGCGTTCTCCAATAACTTCCATAGCGTAGGCGATATTTTCATAGACTGTCTTTTTGGGTAGCAACTTATAGTCTTGGAAAACGACGCCAACATTACGACGCAACATTGGAATATCGCGTTTTTTAATTTTAGCAAGATTAAAGCCAGCAACTTGCAGACTTCCCTTATCAACTTTCACTTCACGATACAATAATCGAATAAAAGTTGATTTCCCTGCTCCAGAAGGACCTACAATATAGGTGAATTCTCCTGGCTCTACTTCAATGGACACACCACGCAGGGCTGTTGTCCCGTTGTCATACTTTTTGACAACATCTCTCATTTCAATAATTGACATTTATTGTTAAGAGTTCCTTTCGTAAGATAGTTGAGGGAGTGGGAGAGGAAACTATGATTGCATTGCAATTACAATTGTCTGCACCACTCTCGTAAATTTAATGTTTAGTTTAACCGCCATTTCAAGTAGGCATCGATGAAGCCATCAATATCTCCGTCCATGACTTTGTCGACCTGTGCGACTTCAAAGCCTGTCCGATGATCTTTGACCATCGTGTAAGGAGTAAAGACATAAGAGCGGATTTGACTTCCCCAAGAAATTTCTTTTTTGTCTCCCTTTAAGGAATCCACTTCAGCTGCTTTCTTTTCTTGCTCCATTTGGTAGAGTTTCGCTTGAAGCAATTTCATTGCCCGATCACGGTTTCCATATTGTGTGCGGTCAACAGTGGATTGTGTCACAATTCCCGTTGGTATGTGGGTTAAACGAACACCGGTTGAAACTTTGTTGACATTTTGCCCGCCAGCACCACCGGAACGGAAAGTGTCCATCTTGATGTCTTCGTCTCGCACCTCAATTTCAATCGTGTCATCCAACTCCGGCATGACTTCCACTGAAGTAAAAGAAGTGTGACGACGTTTAGCTGAGTCAAATGGCGAAATGCGTACCAATCGATGAACTCCCATTTCAGACTTCAACAAACCATAGGCATGAGGACCCTCAAAAGACAAGGTAACAGATTTAATTCCTGCTTCATCTCCCGCTTGATAATCCAATACTTCAACCTTGAAACCATGAGCATTGCCAAAGCGTGTATACATCCGCAGCAACATATCCCCCCAGTCTTGGGCTTCTGTTCCACCAGAGCCTGGATGAATTTCAAGGATAGCATTGTTATTATCATAAGGTTCCGACAAGAGGAGTGTCATTTCATAGCCGGTCATTTTTGTTTCCAACTCTGCTAATTTTTCTTCCAACTCTTCCTGTACAGAATCATCCTCCGCTAGAAAATCAAGCAAAATCTCTGATTCATCAAATAAATCAGTCATTTGCTGGAAGTTATCATAGGTTTGCTTAAGTTCGTTTAATTCTTGAGATGTTTTTTGCGCTGCAATATTATCATCCCAAAAATCAGGTTCTGTCATCTTATTTTCTAAGATTGCAATTTCTTCTTCCAGACCTTCTAAGTCAAAGAGACCCCCTGAAAGAAGCTAATTTTTCACGATTTGCGTCAATTTTTTGACGAATTTCTGAAATATCCATACTTACCTCTTTTCACATATCGTTTTATTATATCACAAGTCAGTATTTTTTTCTAATTTCTGATAGAGTCCAATAATAGTTATTGTATAAAATTTCTAATTCTGAATCAAGAAATTTCGTTCTTTGTTACATGATTGTTAGATAGGTTGCCGTCTGGCTAAAAATATTAAGAGGATAGATATACCAAAATGATGCGTATGTAATGAGTTATGTTACAATCTCTTGTTCAAGAACTTCTAAAACGCCTGATTCTTGATTGCTTGGCGCTTGATACTTTGCTGTTTTCTTGACCTTTTCAGGAGCATTGCCATCGCATAGCTGTGACCCACATAAGCTAGCATTTCTAGGTCATTTCCACCGTCCCCAAAAGCCATCATCTCCTGTAGTGCAATACCAAAATGCTGACTAAGGAATTCAAGAGCAGAGCCTTTATGAACACCTCTTTGGATGATATCAATCGAACCATGTCCACTTGAAACTGCCTGAACGAGTTGACCAGTAACTTGATTTAGCTTTTCAAGGAGTTGATCTGTTTTTTCTTCTGGCACCAATAAAGCTAACTTGACAAAATCATCTTCTGGTAAATCCTGAAAATTAGAGATTTCTTTCAAAGTATGGTAATAAATTGCAATTTCTTCTTTGTACTGTTTGGGTGCTGACTTGAGCAAATAAGTAGAATGAAGTCCGCAAAGAGTTGTTGCATTTTCTAAGTCTTCTGACACAAGCACATCTAAAACTTTTTCAATCTCTGTTCTAGCAATTTTTGCTTCTCGTAATAGCTTATCACCTTCAAAAATTAGTGCTCCATTTTCTGAAACGATTATCAATTCAGACTGGTGTTTTGGAAAAAATGAAGCCAGTTGGGCATATTGATTGCCTGAAATGACGACCACTTTTATATCTTTTTCTTGCAATGGTCGATAAATTTTCTCAAAGCGCTCCACATCATAGGTATTGTCTGAGCGCAGAAATGTACCGTCCATGTCAAATGCTACTAATTTTATCATTCGTAGACCTCCACTTACTTCTATTTTACACCAAAAGACTTAAACTTTCCTATGATTTTTGATGAAAAATTTATTTCTTTCATCGTCCCTCAAATATGCTACACTAGGAGCATGACAAATTTAGCATTTATGAGCGATCTTCATTTGGATTCAAACCAATTTACCGATGAAGACATCACCATTTTGATTGATTTACTAAAAAAGAAAAAAGTTGACCACATTCACTTTGCAGGGGATCTGTCTAATGATTTTGAACACATTAGTTTGCCTTTTTTACAAAAGCTCAAAAAATCCTTCTCCGTTTCTTACAATTTAGGCAATCATGACATGCTAGGAATGACTGAAGACGACATTCAACAGCACAATTTCAATGTACAATCATTTGGACAGACTCAGTTTATTAGCCTAGCAGGTTGGTATGACTATGGCTTCGTCCCCGAAAAAACACCTGAAGAACACAAACGAACCAAGCAATTTTTCTGGTTTGATAGACGATTGAACCGCAACACTGATGACCCTATACTCACTCAACAGACCCTAGAACAACTTGAGAGAATTTTGACTTCTCTGAATGATCCTATTATCCTAGCTATGCATTTTGTTCCTCACAAAGATTTTCTTTACAATCACCCTTATTTTCAGCGCTTTAATACTTTTCTGGGTAATCAGACCTTTCATGAGCTCTTTGTCAAATATGGTGTGAAAGGTGTTGTCTTTGGTCATCTTCACCACCGCCACTCCGCTCGAATGATTGACAGTGTCTGCTATCATACAAGACCTCTTGGTTACATCCGCGAATGGCAGTTGACCCAACAATTCTTCGAGGATTATCCTCAATACAAAATATCTCAAATGTACCGTCTCCACAAACGCTATAATGCAGTAAAAGACTTATCTCTTTTCCAATCATATAAGAAAAAGCACCTCCAAAAAGAACTAGAAGATGCACTTATCATTTTTGATATTTAGTACGAAAACAACTGAATAGCTTCTCTTAGCTCGTCTGAGAGAGCTTTTTCTTTGTCTAACTGAAGATAAACTTCTAACAAGCATGAACGAGCATTAGAAAATTGCAAAAAGTCTACTGGTTTTTCTAGTGGAAAATCAAGTGAAGCTAACCAAGTTGCAACTCTGGTTTGTGAGAGTCTCTCATTTAAAATAGCCTGATAGATGACCCGTGCCAAACGCCAGTCCTCATCGCTGATAAAGCGCCAATTCACTCTTTTAAAAATCTTTTCTAGTACTTGAAGAACTTCATTTACTCGTATTATAGGAAAATCTGGGTGACAAATAATCTCAACTAAAAGATCTGCGCCATGAGCAAAGGCATGCACCCAACCATATTCTTCAGAATAACCAATCCTATCATTTTCGTACAACAAATAAGACAGTCCTTGTTCAAATAGAGCCATTCTTTGCTGACTAGAGAGCCTTTTAAAATAAAGTGAATTTTTCTTAGCATCCGCATGTAGCAAATTAACGAATAATAAAGCCGTGAAAGATCGAGTTAGAGTCGCTTGACCAACCTCTTCTTTTTTATACAAGAGTCCCTGTCGTTTTAGAGCCTCAATCGCTACAAAATCAAACTGTTCCTTTGTAAATAGTTGCTTTTGTATGGCTCTAGCTAGAGTAACAAAAATTAACTCATCTCGTATTTTATAATCAGGATGACCGATATAATCTAACATCCAAAGAATTTCTTCCCTTTCATAACGCACTTGATGATCAAGTAACTTCTGCTGTAAACTATCTTTTATTCTTACCATTTTATTCCTCGGCTAAGATGAAAAACTCACCATCCTGTTTAGGAAACTGTCCACAAATACTATTATTAATATCATCAGGTGCTAAATACTTTTTTGACCATTGACATATCGTTTCAAAAATTGGTATCACAGACTCTGCTTTTTCTATTAACTGATAAGTAACACGCATAGGGATTTCATTATATTGTCGTCTTTCTACCATATTATTTTGCATCAATTCTTTCAAAGTTCTAGAGAGAACAGTATCTGTAATATCTAGCATTTCTGCTTATAGTTAGTTACTCACTAATTTGGTAACATATTGCATTTAAAATAGCACTATTTTATAATAAATTCAAATAAAAGGAAAGGGAACTTAATACTATGTCTCAAGTTAAAGCATATTTACAAATCACTCTAGATATTCCGGATGAAAGTCGTCCTGCCGTAGCGAAAGTTTATAATGACTATCGCAAGCCATTTCTAGATACTATCGAAGGGGCTGTGAGCAAGAACTTACTTATTCGCACAGAAGATGTGCAAGTTTTACATGGTTTTGACTCTGTTGAGCACGCTCAAAATTATCTACAAAGTGATATGTTCAAAAATGATGTTTTTGTTGGACTTCAACCACTTTGGAAACAAGATCCAGATGTTCGTATTTATGGCTTGTAATAAGGACTTAAAATTGTCGTATTCACGGCAATTTTTTATTATAGTTTGACAATTAAAAAAGCCACCCGAAGATGACTTTTCTGTCTTAAATGGCATTTTTATCCATGCCTAATTTACGTTGAACAAATTTAACAATTTCTACGATGATAATCATGGAGAAACTTCCAATGAGAACGGCTGCCCATTGTGAGAGGTCTAATTTTGTTACATGGAAAATTCCTTCTAGTGGCTCAACCAAAATGGTAGAAGCCAATAAAATGAATGAAACAAGAATAGACCAGTTGAAAGTTTTAGATTTGAATGGCCCAACTGTTAGAAGTGATTGATAAACAGATTTCACATTAAAGGCATGGAAAAGCTGGATTAGTCCAAGCGTTGCAAAGGACATGGTCAACGCATCCGCATGAATAGCTCTCATGTCACCAACATGAACTGGATTCATCAAAGCATAAGCATAAACACCGAGTACCAAAGCACCTTGCAAAAGCCCTTGATAAATAATCGAACTCATGACACCACCTGAGAAAAAGCTAGACTTACGACCACGCGGTTTATGCGTCATCACACCCGGCTCAGCTGGCTCAACCCCTAGTGCAATAGCTGGGAAAGTATCTGTCACAAGGTTAATCCAGAGAAGATGAACCGGCTGCAGCACATCCCAGCCAAAAAGAGTTGCAAGGAAAATCGTCAACACTTCTGCTGTATTGGCTGAAAGCAAATATTGAATGGTCTTTTGAATGTTAGAGAAGACTTTCCGTCCTTCCTCAACAGCCACGATAATCGTTGCAAAATTATCATCAGCCAGAATCATGTCAGAAGCACCTTTCGAAACTTCTGTCCCTGTAATCCCCATTCCGATACCGATGTCGGCTGTCTTCAAAGCTGGTGCATCATTTACACCGTCACCTGTCATAGCAACAACCTTGCCTTGATGTTGCCATGCTTTGACAATCCGCACCTTATGCTCAGGAGATACACGCGCATAGACAGAATATTGACAAACAACTTTTTCAAACTCTTCATCTGACAATTCATTAAGCTCAGCACCAGTCATGACATGGTCTTTACTATCATCATTGATAATTCCAAGGCGTTTAGCAATAGCTTCCGCTGTGTCTTGGTGATCACCCGTAATCATAATCGGACGGATACCCGCTTCTTTAGCCACTCGAACAGCTTCAGCAGCTTCTGGTCGTTCAGGATCAATCATTCCAATCATACCTGTGAATATTAAATCATTTTCAAGATTTTCAGACGTTAAGTTTTCTGGAATTTCATCAATAATTTTGTAGGCACCAGCTAACACACGCAGAGCCTGATGAGCCATACCTGAGTTATTTTCCTTAATTAACTGAGTCGTTGCCTCATCAATCGGCGCAATATCGCCTGCCTTGTCACGAGCCACACAACGTTTTAAAAGTTGATCTGGCGCACCTTTTACAGCAACCAAGAATTTACCATCTGGCAAAGGATGAATGGTTGACATGAGCTTACGTTCAGAATCGAACGGCAACTCTGCTACACGAGGATACTGTTGCAAAAAGGCCTTGACATCATACCCTTTATCAAGTGCATACTGAACAAAAGCTGTTTCCGTTGGATCTCCAATGAGTTTTCCATCTTGATCGATTTTAGTATCATTAGCAAGGACAACCGAGCGTAACAATGGCAAGTCAAGTCCGAGGTCAATATCTTGTTTTGCTTCATGCAAACTGCCGTCATAAAAGACTTTTTCAACCGTCATCTTGTTCATGGTCAAGGTTCCCGTCTTATCAGAAGCAATAATTTCAGTAGAGCCAAGCGTCTCAACTGCAGGAAGCTTTCTGACAATGGAATTTCTCTTCGCCAAAACTTGTGTGCCAAGTGCCAAGACAATGGTCACAATAGCAGGAAGTCCTTCTGGAATTGCTGCCACAGCAAGTGCGACTGATGTCATCAATTCGCCCAGCGGGTCTT
This sequence comes from Streptococcus sp. HF-100, assembly GCF_015594635.1. Taxonomy (NCBI): domain Bacteria; kingdom Bacillati; phylum Bacillota; class Bacilli; order Lactobacillales; family Streptococcaceae; genus Streptococcus; species Streptococcus sp. HF-100. The sequence continues at coordinate 395,896 of NZ_JADNQV010000001.1, forward strand.
TTCCTTGAACAAATACGCCGACCACAAAAGTGATTGCTGCAATGATTAAAATCGCATAGGTCAGCACTTTTGAAAGACCATTTAGATTTTGCTTGAGTGGAGTATCTGTTTCATCAGCATTTTGGAGCATACCAGCAATATGACCGACTTCTGTAAACATACCTGTATTGACAACGACACCCATTCCACGTCCATACGTAACGTTTGAATTTTGGAATGCCATATTGATACGGTCGCCAATACCTGCATCAGCAGCTACATCAACAGTCAGATGTTTTTCAACTGGAACGGATTCGCCAGTCAGAGCCGCTTCTTCAATTTTTAAAGAATTTGCTTCTAAAAGACGCATGTCAGCAGGTACCACATCACCTGCTTCCAGCATAACGATGTCTCCAGGGACCAATTCTTTTGAGTCTACTTCTGTCACATGCCCGTCACGCAGCGCACGCGCAGCTGGGCTAGACATAGATTTGAGTGCTTCAATTGCTTCTTCTGCCTTACCTTCTTGGTAAACTCCAAAAATGGCATTAATAATGACCACAGCTAGGATAATAATCGCATCTGCAATATCTTCACCACCTGAAGTCACAACCGAAAGAATAGCCGCAATCAGCAAAATAAGAATCATCAAATCCTTAAATTGCTCAACGAATTTCATCAGAAGGGATTTTTTCTCTCCCTCATCCAGTTCATTGCGTCCGTATTCGTCTAAACGCTTAGCGGCTTCATTGCTTGATAAACCTTGCTCAGAAGTTTCTAAATTTTTTAAAACTTCCTCCGAACCTTGCGTATAAAACGCTTGGCGTTTTTGTTCTTTTGACAAAATATTTCCTCCTTTGATCCCTTTTTGACAAACAAAAAGAGACCTGTTTATTGCAACAAGTCTCGCTGTTTCATACAAGGCCGGAAATTGCTTTCGTATTGACGACCTTGTAACGGATATCCCGCTAGCTACTCCCTTGAGTGTTTTTATTATATCAAATTCTTCAATTTTTTCAAGCAAAAAAAGTTCAATTTCTATCTATTTTACCCAACAAAGAATAAGACGCAATAAATAAAATAATCGCTATGACAAGTGTCCCTGTTAGGTCAAAGAACATATTAAGCTTTGTCTTGTTATAAAAAACCAAATAAATCTGCTGAGAATAAAAATAGCCGCTATTACTAAACTAAAAAGGATTCTTCCCATCACTTTCTACCTCCACGAAATTTCCATTTGATAATCCGCAAAAGCTCGACCGCCATCAGGTGTTCTCAATTGATAATGCAGTTCAAGTGTCTGCTTTTTCAAATCAACCTGGTAATGACTTGTTTTTGTGATAAATTGCTGTATGCCGACCGGTGTGGGAATTCCAATCAAGGCTTCTCCTCCTTTGATAAACCGCATCAAAGATTTATGAGTAGAGAAGCGTGTCATGACTAGTTCTTCATCATGAAACTTCAGCACAACCTTCTCTCCTTCTTCATTTTTAAACAATAAATAATGATAAGCGCCCTTTTGAGTCCAATCTACATCGTAACTTTGGTCAATTTGTTCCACTTGCTCATCCATTTGAATTCGATTTTGGATTCTAATTTTCACTCTTCAAATTTCCTCGTCTTCCTATTTCTTTTTTCATTTTAGCAGAAAATCAAAAATATTTCTCCCATTTTTTCTTATACTTTTATTTTACCATAGCTCTGAATGGGAGAATTTTTGAATTAAAACAGCAAGTTTGAATCGCTATTTTCAGAGGTTATAGATTACTTTGTTATTTGGACTGCTAGACGAGATGTGGTATAATAGAGCCATGATTGAAAAAGTATTTCGTGATCCCGTCCACAATTACATTCATGTGGATCACCAAGTCATCTATGATTTAATAAACACCAAAGAATTTCAACGACTGCGCCGCATTAAACAGTTAGGAACTTCCGGCTATACTTTTCACGGAGGCGAGCACAGCCGTTTTTCGCATTGCCTCGGAGCATATGAAATTTCAAGACGAATTACAAAAATCTTTGACGAAAAATATCCAGAGGTTTGGGATTGTCATGAAAGCTTACTTGTCATGGCAACAGCCCTCTTGCACGATGTCGGTCACGGCGCTTATTCACATACTTTCGAGCGTCTCTTTGATACCGACCACGAGGAAATTACACGCCAGATTATCACCAATCCAGAGACTGAGATTAACAAAGTTCTGGTTCAAGTTTCGCCTGATTTTCCGGAAAAAGTAGCCAGCGTTATCAACCACACCTATCCAAACAAACAGGTGGTGCAACTTATTTCCAGTCAGATTGATGTCGATCGCATGGATTATCTCTTGCGAGACTCCTACTATACAGGCGCTTCTTATGGACAATTTGATTTAACACGGATTTTGCGCGTTATTTGTCCTGTTGAAAATGGCATTGCTTTTAAGCGCAACGGCATGCATGCCGTGGAAGACTATGTCGTTAGTCGCTACCAGATGTATATGCAGGTTTATTTTCATCCTGCTAGTCGGGCAATGGAAGTGCTCTTGCAAAACTTGCTCAAGCGAGCTAAATTTCTCTACGAAAAGCAGAAAGACTATTTTGCACTCTCTTCTCCCAACCTCATTCCTTTCTTTGAAAAGCGAGTGACCTTGAAAGATTATTTAGCACTGGATGACGGCGTGATGAATACTTATTTTCAGGTCTGGATGACAAGCCCTGATACGATTTTGTCTGACTTGGCACAGCGTTTCATCAACCGCAAAGTCTTTAAATCCATTATTTTTTCAAAGGAAAATGAAAAAAATCTGAATGTTATGCGGGATTTGGTTGCAGAAGTCGGTTTTGATCCTGACTACTATACCGCTATTCACCGCAATTTTGATCTACCTTATGATTTTTATCGTCCAGATGTCGAAAAACCACGCACTCAGATTGAAATTATCCAAAAGGATGGCAGTCTCGCGGAGTTGTCCACTTTATCCCCTATCGTCGAAACATTAGCAGGCACAAGGCACGGCGACAACCGTTTCTATTTCCCAAAAGAAATGCTGAAAGAAGCTGGACTTTTTAGTGAAAATAGTAAAACTTTCTTGTCGTATATCAAAAACGACCAATTTATATATGGAGAAGCACACGAACATGAGTATTAAACTAGTTGCCGTTGATATTGACGGAACCTTATTAAACACCAAAAGAGAAGTCACACCAGAAGTTTTTTCTGCTGTACAAGATGCCAAAGCTGCTGGAGTAAAGATTGTCATTGCAACTGGACGCCCCATTCCAGGAGTGAGAAATTTGCTTGAAGAGTTACACCTAAACGAGCCAGGTAATTATGTCATTACCTTCAATGGCGGGCTGGTTCAAGATACAGTTACAGGGGAAGAATATATCAAAGAAACTCTAACCTACGATGATTATTTGGATATTGAATGTCTCAGTCGCAAATTAGGGGTTCACATGCACGCTATCACCAAGGACGGTATTTATACTGCTAACCGTAACATTGGAAAATATACCGTTTACGAGGCCGGACTGGTCAATATGCCAGTCTATTACCGCACCCCAGAAGAAATGGTAGATAAAGAAATCGTCAAAATCATGTATATTGATGAACCAGAAATTTTGGATCAAGCAATCGCCAAACTTCCAAAAGAATTGTACGACAAGTATACACTCGTAAAATCTGCACCTTTTTACTTAGAAATTGTCAAAAAATCCGTCAATAAAGGGGCTGCAGTCGTGCATCTAGCGGAAAAATTAGGATTGACAAAAGAGGAAACCATGGCAATTGGTGATGAAGAAAATGACCGTGCGATGCTAGAAGTTGTGGGAAATCCTGTTGTAATGGAAAATGGGACTGACGAGTTGAAGAAAATTGCCAAATATATCACCAAATCAAACGATGAATCCGGCGTTGCATACGCTATTAGAGAGTGGGTTTTAAACTAATGTACACTTATAAAATAGGAATATCTGCTCAAGAACACGATGATTTTGTTAAGAAAAGTTCTCAAACCAACTTGCTTCAAAGTGCTTCTTGGGCAAAGGTCAAAGATAATTGGGACAATGAACGAATTGGCTTTTACAAAAATAACCAATTAGTGGCTTCTGCTAGTATTCTCATCAAGCCTTTGCCGCTCGGTATGACTATGCTTTATATTCCTCGCGGTCCTATTATGGATTATCAGAATCAAGAATTACTGCAATTTGTCCTGACTTCCTTGAAACAATTTGCTAAAACTAAAAAAGCTCTTTTTATCAAGTTTGATCCGAGTCTTTTCCTCGTGCAGGCTCAAATTGGAGAAAACAGAAAAGAACAGCAAGAAACACTTGACGTGATTCAAAATCTCCAGAAAGCGGGAGCTATTTGGGTGGGGCGAACAGAATCACTTGATGAAACGATTCAGCCACGTTTTCAAGCAAATATTTATAAGGATAATTTCAGCGAAGAACTTTTATCAAAAAGTACACGCCAAGCCATTCGCACTGCACGAAACAAAGGCATTCAAGTCCAGTTTGGTGGCAAAGAACTTTTGGATGATTTCTCTGCTTTGATGAAAAAAACCGAGAATCGAAAGAGTATTCACTTGCGGGGGAAGGACTATTATCAAAAACTCCTTGATACTTACCCAGAGCATTCCTATATCACACTTGCAAGCATTGACCTAAATGAGCGTCTAGAAAGTCTTCAAGCTCAAAAAGCCAAAGCTGAAAAAGAAGCCAGCAAATTCACTGAAAAAACTAAACCTGGTAAAATTGAAAACAATAAGCAAGAACAAAAACGACTGCAAGAAGAAATGGATTTCTTGTCAGAAAAAATAGCACAGGGAGCAACTATTGTTCCTCTCTCTGGAACTTTGGTTCTCGAATATGGTGCCACTTCTGAAAATATCTATGCTGGAATGGATGAAGAATACCGCCGCTACCAGCCAGCTCTCCTCACTTGGTATGAAACAGCAAAGCACGCCTTTGAACGTGGCGTCGATTGGCAAAATATGGGGGGAGTTGAAAACGATCTAGACGGCGGACTTTATCACTTTAAGTCCAAGTTCAATCCAACCATTGAAGAGTTTGTCGGTGAGTTTAACTTGCCAACCAATCCACTCTATCATCTCTCTAACCTTGCCTATACTTTGAGAAAGAAATTCCGCAGCAAACACTAAGAAAGGAATCATATGACATTCAAACGACTTAGTCAGGAAGAATTTGTAAACCATAGCGCGTCTTGCACTCAACGTTCTTTTATGCAAACAGTAGAAATGGAAATGCTCTTAGCGAAACGCGGTTTTACTTGCCAATATGTCGGTCACACAGATGAACACGGTGAATTAACCGTTTCAGCCGTGCTCTACAGTATGCCCATGACAGGCGGACTGCACATGGAAATCAATTGCGGTCCTGTTTCAACAAATCCTCACGACCTGCAAGCTTTTTACCGTGAACTCAAGACCTACGCCAAAGAAAATGGTGCTTTAGAGCTAATTATCAAACCTTATGAAACTTATCAAACATTTGACAGCAATGGCCAGCCGACCTCGCCCGAAAAAACAGAATTGATAAAAGAGTTGACAGACTTAGGTTATGAATTTGATGGCTTGCAGACAGGTTATCCAGGCGGCGAACCTGATTGGCACTATGTCAAAGACCTGACTGAACTAACTGAAAAAGATCTGCTCAAATCCTTCAGCAAAAATGGTAAATCGACTGTAAAAAAAGCCAATACTTTCGGCATTCAATTAAAAAAATTGAAGCGAGATGAATTAAATATTTTCAAGGAAATCACTTCTGCCACTTCCGAGCGCCGTGAATATAGTGACAAACCTTTGGATTATTACCAAGATTTCTACGATGCTTTTGGCAATCAAGCAGACTTTATGATTGCAACGCTTAATTTTCAAGATTATCTGCAACATCTGCAAAATGATCAAAAAAAACTCAGACAAAAAATTCAAAAATTAGAAGCGGATTTAGAAAAAAATCCTCAGTCGGAGAAAAAGCACAATCAACTGCGTGAATTATCTAGCCAATTTGAAAGCTTTGAAACACGTAAGGCCGAAGCACAAGAATTGATAGATAAATATGGAATGGAAGACCAAGTGCTTGCTGGCAGCCTCTTCCTCTATACACCACAAGAAGCGACCTACCTCTTTAGTGGTTCCTATCCTGAATTTAACAAATTCTACGCCCCAGCACTTCTCCAAGAATATGTCATGAAAGAAGCTCTCAAGCGAAACATTCCTTTTTACAATTTTCTTGGCATTACAGGAATTTTCGACGGGTCTGACGGCGTTCTCCGTTTCAAACAAAACTTCAATGGTTACATTGTTCGTAAAATGGGCACTTTCCACTATTATCCACAGCCATTAAAATTTAAAATTCTCAGTTTGGTTAAAAAACTGCTACGGCGCGCTTAAAAACTCTCAAACGGCTTTTTGAGAGTTTTTAAATATTCGTATTTTAGATAGGACTTATCAAATATGCTGAAACGATTTATTTCAAAAAACTACTAGCGATTTACTTTCTGTTTATCGTGCTGACATGGATTGATTCAGTTTTAAACCCAACGCTCGTTCGGATGATTATTGATAATTTTCAAACGAAAAATTTAAGAATTCTCTGGCAAATCTTGATGTTGGGAATTCTTGGAAATATGCTGATTGTCTTAGGTTTGGCAGGCAAACGCTATTTCTATGCAAAAGTCATTGCAGATTTCAATGCAAATATAAAAGGAAAGATGTTTGCTACTTTTTTGTATGAAAATCAACTGGCAAATGAAGATATTCTTTCTGACTTGGAAAATGATGTGAAACAGATAGAAGAAAATTATGTAGAATCCACTTTGATTATCATTGGTTCTCTTGGTTTCACCTGCATCTCTATCGTTTATCCTTTATTGACAAACTTCTGGCTAGGAGCCATTTTCATCATTTTCTATGCCATTCCAGCTCTATGCAGTGGAATTGGCTCCAAAAAAACTAAATCGGCTATCTGAGACAAAATCAACAGTCAATCAAGACTACATCTCTCTGCTGTCTAGTTTTATAGCTAGTTCTAGAGTGATCAAAAACTATCATAGCCAGACTTTCTTTTACACTCTTTTTCAGCAAAAACTCTCTCAAAATATTGAGCAGAATATGAGGAAATATATTCTTCCACTTAGAAATAATAAACCTGAAAAATAGTTTCATTATCTTCGTCACCTCACAGATTAATCCGTATTTTTTGTTTTTTGATAATGATAGCATTAAACAATATAGTTAGAAATATCATCAAAGATAATATCAGGAAAAAATTTAAATAAAAATTTGAAAAAAGAAATGTTTCTGAATCCGATAATTTAAGTAACATTGACTCAGTATTAATATTTGATATAGGACAAAAAGTTAATAGCTTATTTACAATTCCACCTTTGAATATCTGCAACAATAACTGTGGTAAAAAGAATACGCCCAGTGATAATGATAGAGTTGTAAATGTACTTTTAGTGAAATAAGAGATAAAGGACGTTGTCGAACTTACGAGTAGTAAAGCAATAAAATGATATACTAGAACAACTAGATACAATTGAATAAAATTCAATGAGAGAGGTAAGCTATACAAATTCCAATAAAAATTCATTTGAATACTCGTATCCCAACCACTTAGGCCAAAATAGTAAGCAAAAAATGCAAATATAAGCCCATGAATTAAAATGAAGCTTGACAAAAAAATTAAAAACGTTGCTCCTACCTTGGAGTAAGTTAATTTAGTCCTACCAAATTTAGTTGTCAATAATAGCGGAAGAATCCCATTCATTTTATCTCCTGAAAATACAGGAGATAAAATATAGATAAGTAATATTCCAATTAACATAAAAGTCGCACTCAACAGTTGAAAAAGCTGATTCCATGATGCAAAATTTCCTAATTTAATAGAATCCAAAGGTACCGTTAGGCCTAAGTCGTCAACTTTTTTTAACTTCACATTTTTAATGTCGAAACTTCCATTTTTTTTGTAATTCTCCAATTCACGGTCATAAGAAGAATTATTAAGTATAAATTCTTTTGAGACATACCATGAAAATATATCAAAAAAGCCTGATTTCGTATTTTTAGCATTATTCTCTACAGATTGCGTAATAATCGATTCAATTTTATCATCGGATAAAGAACCTGCATATTTATTTGCAATTTCTGTATTTAAAGCAATGGAATCTCTTCCTCGTATTTTATCGGTGGAATATCCACTAAGTTGACCGTTTAGAAAAATGCCATAGAGCAGACCAGCTAGGATAAGTACAGCTACCACTAACCCAGCATAACTACTTGTCTTTTTCAACAATTTCTTTATTTCAAACAATAACATTTTACTTATCCTTTCCTAAAATAATATAAGTATAAATCTTCCAGACTTGGCTCCATTTTTATAGCATTGATAGTCGGCTTTTGGTCACTGATAATTCTTAGCACTGTGCCGTTAGAACTTACTCTTTGATTTACGATAGTATAGTCATTATAAATATTTAAATCCTCTGTTTCTGCATGGGGTATTTCCCATACTTTATTTTTTACCAAAGAAATAAGTTCCTGAGGACTTCCCACTTCTCTAAATTCTCCATCTTTTAATAGCAATATATACTTAGCTATACTTTCAATATCTGAAACGATATGCGTAGATAATATAACTATCTTATTCGTAGAAAGAGAACTGATAAGATTCCTAAATTTCACGCGCTCTTGTGGATCTAAACCGACTGTCGGTTCATCCAAAACAAGAATCTTAGGATCATTAATGAGCGCTTGAGCAATCCCTAGTCTCTGTTTCATACCACCTGAATAAGTTGAAATTTTTTTATCCTTTACTTCTGATAAACCAACTATTCTCAAGAGGCTCCTAACTTGCTCGTTCATTTCGCGATGCGGTACTCCTTTTAAATAAGACAAATATTTCATAAATTCATAACCTGTAAACTCGGGATAGTATGTGAAATTTTGTGGTAAATAGCCTAATAAAGCATAAAACTCCTCTGTAACTATGGGTTTATTATCCCATAGTACTTCTCCTGAATCAGATGAAATAACTTTACAAATAATATTTAACAGAGTACTCTTACCAGATCCATTTGCTCCTAATAGTCCATAGACCCCTTCTGAGAGTGAGCATGATATATCTTTCAAAACATTCTTTTCACCGTATGTCTTACTAATATTTTTTATTGATAACATTGCAGTACCTCTCATATGTTTTATTATAAGATTCAATAAATTACCTAAAATAATTATACCGCAAAATGATAGCGTTTTCAATTTTTCGTTGAATTTTCCTAGAAATAAAATTATTGTGGACAACATCGTTTAAAAATTTTAAAATTCGCCCCGTTGTAAAATGAAGTGTAATAAAAAGGCCAGCATAAATATCCTGACCTTTTTTAACTTCCACTATTATCCATCTAAAAACTTCCACCACTGCCCCCGTGACTTCTGTCTGATGAAGATGTATGTGTGCTACTACCCCCAGAATCACTGGAGCTGCTAGGCTCCGGTTTTACTTTCTTATCTACATTTGAGTAGAGGAAGAATTCTTGAGCATTGGTAATCTGGAGACTATTTTTCTTGATGTAATCAGTGGCTCCGGTTTGATGATAGACAGATTTGAGCTGACCTTTCATTCCTGTTACAATGAGAAAGGCGAGACCAAAGCCAATAGCCAATGCTCCAGGAATCCAGTACCAACTTAAAGGCTCCTTAGGGAGATTTTTTACATCATAAGGCTGCCCTTTTCGTGCTTGAGTGAGGAATTCATCACACTGCTCAGCGTAGGTTGTAAAAGCAGCATTGTAGTCACCATCTTTTAAATCAGGCAAGAACTGCTTTGATAGGTAGTCTAAGCCAGCATCGGTAAAAGCAGTGATGCCGTAGCCTGTCGTTGAAATATGCCACTTCCGTTCTGCCATACTGATTAAGAAAAGCAACCCATCATGATTTTTTCCTTGACCGTAGCCATTGTAGTCGAAGTAGTCATCTGCGAAGTCTTGAGCACTTTTTCCTTCCAGACTCTTAACGGTCACGACAACGACATCGCATTTTTGGCGTTTGCTAACATCTTTGAGCTTTGCTAACAAGGTTTTTTCTTGATCCGGCTTCAGCAAGTCCGCTTCATCTACCAGTAATGGATTGGCCGATGCATTGAGCAATTTGGTTACTTTATTGAGATAATACCGAACACCGCTATAAATATTTTTCCCACTCTCAAAAGCTTTCCAAAGTATGTCGTCACTCTTTGCTCCTAGCTTTTCTTTAGCGTTTCCGGCATAATATAGGATCCATTCATTTTTTTCTTTATCAACAGCAAGGAGAATACCTTCAGCTGTGCCTGCAGATTCTTGATAAACCTTTTCAGCATAAGACAAAATACCATCTTCACCTACTGATTTTGCTGCTAAAAAGTAAACTTTAAAATGATATTGTTCTTCAATAGCTTTAGCCGCTTTGTTAATCTCTGTTATTTCCTTGCTTGAAAAGGCTGAGACTTCATCACGAATATAGCTGGTTTCTTCTGCACAGACAGTCCCAATCATGAGAAAGGAGAGAAGAAGAGTTGTCAGTAATGTTATGAATTTCTTCAACATAATCTCATCCTCCCTTCTTACAGTAAGTGAATCATCCATACAGCCGCATAACTAACTAAACTTGCTGCCACGCCCAGTCCAATTAGCCAACGTCTATAAGCTTGCTTGTCTAAGGGCAAATCTCCGACGAATTTACCAGTCTGACCATTCATCGCAAAGACAAACTTTTTGCCCTTCCAAGTCGTATTTAAGAGCCAAACTGGATAGAGAACATACTTAGTTGAACCATTTATCAAGCGAATATTCGAAGATTCTGGGGTAACGGTAGAAAACCCCGTAACTGTATCTTCAAAGGCTTCCTCCGTGCTTTGCTTGACACGGCTGTTAGCATGAGTAATGCTCTCCTCGGCTCCGACATCATATTTATCTGCTAGGTATCCTGCTAGGTAAGCTGTCTGAAAATCAACAGCTTCTGAAAAATCAAAGGGTTCAATGGATTCCATTAATTGATCATCCAATTTACTTGAACCGTCTACCGGGATATGTTCAAACGCTAACTGACCGGAACGAATAACTGAAAAATAGCTTGTTTCGGTATAGTCATACTCACTATCACTCCATGTTCTAATCCTGCTTGCTTTATAATGAACATCCGCATCTGCTTCTGTGTCAAAAAGCCAGAACGGAACATAAACCCCCTTTACTTCATCAATATGATTTTGGTCTTTAAAAACTTTTGGCAAGAGGCGTTTCCCCATGAGATGCTTGTTCAGATTCGCCTTTGCTGCCTTTTTATCTAATTTGAATGGAATCACATAATCTGGCTTTAAATCACCAGCAAAGCGTCCCATCATAACAACAGGATTATCGCAGAATGGACACGAAGTGGCTGCTGTTGACTCGTCAGCAACAATTTCACCACCACAAGATTTACAGACATAAACTGATAGCTGATCAATCTCGCCCGTATCCCATTCACCACCAGCCTGCGTGCTCCAGGTCATATTTTCATCAGTCTGGGTTTTTAATTGTTCATCCAATTCCTTCAAACTTGACATATCCAATTCGGAATCACAATAAGGGCACTTCATTTTCTGGATTGAACTATTAAATTCAAGAGCACCACCACAATTTGGACATTTATATTCTTGTAAATCAGCCATGATGACCTCCTTTCTACTGTCATCGAGCTATGAGATAGTTAGAAAAGTTTTAAACAAGGTCATTTTCATCAAATACATTGCCACATTCTGGGCAGAATTTAGGTGGATTATAAGCATCTTCTGGTTGCCAGCCACAATTGCTGCAACGGTATTGACGTTGGGGTTCTGGCTTAGGTTTTCCACAGTTTGAACAGAATTTACCTTTATTTACAGCGCCGCAAGTACAAGTCCAGCTGTCACTCACAGGTTTTGGTGAACCGCATTCAGGACAGAATTTACCTGAAGCTTCATGTCCATTTGGACAAGTCCATTTATCCGTAGTAGTTTGGGTTTGAGAGGCTGCACTCGCTGTTGGCGTTTGCTGACTAGCGGCCTGCTCTTGTCCCATCGCAAAAAGATTTTGGGCATTCATACCGCCTGCGCCCGCTGCCATTCCTACTCCCATAAAGCCAGTCATCGCACCGCCTGGATTTTCAGCCGCTGCTTTCATAGCATCTGCCTGTGCACCGACTAAGGTAGCCGCTGCCATGGTTGGGTCCTTCATAATAGCCACACGTTGAGCCTGCTTAATCATTTCAGCATCTTCGTCTGGAAGAGTTACTGAACCAAGAGCTACACTGATGACTTTCAAACCACGAAGCTCGCCCCATTTGCTAGAGAGTGCTTCATTCATAGCATTTTCGAGTTCTGTATTATGGCTAACGATTTGATTTGGCCGCAATTCTAGATCAGATAATGCAGCGAAAGCTGGTTGGAGGGCACTGATAAATTCGGTTTTTAGCTGTGATTCTAATTCTTCACGCAAATATTCTTTTTCAACATTGCCACAGACATTGGTATAGAAAAGAAGTGGGTCTGCAATCTTATAAGAATAAACACCAGAACAACGGACAGAAACATCCACATCTAAGCCGATTTTTGAATCCACCACACGAAACGGAATCGGATTTGGAGTGCCAAACTTATTATCAATCAGCTCTTTTGTATTGAAATAATAAACACGCTGATCTTTGCCTGTATCACCACCATAAGTGAACCGTTTTCCGATTTGTTTGAAGGTCTCCTTAATGGAATCACCTAAATTACCTGTAAAAATGCTCGGCTCGCTAGAGGTGTCGTAAGTGAATTGACCGGGCTCAGCACAAACTTCGACAATTTTTCCCTGCTCAACAATCATCATACACTGACCGTCTGCAACAGCAATTCCAGAACCATTCGAAATAATGTTGTCGCTGCCCTTCGTATTAGATGAACGTCCAGATACTTGCTTTTGTCCTTTGACCACCATGACGGACTTGTCCATGGCATCACAGTAAAAGAATTCTTTCCATTGGTCAGCCAATACGCCGCCTACGGCACCAATTCCTGCTTTAATGAGTCCCATAAGAATCTCCTTTCTCTCTTTAAAAAGCATGTTTCCGTTACCTTAAACTGTACTACTGAACGACATCATCTCCTTTGTCATAAATTTGTGAGTTTTTACAAAAAATCATACGCTAACTGGCAATATTTGTCTTTTTATCGCAACATAATTAGCTGTATGAAAGCGTTTTATCTCCAAAACTATTTTACCATATTTTTATAAAATTGTAACTATCAAAAATATGAAAGCTATTTTTGGATTTATAAAACGCCAGAACTTAATCGTACAAATAAAAAAACGAATAATTCCGATGTTCTGACTAACAGAATATCGAAACTGTTCGTTTTTTGTATGATTTTTATGCAACTCTCTTAGATTTCATTTTTTGAAATCCTTGTAGAGACAAGCACAGATCTATCTCACTTAAAGTATATGACATTATACTTTTTCAGGAACAGCTGTAAGTAATTCTTGAATAGCTGCTTGGTTGCTTCCTCCAGCCATAGCCATGTCTGGTTTACCACCACCACGACCATTTACGATTGGAGCAAGTTCCTTGATTAAATTGCCAGCATGAATATCTTTTGTCTTGCTAGCCACAAGGACATTCACTTTCTCACCAATGGCTGCCACAAGGACAAGAACGTCTGAATAGTCTTTTTGTTTCCAAGTGTCTGCAAAAGTGCGTAGAGCACCCGCATCAGATACAGAAACTTGGCTGGCAATAAAGCTGTGTCCATTAGCTTCCTGAACATTCTTGAAGACTTCACCTGAAGCAGCTGCTGCTGCTTTTTCTTTCAGTTCAGCATTTTCTTTTTGCAATTGGCGAAGTTGTTCTTGCAAGGCTTCAACCTTACGCGAAACTTCTTTCATTTGTGGGACTTTCAGTGTCGTTGCAATAGCTTTCAAAGCATCTTCTTCCTCACGGTAAGCTTCAAATGCTTCTTTGCTCGTCACAGCGAGGATACGACGAGTTCCTGAGCCGATTCCTTCTTCTTTGACAATCTTGAAAAGACCAATTTCAGAAGTATTCTTCATGTGAGTACCACCACACAGCTCAATAGAGTAATCTCCAATTGTCACCACACGAACTTCTTTGCCATATTTTTCACCAAAGAGAGCCATTGCTCCCATTTCTTTAGCCGTATCAATGTCTGTTTCAATCGTTTTGATGTCAATCGCTTCCCAGATTTTTTCATTGACTTCTTGCTCAATACGACGTAGTTCTTCTGCTGTAACTGCTTGGAAATGAGTGAAGTCAAAGCGAAGAAATTCTACTTCATTGAGAGAGCCTGCTTGCGTTGCGTGTTTGCCTAAAACATTGTGAAGAGCCGCATGAAGCAAGTGTGTTGCTGTGTGATTCTTCATAACACGGTGACGACGATTGTGGTCAATTTCAAGCTTATACTCTTGGTTTAATGCGAGTGGTGCTACCACTTCTACCGTATGGAGCGGTTGTCCGTTTGGCGCTTTTTGAACATCTACGACTTGTGCAACGAGATTGCCTGCAAGGTCAAAGATTTGTCCGTGGTCTGCTACTTGTCCGCCCATTTCAGCATAAAATGGCGTTTCTGCAAAAACGAGGTAAGCCTTACCAGAAGTCACTTCTTCTACTTCTTTATCATCTGCCACAATCGCAACCAACTTCGCAGATAAAGCCTCTTTTTCATAGTTAAAGTGGCTTTCAGCTGTAATGTTTTGCAAGGTTTCATTTTGCATGCCCATAGATCCACCTTTAACAACACTAGCCCGTGCGCGTTCTTGCTGCTCTTTCATAGCAGCTTCAAAGCCTTCGCGGTCTACTGTCATACCAGCTTCTTCGGCAATTTCTTCGGTCAATTCTACTGGGAAACCATAGGTATCATACAGTTTAAAGACATCCGTTCCTGAAATAACAGACTGTCCTTTTTCCTTTAACTCTTCTACAATGCTTTGTGCAAAGTGTTGACCGGAATGAAGCGTGCGAGCAAAGGACTCTTCTTCACTTTTGATGATTTTTTCGATAAAATCTTGCTTTTCAAGCACTTCTGGATAATAGCTTTCCATAATTTTTCCGACAGTTGGAACAAGTTTGTAAAGGAAAGGCTCATTGATTCCTAATTTTTGACCATGCATCGAAGCACGACGGAGCAAGCGACGCAGAACATAGCCACGTCCTTCATTTCCTGGAAGCGCACCATCGCCAATAGCAAATGACAGAGAGCGGATATGGTCTGCAATGACCTTGAAACTCATATTGTCACCGTCTGGATTGTAATTCTTACCGGATAACTTCTCTACTTCACGAATAATCGGCATAAAGAGGTCTGTTTCAAAATTAGTTTTTGCCCCTTGAATAACAGCTACAAGACGCTCTAGACCTGCACCCGTATCAATATTTTTGTGAGGCAGCTCCTTGTATTCACTTCTTGGAACAGCTGGATCAGCATTGAATTGGGACAAAACAATATTCCAAATTTCAATATAACGATCATTTTCAATATCTTCTGCAAGCAAACGAATTCCTTGATGTTCAGGGTCAAATGCTTCCCCACGGTCAAAGAAGATTTCTGTATCTGGTCCAGAAGGTCCTGCACCAATTTCCCAGAAATTGTCTTCAATTGGAATCAAATGACTTGGATCGACACCAACTGAAATCCAACGATTATAAGAATCATGATCATCTGGATAGTAAGTCATGTAGAGCTTGTCTTTTGGAAAATCAAACCACTCAGGACTAGTCAGGAGCTCAAAAGCCCATTCAATCGCTTCATCACGGAAATAATCACCAATAGAAAAATTCCCCAGCATTTCAAACATAGTATGATGACGTGCTGTTTTTCCGACATTTTCAATGTCATTCGTCCGAATCGCTTTCTGCGCATTGGTAATCCGTGGATTTTCTGGAATAATGGTCCCGTCGAAATATTTCTTTAATGTTGCTACGCCAGAGTTAATCCAGAGTAGGGTCGGGTCATTGACTGGTACTAGACTAACAGACGGTTCGACAGCATGACCTTTTGAAGCCCAAAAATCTAGCCACATTTGGCGTACTTGAGCACTTGATAATTGTTTCATTTTCTTCTCCTTAAAACATTTCTCTAACTGATTTTTCTATTGCCCATGTGAGTTTTAAGAACTACTTTCAAGAGCTTCTACATAGTCAATAGCCACACACAATGAAATCACTAAATCCGCATAGGCATCTTCATAAACTACAACTTGATAAGTGGACATCAGGTGCAAGAGTTCTTTTGAAATCTCTGCAATCACTTGTCCCTGCGCATCCAGCAGACGAAATTCTAAATCCCAGATATTCCCCTCGATGCGCAGACCTAAGTTGTCAAATTCATATTTATCTCGTAAAAAAGTGAATTTTTTACGGATATAAAAACTCAAACCATTGCGCAATTGAATTTCAAATTGAGGTAAGACTGTTAGCACAGTCTTTTGAATTTGGCTGACCACTTCACCCTTGTCATCATAAATCGTAAAGGTTTTGGGAATTTTTAAAAAGCTCCCCTCTACTTGATAATCAATGTTTCCACGATCGTCTTTGATGTCAAACTTCTCACCACCAAAGCGAAATTTTTGTTTTACAAGATAGGTCTTCATGACGATCCCTCGCAAAAAGACAAGTCCACTAGACGAAGGGCGAAAAACCGCGGTACCACCTTCATTCAATGAACTTGTCATTCTCATTATGTATGCAATTTTTTTCTTTGAGTAGCATGATTTTTGTTCTTACATGGCTTGCAGCACCGCCAATTCTCTGGGCTAAGAGGTCAAAAATCAATTCTCAATAGTCCTATTATACTCACTTATGAGCTTTTCGTCAACTTATTTTGATGAAGATGACGAACTAGATGTTGATTTGCTATCTGACTTGACATATTGTGAGAATAGACTTTGGAAAGCTTGATCTTTCACTTTAATATTGGCTGCTTGTAATTCTTTGGCAACAATTTTTTGGATAAAGGTTCGATCATTTTGCTTTTGTGTCAAGATAACATTTTTCAGTTGTTTCTTGTAGTCTTTCCAATTCGCTGATTTTTCAGACTTACTATTTAGTTTCACAATATAATAACTTGAAGAATAAGTTGATGATTTGACGGTGATAACATCCGAAATACCGTTTGCTTCAAGAGCAAAAGCAGCCTTTTTAACAGCATCTGGAACATCTGTTGAAGCCGAGTCAAACTTCACTTCGCCACCCTTATCTTTTGTCTTCTTATCTGTAGAATTTTCTTTGGCAATTTGTCCGAAATCAGCACCTTCGGCTTTTGCTTTCTCCAGCACTTCCTTTGCCTTGTCTTGACTGTCAACTTTGATGATTTGAGCAGTCACTTCTGGTGTATAAGATTCGTATGCTTTTTTATAATTTGCATCTGTCAATTCTTTTTCAGCTGCTTTTTTGACAGCATATTCGACCAATTTATTGGTTCTGATTTGTTCACGATAAGTATCTTCCGTCAATCCTGCTCTTGCCAATACTTGTTGGAAAGCAGTTCCGTAAGTGCTCTTACTCTTATTGAACGTTTCATTGACTTCTTTTTCTGTAACATGTTTACCATAGCTCTTTTCAAAAACTTCTTGAATGGTCATATTGAGAAGTACTTGTTGAGCGGCTGCATTATTTTTCACTTTGTTATAGAAATCATTGACAGTGATTGTATTTCCTTTCATCGTGATAATATCTTTACCACCAGCTTGCGAGCATGCCGCTAATGTTACAACTGACAAAAGCGTAATAGCTCCTGCTAGAATTTTTTTCTTCATTATGAAAACTCCTTTTTTTAATTCACTTTCTTATTGTACCATAAAATAGATTTAATATCTTAAATTTTCCTAAAAACTGTGAAAGTTTAGGAAAATATTAAGAATCTCATTCTTTTCTAATCATTAGAATGCCGTCACCAAGAGGCAACAAAGTTGCAGTCAAGTCAGGTTGATCTAGTGTTTTATCAAATAATTGGTGCAACCCTCGATAAATCGTTCGTTGACCTCGACGCACTTCACTCATCTCCTTTGTGACATCTCCACCTTGAAAAACATCATCTATGATGATAATTCCTCCTGAAGAAAGGCGCTTCAGAACTTCTGGCAGAAAGACAACGTATTTGGACTTAGCAGAGTCCATAAAGACAAAGTCATAGCAATCTTTCAAATGAGGAAGAATATCCATTGCGTCTCCTTCCAGCAATGTAATTTGCCTGCGCTTATCAAACTTAGAAAAGTTTGCTTTGGCAAGAGCAATCATTTCTGGATTGCGATCAATCGTTGTGATTTGAGCCTGCGGTGCATGTTCTGCCATTAAAAGAGCTGAAAAGCCAATGGCTGTTCCAATTTCCAAAATCTTTTCTGGCTGTAAAGTTTCTAATAGAAAACGAAAATAAGCAACTGTTTCATGAGGAATAATGGGAATATTTTCTGCATGAGCAAAAGTTTCGAGCTCTTTTAAAGAGCCCGAAACTTGCTTTTGCCGTGTCCGCATAAAATCGACGATTTCTTCTTTGACAACGGGACGACGCATATTGTGATTAGCATTTTTACTATAGGATTCGACCATTTTATGCCAGTCCTAACTTTTCTACGAGTACTTCAAATTCATCAAGACGACGTTCAAAGACTGCAAAGGCAGCATTGAGATAGTCTTCTTTTTCCATATCTACACCAGCTTTTTTAATGACATTCAGCGGATAATCAGAATTTCCTGCTTTCAAGTAGTTGAGATACTTCTCTTTATCTTCTTGCGTTCCGTTGACAATCTTATCTGCTAAGGCAGAAGCAGCTGAGAAACCGGTTGAGTATTGAAAAACATAGTAATCATAGTAGAAGTGCGGAATGCGAGCCCATTCGTATTGAATTTGTGGGTTGTCTTCTTTCGTCAAACCATAATATTTTTCATTCAAATCTGCGTACAAATCATTCAAAAATTCACTCGTCAAGACTTGACCTTCTTGGTCAGCTTTGTGAATGGCATGTTCAAACTCGGCAAATTGAGTTTGGCGGAAAACAGTTCCACGGAAACCGTCCAAGAAATGATTCAGAATCGCAAAGCGGGTTTGATCGTCATCTACTTCTTCCAATAATTTCTCCGTCAGGATATTTTCATTGGTCGTAGAAGCAATCTCAGCTAAGAAAATAGAATAATCTCCGTAAACGTATGGCTGATTTTCACGAGTATAGCTAGAATGCATACTGTGACCTGTTTCATGAACCAGCGTGAAAAGATTGTCCAACGTATCTTGCCAGTTGAGCAACATAAAAGCATTGGTATCGTAAGAACCACCAGAATAAGCCCCAGAGCGCTTGCCTTGGTTTTCATAAACATCAATCCAACGATCTGAAAAGGCTTCTTTTACTCGACCTAGATAATCTTCTCCAAGGATAGCTAAGACTTCTTCTGCTTTCATCAAGGCTTCCTCATAAGTAAATTTGTAATCTGCTTCTGACAATGGTGTATAGAGGTCATACATTTTCAAATCAGAAAGGCCTAAAATCTTTGCACGTAGGGCAATGTAGCGATGTAAGAGTGGCAAGTGTTTGTTGACCGCAGACACTAAGCTATCATAAACACTTTCTGGAATAAAGTTAGCAGACAAAGCAGCTTCACGCGCAGAAGAAAAATTACGAACTTTGGCATTGTAATTATGAACTTTAACATTCGTTTGGAGAGTCTTGGCGTAAGTGTGTTGATATTGCTCATAGACGCTGTAAAGCGCTTCATAAGCTTCCTTGCGGACTGTACGATTTTTCGACTCCACTAAACTAATGTAATTTCCGTGCGTTAATTGCACTTCATTACCTTCTTCGTCGTGTACAGTTGGAAAGACAATATCAGCATTGTCCAAGATTCCAAAAGTATCACCTGCAGCACTAAAAATTTCACCAGCTCCTGCCAACAATTCTTCTTCACGTTGAGAAAGGATGTGAGGTTTCTTTTGCAGCAACTTATCAAAGAAGTGCTGATAGATTTGCAATTCAGGCTTTTCAGCTAAGAAAGTCTGATATTGCTCGTCTGTGATTGCCATAAATTCTGGCTCATAAAAAGCAAAGGCTTGTCCGAACTCGCTATAAATGGTCATTCCTTTTGCTTGGTATTCTTGATATTTTGCCACGCGCGTATCTTGGTCATTTTTCATGTGAGCATAGGAATAGAGTTTTTCGATACGACGCATCAAGTCCAATTGGATTTCTGTTGTTTTTAAGAGGCTGTCAGCTGAATCCAAAAGGTGACCTGCTAAGTTGCTGGCTTCTTTTAATTCTTTTGAAACTTGACTTAACTCTGCCTCAAAAGCTTCATCTGTTGGGAAAATCGTTGTTAGGTTCCAAGTGTATTTTTCTTCAATTTCATTTCTTTGTTTTGCCATAAAATTTCCTCCGTCTTTCCTATTTTATCATAAATATTGCCAAAAATCTTTGCATAAAAAGCTGGAGGATAGAGAATTTGGAGATTTTTATTCTTTTCCTTTTCATAATAAGCTGAAAATTGCTGGTAATAAGGTGTGAGGTCTTGAAAAATCTGGCAGAAAGAGCTGGCACGAACAGGCTGAACCTGCGGATAAAAGTCACTAGCTGTTTTGATTAATAAATTATCACCTGCTTGGTACAATTCTGCCTGCCATTTCATCCATTTGGGCTGCTGATAATAGAGCTGCTGGCGCACATAACGGCAAATATTTTTATCTTCTTTTGCCAGAAAACTCGTCATCTCCTGCTTGCAGAATGGCTGACGAAAGATGTCTAAAAGGTTTCCTTTACCAAAAGCAAAACTTTTCTCCTTATACTGAACCTTGCCATGCAAATCTTCATGAATCAAGTATTTAAGCCTCAAAAGCTGTTTTTGTTCGTCCAATTCCCACAGATGAAAGCCCATATTTTGACTGAAATAGAGAAAGTCCTTTTGTAAATTGGTCAAGGTATTTTTCAGCCAAAGTTTCTTTCCCAAGAGCCAAAGGACGCGATAACCATGCTGACGATAACTGTCCGTACGCTCTTTTAAGCGTTTTTGACTAAGCGAGCTACACTGAACTTCAAGCGCAATTTGTTTTTCAACTAACAAATCTGCGATTTGCTGCAATTCTGGTAAATAAGCTTCTACTTGAATCGCATGATTGGATTTTCTAGCCCAAGTAAACAAAGCAGCTTTCAGATTTAGGTGCTCTGCACTTTCATTTTCCGTAGAAAAATGGCAGTTTTTCAAGGAAATATGAGCAAAATGCGATCGCATCACCTTGCCATTCTTAAATCGCACCGCTTCCTTACAAGCCGGGCAGAGAAACCTATCCAACGGATTTACCGTATCTTCCACAGCATTTAGCATTTTTCCGTTTTCCTGACAAGCCATTAACATAGATTATTTTCCCCTTTTACTTAAATTATTCGTAAAAAAAGAGTAAAACAGAACTAAAATTTGAAATTTTTTAATTCTGTCTCACCCGTAAAGTTACTTAATAGTCTCTCAGACTGTCAAAGTGGGGAATGACGCAAACGATGTTTTCGTCAAAAGTGCTCTTTTGAGCTTAAAAAGCAAACAACGTTAAAACTCGTTTCATGAGCCTTATCCGGAAACTAATTCGTCATTGCTTTATTATACAATATGCTATGAAACTGAAGGTTTTCGTCCCAGCTTTTTTATACTTCTCTTGCTTTAGCCAAATAAGTTTTGATTCTTTCGCTCTGGAATTTTTAAAAATGCCACAAGAATAATAACAGCAATCATCACACCAGCTAAGAAAAAGCTCATCATTTCATAGCCAGACTGGTCTATCAAATCGCCTGCAATATTTTGGATAAGAATGGTTCCCAAATTTCGGGATGTTTGAACAAGGGCAATGGCTGTCACCAGATATTTCTCATCTACTACGTTAGCAACAATCTTCAAAGTCACCATAATCAGCAACATGCCTGTGGCGTGCTTAGACATCAAAGTCAAGAGAATCTTGGAGGTAAGCCCCAAATCCAACCCATAAATTACATACTGTAAAAGCAAAATTCCCAAAGGAATGTAGAGCAATTTTTTAATTGGAATCTTATCCATAAAAAGATAAGAAAAGAAAATCAACGGTGACTCACAAATCACAGAAATAGCTACCACAGTTGTTGCCATATTGACACTTAAACCGCTGTGCTCTAACATAGAAGGAATATAAGTATGCCCTGTATTTCCCACTCCAGAATAGAGCGCTACAATAACGAGGTAAAACAAATATGTTTTATTTTTAAAAATCTGTCCAATATAGGAATCATTTTTCGTTTGTTTAGTCTTTTTGCGAGGTTGATCGTGTTTCGGATCAATCCCTAGCACTCCAAGAATGCACACACACATCATGCCGATAAACACGATGAAAATCGCTTGAGGAGAGATGAATTTATAAATCAATCCTGCCAATTGCGAACCCATTGCATAACCAAAAGTCCCCCAGATACGGATTTTCCCATAAGTATAAGGACTTTGAGCCGCCAGCACATCCATAACAGGGTTGACACCATTTACCAACATTAAAACAGCACTATACCAAATTGTCAACAGCATGAGATTATTGGCTTGCATGAAAAAGATTGCTCCCACAATAATCAGAAGGAAACTATAAATGGTTACTTTTTTAATGCCAATCATATCATTTAAAACACCCATAATAGGCTGCACAATCATTGAAGAAAAGAACGAGGCGGAAACAACCAGCGAAACCTGACTAGCTGAATAGCCTTTATCCAACATATAAACTGAAATTAAAGTCGAAAAAAGCGAATACGATAAAAAATAAAAATCATACATCAAAAAATAAGCAAAATAGCTATTTTGAAATTTCCTAAACATGATTTTCCTTCCCCTTAAAAAAGGTGACAAAACTCGACTGGATCAACCAATCGAGCTTTCTATTCTACAAATGAGTAATTAACGTTTCTGACAACGAGATAGTTGTGTATCGTTAGTCGTACGCTGTTTTCTTCTTTGCTTACGTTTCGTTGCTTCAAAAACGACAATGAGCAAAAGAATAAGCAACGGAACTGCGACCAGAATGTGATAATCTAAAAAGAGTTGCTTCAAACTTTTTCCGCTAGATTTTGCTGTTGTAGTTTTTACAGTTGATTTAGCTGTACTGTTTTTAATTGCTGTATTCTTTACTTCTGTGACATTATCTCCGTTTGAAATAAGCGAAGAAAGTTGCTCCAAACCATTATCATTTTTCAATACGTCATTTTCCACAACTGCTTTTGCTGCTGTGCCTTTTTTCACTGTTGCATAGAAATCTTTTGACAGGTTATATCTTTTTCCATTGATTGTTTGTTCTCCAGCCTTGAAAATTTTTTTGTACTCATAATCAGCATAAGCTTTCTCAATCAAGGCATTGCCAAATGGATGGCGGTAATATTCTCCGTCTTGGTCAGACCAATTCCCAACTCCCATGATAACACTAATCAAACGTTGTTCCCCTCGCTTAATCGTTGCGATGTAATTAAAAGCTCCTCGTGGACTTGACCCCGTCTTTAAACCTTCGACGCCTTCAATGCCATATTTGGCACCGGGAAGTGAGTAATTATAGGTTTCAAAGGTTTCTTCATACGGCGTTCCCTTTTTTACCGTTACGACTGGTTTATTGGTGTAATTTAAAATATTTGGATAATTCTTGACAAAATGGTACCCTAAAATGGCTAAATCGCGCGCCGTTGTCTGATTGGCTACATTGTTATCATACCGTTGTGGAGTATACAAGCCTTTGAAAGAAACAGCTGCAGCTCCGCTAGCATTGAACCATTTTGTATTGGTCATACCCAATTCTTTTGCCTTAGCATTCATCATGTCCAAAAATGTATCTGGATCATTGTTTGATAGATAATTCGCCAACATAACTGTCGTTGCATTTGATGAAGGAACTGCTGTCATGGTAATCAATTCAGAAACAGTATAATCTACACCGGCTACTATTTTATTGTTGGAAATCTCGTAAATATTTGCAATAGCCTGATCACGTGGTGTCGCTTTGATAACTGTATTTTCGCTCAACTTTCCTTGCTGAATTGCTTCAAAAACTAAATACAAGGTCATCAATTTGCTCATACTGGCAGGATCACGAACTTCATCAATATTGTCTTGCCAAAGGATATTTCCCGTATTAGCATCTACAATCAAGGACGATTTAGGTCGATTGATTGGATTGATCTTCTCGTTTGGATACATTTTTTGTGCCATATCAACCAACTCATCTGCACGAGCAGCAGTTACTCCCACATACAACACAAAAAGACAAACAATAGCTAACAGCTTTTTCACTAGAATCCTCCTAAGTTCTCACTTATCTTCTAGTATAGCACACTTTATCCATAAGATAACGAACTTTTTTCAAAATGTCAAAAAAACCACCTAAAAATTAGATAGGAAATAGATTCTTATTTTTTCAAAATGCTTAAAGCTTCTTTATCTGCGATAATGACAACATCTTCATGTTTTTGAAGGACGCTTCCTGGTAGTTCTTCTGTAATCGGTCCTTCTACTGTTCCTGCAATCGCTTTAGCTTTTGAAGCACCATAAGCAAATAAAATAATAGATTTTGCATCGAGAATATTCCGAATCCCCATTGAATAAGCTTGCGTCGGTACATCTTCTATTTTATCAAAGAAACGAGCATTCGCTTCAATAGTTGATTGCTCCAAATCCACTACATGAACCGTACTGTCAAAACTTGTTCCCGGCTCATTAAAACCAATATGACCATTAGTGCCAATTCCTAAAATTTGCAAATCAACAGGATGCTCTACCAAAATTTGGTTGTAGCGTTTCACTTCTGCTTCCGCGTCTTCAGCAACACCATTTGGTAAAAAGCTTTCTTTAAAAGGCTTTCGATTAAATAAATGTTCTTGCATAAAATAACGATAAGACTGAGGATTTTCCCCACTTAATCCTATGTACTCGTCTAGATTCACACTGGTTAAGCCTGACAAATCAAGATCACTTTCAACAATTTGCTCATAAAAACTCAAAGGACTGCTTCCTGTTGCCAAACCTATCGTTTTTGCTCCTTCAGCTAATTTTTCTTTTAACAATTCAAAGGCTACTCTACCACCGTCTACTTGATTTTCCACTTGAATAATTCTCATCGCTAAACTCCTTTTCCTTATTTAATTATATTATATGGTATAGACCAATTTTTGTCAAGAGAATTTGTCCCTTTTTAAAGAATCCGAGCTTGTTTGCAAGAAAAATCGTGCTATAATAGAAGAATGTTAATCTATTTGTTCTGTTTATTTTTCATGGGAGTTGCTTTTCTTATTACTGCAATCTTTCTCAACACCAAGCGAATGTGGCATTATGCCTTACTGATTTTAGGTATTTTACTCATGTTCCTACCACTTGTCGCTTCTTGTTATTCATTATGGATTTTATTTACAGCTTAAGGAGAATGTATGAATACTGCTGATTTTGACTTTCATTTACCAGAAGAGTTAATTGCACAAACCCCTTTAGAAAAACGAGATGCTTCACGCCTCTTGGTCGTAAATCACGAAACTGGTCAACTGGAAGATACTCACTTCGATGAGATTATTGATCAATTACATCCTGGAGATGCTTTGGTCATGAATGATACGCGCGTCTTGCCAGCACGCCTTCATGGTGAAAAGCCTGAAACAGGCGGACATGTTGAATTACTACTGTTGAAAAACATCGCAGGAGATGATTGGGAAGTACTGGCTAAGCCCGCCAAGCGCTTAAAAGTCGGAGCAGCTATATCTTTTGGTGACGGGCGCTTAACAGCAACTGTCTTAGAAGAATTAGAACACGGCGGACGAATTGTACGTTTCCATTACCAAGGGATTTTCTTGGAAGTGCTTGAAAGTCTGGGCGAAATGCCCTTGCCGCCTTATATTCATGAAAAATTAAAAGACCGTGAACGCTATCAGACTGTTTATGCTAAAGAAAATGGCTCAGCGGCTGCTCCTACTGCCGGGCTTCATTTTACCAAAGAGCTGCTGGCTCAGATTGAAGCTAAAGGTGTGAAATTAGTCTATCTGACGCTTCATGTTGGTCTAGGAACCTTCCGTCCTGTCTCTGTAGACAATGTAGATGAACACGAGATGCATTCAGAATTCTATACACTGTCTGAAGAAGCAGCTGACACGCTTCGACAGGTCAAAGCCAGCGGGAAACGTGTTATAGCGGTCGGAACGACTTCTATCCGTACTTTGGAGACAATCGGTTCAAAGTTTAACGGGGAAATCAAAGCTGACTCTGGTTGGACCAACATCTTTATTAAACCTGGCTACGATTGGAAAATCGTAGATGCTTTTTCTACCAATTTCCACCTTCCAAAGTCCACTCTCGTCATGCTCGTTTCAGCCTTTGCAGGTCGAGAATTAGTGCTCTCTGCTTATCAGCATGCCATTGATGAAAAATACCGCTTTTTCAGCTTTGGAGATGCTATGTTTATAAAATAATAGGTGAAATATGAATAAAATTGAAAGCCGTCATCGACTCATTCGCTCGCTTGTCCTAGAGAAAAAAATTCACACACAACAAGAATTACAAGATTTGCTTTCAGCAAATGGCGTTACAGTGACGCAATCCACACTTTCTCGAGACATTAAAGCTTTGAACTTAGTAAAAGTACACGAAGCAGATATTTCTTATTATATTATCAATAGCATGGCACCTTCACGCTGGGAAAAACGCCTGCGTCTCTATATGGAAGATGCCTTGATTATGTTGCGTCCTGTTCAACATCAAGTTGTCATGAAAACTCTTCCTGGATTGGCACAATCATTCGGCTCTATCTTAGATGCTCTAGAATTTTCCGAAATTGTCGCAACGGTCTGCGGTGATGATGTCTGCTTGATTATCTGCGAGGACAATCAAAAAGCACAAGACTGTTTTAACAAATTAAAACAATTTGCACCCCCGTTCTTCTTTAGTAAAGAATAACCTTTTTAAGTATGAAAAAGCTGAGAATGGACATTTTTGTCCACTCTCAGCTTTTTTCTTCTAACTATTTTCCAGCTAAGCGATAAATCGTTTCAGCATAGATGTCCATGGCTTTATACAAATTCTCAATCACAGTTCGTTCATTCGCTTGATGTTCTGTTTGCAAAGCACCAGGGAAAAGTGCGCCAAAGGCCACGCAATTTGGCATGGTGCGAGCAAATGTAGCACCACCAGAGGACACAGCAGGACTATTATCATTTGTTTTTTCTTTATAGACAGCCATTAACGTGCTGACCAATTCACTATCAAGCGGCACATATAATGGTGCAAGATAGTCAAATTCTTCATAACGCAATTGATATTCTTCAGCAAGTTGGCTTAATTCCTGTACTAATTTATCTTTGTCTGCAAGAACTGGAATCCGCATGTCAATCCGAATTTCAGACTTGTCTGGATTTATGGTTAATCCAGAGATATTGAAGGACAAGGTTCCTGAAGGCTCATCTGAAATTTCACCAAACAAGCGGCTGCCTGTAGCATCTTCCCTAACTGCTTCAGCGATAAATTGAATGGCAGAGTGTTGAATAAGCGGATTTAGCCCTGTTGCCAAACGTACAATAGCATTCACTCCCTCAGCTGCATCTTTTGAATGCTTAGGGACACCAATGACTGTTACTGTATCTGCAGTTCGTTCGTATTCAAAAGCCTGTTTTTTCAATTCAGCTTCTAATGAATCTGCTAAATTTCCCGTATAGCTTGCTTTTGCAGGTACAACATTAAAGGCTTCTCCTGCTTCAATAGCAAGTTCTTGCGAACCTGAACCATGTAACTTAATCTGCAGCAAACCTTTTTCAGCATAAGTCAGCGGGAAAGAAGAATCCGGTGCAAAACCAAGCGTCGCTGTTTCCTCCAGCTCATTGTAACGAGCCATACAGCGCCACAGAGTTTCTTCGTCTGTACCATAGATGAAACGAATCCGCTTGTTAAATGTCACACCTGCATCCATCAATGCTTTAACAGCATAAAGTGCAGCTAGGGACGGACCTTTATCATCTTGCACCCCACGTCCATGTATCCAACCATCTTTTATAGTTGCTTCAAATGGAGGAGTTTCCCAATCGGACAAATCTCCCGCTGGAACAACGTCTAAATGGCAGAGAACGGCCAGGAGTTCTTCTCCCTGACCGATTTCTGCATATCCATAATAGCCTTTAGGATCAATGTAAGTTTTAAAACCTAAACTCCTAGTGATCTCTAGCGTTTTTTCTAAGACGTTTTGAATAGATTGTCCGAAAGGTGTTCCATTTTCCCCTTCATTAAGAACTGACGGGTAGGAAACGATCGTTTTCAGCGATTCTAAATAATCAGACTTAATTTTTTCGGTTAAAAATTGTTTCATAGAGAACACCTCATTAATTTCTTATTATAAGAAAGTTCCTAAAATAAGAAGTAGAATACTTACTACAAAGATTCCTGCAACCAATTTTGCAACGAATTTCCACCAAGTACCCAAATCAATACGTCCAAGAGCAAGTGCCCCCATAACGATACCAGATGTTGGAGTAACAAGGTTCAAAAGACCAGAAGCAGATTGGTAAGCGGTGATAATCAAGCTTGCTGGAACGTTGACGAATTTTCCAAGAGGTGCCATGATACCCATTGTTGCACTGGCAAGACCAGATGTTGATGGGATAAGGAATGACATTGGCAGATAGAAAATGTAAGTCAATACGATAAATACTTGAGATGATAGACCTTTCAGTCCTACTTCACCCCAGTGAAGGATTGTGGCCGTAATCATACCATCGTTCATGATAACTTGAATACCACGCGCAACAGCTACGATAAGCGCAACACTTAGAAGATCAGCCGCACCATTGATAAAGACAGTGATAAAGCGGCTTTCTTTCATGCGGTAAACAAAACCAATGATGATACCCATTACCATAAAGAGCATTGCCCCTTCTGGGAAGTACCAGGTACCCAAAGCAGATGTTGAACTACCAACAATCTTACCAATGAACGGAAGTCCAATCAACCATTTATTGAAACTTTCAAAAATAGTTACCTTCAAGTCTGTCCATGGAATGAAACTCATAATCATGAGAACAAAGGTCAAGACAAAGAGTACCAACACTTGTTTTTGTTTCTTGCTAAGAGTAGATTCTACATTAGCAACTGCATCTACATTAAAGTGCTTCAAATCTTCTTCACGATGACTGTAAACCAAAGATTTTGTCGGATCTTTTTGAATCTTATCCGCATAACGATAAACGAAATACGTACCAAGTGCTGTCATTACAACAAAGAAGATTAACCGAAGAACGATACCGTCACCAGTACCTACACCTGCTGTCGCAGAAGCTATACCTGTAGCAAATGGGTTTAGAGTAGAAGCCAAACATCCAATTTGAGAACCAAGAAGGATAATGGCTACCGCGGTCAAACTATCAAATCCTACTGCCATCATAACTGGCACAAGAAGTGGATAGAAAGCCATGGTTTCTTCACCCATACCATAAGTGGATCCGCCAAGAGCAAACAGAGGCATCAAGACTAAAATCAACATCTTTTCGCGGCCTTTGTACTTCTTCACGATAGAAGCAATCCCTACATCAAGGGCACCTGTTTCATTGACAACACCAAGGAAACCACCAACCATCAGAATAAAGAAGGCAACATCAATTGCTGCTGATGTTGGTTCTTTCCCAAGCATAGCACGAATCGGAGCCATTAAGACATCCCAAATCCCTTGTGGATTTTGAGCAACAGTCTTATAGGTTCCTGTAATTAGATTACCAGACTTATCAGCATCATATTGACCAGCTGGAATAATCCAGGTCAATACTGCCATAATGGCAATGATAATCATCAAAACGGTATAAGATGACGGCATCTTAAACCCTTTTTTTGCTTTTTCACTCATTTGTTTTCCTCCTAAATGTAACAAATTGTAAAAATTTAACCGAATCCCATTTTCAGAAAGCGCTTCCTTTGACTATATTTTAACATATTCAAATGAAAAATACTAGTCATTTTCAAAAAAATTATCATTTTACAACAGTAAAATAGACTTAAAGAAAGCAAATCTAAAAATAGGAAACACCGACATTGTTTTAAAAAGTTTTATTACAGTCTTAAACTTATAAATGATAACACTCTGTTATCCTTTTTCAATAATCGTTCCGCTTTCAGACTCAATTAAAGCACCTAAGTTTTCAAGAGAAGTAATGACAGCTTCGCCTTCTGGTCGATCATTTACAAAGGCAATAGCTGCTTGCACTTTAGGTAACATACTTCCTGGTGCAAACTGTTCTTGCTTGATGTATTCTTCAAGCTGAGCTACATTAACACGCTCTAACTTAGCTTGATCTGGTTTATTGTAGTTCACATAAACATAGTCAACACCTGTCAAGACAATGAAAAGATCTGCTTCGACCAATTCAGCCAGACATTGTGAAGCAAAGTCTTTGTCAATTACTGCTTCTACGCCGGCAAGATGACCATTGTCTTCCTTGATAACAGGAATGCCGCCACCACCAGCAGCCACAACGACATGTCCTGCATTGATGAGTGTACGAATAGTTTCAATTTCTTTGATTCCAACTGGTTTTGGTGAAGCAACTACTTTTCTCCAGCCACGTCCAGCATCTTCTTTGAAAGTAGCTCCACTCTTTTCAGCTTCTGCTTTTGCTTCTTCCTCTGTGTAGAATGGTCCGATTGGTTTGCTCAAATTTGTGAAAGCTGGGTCGTTTTTGTCAACCACGACTTGTGTCACAACAGAAGCAACTTCTTTTTCAATCCCTTCTTCACGTAAAGCATTTTGAAGAGCATTTTGCAACCAGTAGCCGATACTTCCTTCTGTCATCGCAACGAGCGAATCAAGCGGGAATGCTGGATTTTTTTCAGAATCTGCTGCTAAATGTTGCAATAAAAGATTTCCAACTTGCGGTCCATTTCCATGAGTGATAATCAAGTCATCACCATTTTTAATCAATTTTACAAGATGACTTGCTGTTTCTGCTAATGCTTCTTGTTGTGCTTTAGCTGATGGATCAGATGAAAGGATGGCATTTCCTCCCAAAGCCACAACGATTTTCCGATTTGCCATAAATAATTAGCCTCCTTAGAGTTTTCTCATTATAGTGTTTCAATTTCATTTTAGTAGTCCAAGATAGAATCCAGCTGCAACAAACGTAGGAATGAGGTTAGAATAGCATTGTCTCAGACTACATTTCTCTGAGAGTGACTGCATCAGTAATTATGGTTGTTTGTTCTATCGCCTTTTTCCTCTATTAACATCATACTAAAATGAACACGAGCACTATCAAAAATGAGGACTGGACTAAAGCTATTAGTCGCAGCCCTCATAGCTGTTGGTAAACGGTTTTGGTTTTAAATTATACTTTTGGAATATAAAGGTTACCAAGAGTTGCTGCCATAACTGCTTTAATAGTATGCATACGGTTTTCAGCTTGGTCAAATTGGCGAGCGTATTTGCTGCGGAATACTTCGTCAGTTACTTCCATTTCTTCAACGCCGAATTTTTCAGCAACGTCTTTACCATAGACAGTATTTGTATCATGGAAAGCTGGTAAGCAGTGTAAGAAAATCAAATCTTCATTGTCAGCTTTCTTAACCAAGTCCATATTTACTTGGTAAGGTTTCAAAAGGGCTACACGTTCTGCAAATTTGTCTTCTTCACCCATAGATACCCAAACGTCTGTGTAAAGGACATCTGCACCTTTAACAGCTTCATCTGCATTGTCAGTGATTAAGACATGTGCGCCACTTTCTTTTGCATATCCTTCTGCCAATTTCACAATCTCTTCAGCAGGGAAGAGTTCTTTTGGAGAGAAGATGTGCACATTCACACCGAGGATAGCACCTGTTACAAGAAGGCTGTTTGCAACGTTGTTACGTCCATCACCACAATAGACAAGAGTCAAGCCTTCCAAACGACCAAAGTTTTCTTGAACTGTCAAATAGTCAGCTAACATTTGAGTTGGATGCCATTCGTCTGTCAAACCATTCCATACAGGAACACCTGAGAATTCTGCTAATTCTTCTACCATGCGTTGGCTGAATCCGCGGAATTCAATCCCGTCAAACATACGTCCCAATACTTTAGCAGTATCTTCAGTAGATTCTTTCTTACCAAGCTGAATGTCATTAGCTCCTAAATATTCTGGATGAGCGCCAAGATCAATCGCTGCTGTTGTGAAAGCTGCACGAGTACGAGTTGAAGTTTTTTCAAACAAGAGAGCAATATTTTTACCTGCTAAGTAGTGATGTTCAATATTGCGTTTCTTCAAATCTTTCAAGTGAGCTGCTAAACCAATAAGGTATTCTAATTCTGCACGTGTAAAATCTTTTTCTGCCAAGAAGCTGCGTCCTTGGAACACTGAGTTTGTCATTCTATTATTTCCTCTTTCTAATCTTAAAGTTCTTCACGTTCAAACGGCATTGACATACAACGAGGTCCACCACGACCGCGAACCAATTCACTTCCGCGAATCTTAATCAAACGAAGTCCGTATTCTTCAAGAATCTTATTTGTAACAACGTTACGGTCATATACCACTACTACACCTGGTGCAATCGTAAGGGTGTTTGAACCGTCGTTCCATTGTTCACGAGCAGCTGCAACAGCATTTCCGCCACCGCAACGAATCAAATGAACTTTGTCAATACCAAGATTCTTAGCTAACAATTCAGCCAAATCGCCTTTTTCTTCTGCAATATGAAGTTTTTCATTTTCATAAGTAACAGAGTAAACGCGAAGATCGCCTTCAATTTCTGGATGAATAGTGAATTTATCATAATCAACCATTGTGAAGACCGTATCTAAGTGCATGAATTTACGATTATTAGCAAATTCAAATGCAATCACTTTCTTAAAGCCAACATTCTTCTTAAAGATATTGACCAAGAGTTTTTCAATAGATGCTGCGTCTGTACGTTGTGAAATACCTACTGCAAGAACATCTTTAGAAAGAACGAGTTCATCTCCACCTTCGATACGAGTTGTTTCTTCACGGTTATAAACCAATTCAACATTGCCACCATATACTGGATGGTGTTTAAAAATGTATTTACCATAAAGTGTTTCACGATTACGTGTATCTGAATACATGTGATTCAGTGAGACAGCATTCCCAATTGTTGCAAATGGGTCACGAGTGAAGTAAAGGTTTGGCATTGGATCAATGGCAAATGGATAGTCAGATTCTACCAAATCCGTCAAACCTTTGGCGTCTGCTGGAATTTCTGGCAGTTCAGCTTTTTGGAAACCAGCCATTGTCTTTTCAACCAATTCAAGATTATCTTCTATACCATGAAGAATATCACGGATAGCAACTTTTGTTTGTGCTCCGCGAATATTTGCTTCATTCAGATATTCTTCAATAAATTCATTACGAATTTCTGGAGAAGTCAATGATTCAGCAGTCAATTTTTCGAGGTAAAGAACTTCAATACCTTCTTTACGTAGAGCGTCTGCGAATGCATCGTGTTCTTTTTGAGCATCTTCCAAAAATGGAA
Organism: Streptococcus sp. HF-100; assembly: GCF_015594635.1. NCBI lineage: Bacteria > Bacillati > Bacillota > Bacilli > Lactobacillales > Streptococcaceae > Streptococcus > Streptococcus sp. HF-100. The sequence goes on from NZ_JADNQV010000001.1 coordinate 429,372, forward strand.
TATCGTCAAAAAGTAGACGTTCCAAATGGTCTGGCATCAAGTTTTCCAACTCTTTACCAGGACGATGTAGCATAACTTTTTTCAGTTTTCCTATTTCTGAGAAAACATGAATAGGATGTGTAGACATCTTATGTCCTCCTCTTTTTTCTTTGTGACTTAAGTTTCCTTAAGTTCTATTTACATGTTATATTGTAATATCTTTTGTTTGCGCTTTCACAATCAATTATACATTTAAAATGCCAAATCCTTTGCTTTTTTTAAAATAAATTCTAATATTATTTCAAAATAAAACGCTTTCTATAAATATTTTATGCATTTTATTGGTTTTATGAATAATTATTTTTTAGAAACAAATGAAGTTTTTGAGGATATTTTTAAATGTTTAGGTTTCTAAATTAAAAAAGGACCAAAAATTGCTTTTTGGACTGCAATTCTGTCCTTCTTTTCTACATATCTTCAAAATACTTTAAAAAGTATTCTTTATTCAAAAAGACGAGTTTCTTTCGATTATATTGAATAATGTTTTCTTCTGTTAATTTTTTCAACACTTGATTAACTGTTTCACGAGTGGTCGCCCCCAACTTGGCTAATTCTTTCATACTAAGGGCAAAAGGAATATCATCTCTATCTTGACAAAAATCAATACATAAAATTGAAATCGCTTGGATAACTCGCTCTGTCGCACTCGCTAAAACGGAATTTCGCAAGCGTAATTCATGGAAACGCAAAATATTTGATAACTTATGCGTAATGAATAACATTTGCTCTATAATTTGTTTGGAATAGTATTCATACAAGTCAACAGGAATCGAAAAGTATTCTAAATCCGTCACAGAAATCCCAGAATAATGATAATCTTTATCTTCAAACATGCCACCATAAGGAAACATGGTATTTTCTTTCACATAATCAATGTAATTAAACGAATCTGTCTGATCATACTGCTCAATCCGAACATAGCCCTTATAAATCAAAAAAAGTCGCTCTCGCTTATCTCCAGAAAAGAAAATAATTTGCCCTTTTGGCACTTTGCGAAATTGAATCTCAACAGCTATTTTATCAAAATATTCAACTGGCAAATTTTTAAAAGCAGGATGTTCTCTAATGTAACGATAATGCTCTTTGTTAATCATGATATCCTTGTGGTCCTTTTTTTACATTCTGCTCTTATTATAACACAAAAGGGCTTCAATCTTAAAGAGAGCCCTTACATTTTTCTGAAATTTGTTCTTTTTACAACGTGTCCTTCGCCCTATAAATATACGTATCTTAATTCATATTCACTCGATGCCATTCATTGATGACATAGGCCAATTGTCCAACTTGCGTAATACCAACACCACTGATTTCATCACTCTCTGAAGTCGTTCCTCCCAGTCCTGCTGTATAAAGGGCAATCAAATAAGGCTTTTCCTCACACACAACTGCATCTACATTTAATGCCTCTGCAACATAACCTGGCTTTTGGTAGATTGGAATGTCTCTTACATATCGTTTATAGTATTCGTTTGGAAAAGATTCACCGATATAATACAAAAGATCTTTATACTTTTCCTGATGTTTCCAAAGGTAATCCAAAACCTGAATATAATAGTCAGTCGTGGTTTGATTTTGTTGGTTGATCGTCTCAACTTCCCCCTTGCCTTTTCCATAGCGCTGATACATTGTATAGGCTTTATCCAAGCCACCTAAGCGCTCAGCTAAGGCATAAGCTGGCGTATTTTCAGAATAAAGAAGGGAATACTCCTGCATTTCAGGGATGCTCATGGTCCCATTAAATGCTGCTACATAGTTATTATGTTCACCGATATACTCATAGCGAGTATGGGTAATATCAAACCGCTCGGTCATTGATAAATTTCCTTTTTCTACCTCATCAACGACCAACATATTTAATGGCAATTTGTAAGTCGAGCCCGCTGTCATCGGTTGCGTTTCATTCATAGCGTAGATTTGTCCACTCGTTAAGTCCTTATAAGAAAATGCAACCTGCGAATGCTCTATTCCCATCTCATCTAGATAAGCCTTTACAACTTGAACCAAATTTAGATTAGCATAATCATAATACAAACCATAGGCTTCCATTACAGGCAAATCAGATTCCATGACTTTCTGCTTTTCTTCTATACTCTTTGACGAAACACGAGTGACTAATTTAGACTCTTTTGACGAATTTTTTGGCTTTTCTTGACTGGTAGGATAATTTGCAGCTACTTTCGTAGGATGTGCCTTTCTAGCTTGGCCAAAGTATACAGCACTTGATACTAATACACCACACATTATAAAGCAACCAATCAAACAAAGAATCATTGTCTTTCTACTCACGCACTCCTCCTAACTTATATACCTCATTATATAGGAAGAATGAACATTTGACAAGATGGAGTGCACAGAATCATCATCCGTTTTTAATTCTTACTAATGATGATTCAATAGCATTTTCTATCATTCAATCCTTTTCTCATCCCTAGATAAAATGATAATGTAAGAAGAGCCATTGCCAACCCAAATCGGAATAATCCTTTACTCTTTTTGATGCCAGTTTTGGATAATTGCATGTTATTTTGAGTATATTTAATTTGCCTATTTGTTAATGGCGTTAAATTTTGATTCCTAGCATCTTCTTTATTTGACTCTGAACTGACACTAACGTCTTTTGGTAAGGATTCCTCATTGTTTTTTAAGTCAATAGAAGCTGGTGCTTGGCTTTGTTTAACTTTTTTATCATTTTTATTCTCTTGATGTTGAGGGTTATCTTCTTGCTTTTTGCCTGCCGGTGCTTTATGAAAATACAGATAATCATAGAGTTCTTGAGCAGTGATACCTCCACCGACCCAACCGGAAGTTAATGTACCATTTTTAAGATAGAGTATCGTTGGGGTACCAGGAATACCAACTGTATTAAATAAAAATTCTTTTGCATGTTCATCAAAATCTTCACCATCTGTATTATAGTATTCTAATTTTCCACCTGTTAATTGATTAAACTTTTTTAGTTCAGGAGAAAATTGTCGACAAAAATAACAAGTTTCCCGTCCTACATAAATCGTATGTTCTTTATTATCCGAAGTAAAAGCTGAATAAACATCTTTTATCGTAGCCTTGGGAAGTTCAGCTATATTCTCACGATAAGTAGCAACATCAACCTCTTTTGAGTCTTGAGAATTTGGAATGCCATTTGCTGCAGAAGTTTTGTTTGAAGTAGAAGCAGATTTATTCTTTGTCAAGTTTTCCTTTTCTACAGCTGTATCTTCCTTTGACGCTGGCATCCTTACAGGTTTCGTATCTGTCGCAATTGAGTCTTGATTTGTGTCATTTTTAACAACAGCTCCTGTCGAACCTTCAGACACTATTTCAGTTATAGCTGTGCGTTGATGTTCCTCTTTATGAACCCCATCAGCAAAAACTATGTTATTTCCAAAAGCAAGCAATAACACCGAACTAAATAAAAGTGATTTTAATAATTGTTTTTTCATCATTTTAAACTCCTTTATGTTCTATTTACAGTATAAGGTAACTATTTCAGTTTCATCTTCGAAAATCCTAAAAGGTAGCTCTGATAGCCTGAATGGTAAAAAGTAAGAAACAGGAAATCAAACGCGCTGTCTTCCTGTCGATAATTTTCAATATCAAATGATAAATTTTCTTAAATATTTAAAATATGAACGAAAATATACCACAAATAGGATACTGATAGAAATGAAAGAATGATAATAAATTTCTTATGTGAAGTTACAAAATATATTATCAAGAGAACCAGTAAATATAATAAACTAATTAGTAAAAATTTTATCATCATCTTATTTTTTTGAGATTTTCTTACATTTATCCAGAAAGTAAATAATTGGTTTATCTAACCAAGTTAATATCATCATAGTGATAAAACCTAGTGCGAAACTTTTTATATCAAACATTTATTCCCCCATTTCACTTACCACCAACAAGTAGCTCCATAACCAACTTTACCAATAATAGCTCCCCCAACAGCTCCTGCAACTACTCCTTGCCATGTTATGGTCTTGATTCCTAATCTCAATCCATTACCCGCACCACCAGCAATACCCGATTTTGCAAAATCACCCCAATTACAACCTCCCCCTTCAACACGTGCCAGCATTTCAGAGTTCAGTACTTCAAATTTTTCCAATGTTTTTGTTTTCATGATGAATACCTGTTTTTTATTTTAATAATTTCAACCTGTTGCAACTTAATAAACTTAGTATAGCACACGACATATTTTATAAATCTGCAAATCCTGAATGGTACTTCTGACGTCTTGAATAGTGATTGTTCCAAATTAGTCTGCTAAAAATCAAAGACTCTAAGTGAATTATAACTTAGAGCCTTTTTAGAAATGCTATAAAAGTGGTCAGAAAAATCAATTTATTTATCTACAAACTCTCTAGAATACGGTATTCTTTTTCAAATGTTTTTTGAGAAACTACCCGATGATTGCTTATATCCAAATAATCACCAATATAGCCCAACACATACATACCATAACCTGCAAATCCACCGCCTATTGTTCCAACTGTACCAATTTTTAAATTCTCCACAGTAGAAGGATTCAGACCAGCCATTAAAATCCGAAGATGATCATCCAACCAATACAAGTAATTTTTAGCAAACGCTTCTTTCACCCAATCAGGTTGTTCAGCTTCTCTGCTAATTTTCCAAACATCAGCTATTTTATTTTTATAAATCGCTTTCATTTACACCCTCCCAGATGTTATCGAAAATCTTTCTTGATATGCTACTATCCTATTTTCCACACAATTTTGTGTCCACTTTTATTATACCATGTCCAGTACCAATCTTTTCAGTGGTCTTATATAGAAGCTAATTATCAATCCACACAAATACCTAGATTATTCTAATATGAGACAAAGCCCTCAGCTCCTTTAACTGACTTGATTCAGTACTTGACAGTCGTATATTATTGTTTAAAAGTACTTTAGAAATATCAATATTCATACGATTCAATATATAAGGTGTAGATGTTCCATCAAACTTCAATTCTGTTCGATAAGAATCCAGCACTTGATATAGTGGATTCGCGTTTTTACTATCAAATTCAGAAAACATTTGGTTGATAAGAAAAATTGCTCGTTCTCTTCTTTCCTGCCCACCAGCAAACCATCTTAAAGTTCCCATAATATTACTCCTAAAACAATCTAATTTTTATATTCGCTTTTAAAAGACTTGTTAATGTCTTGGAATCCACGGACCATATTCTGCCCAGCCTTTAACAATAACATCTGTAGTTGCTTGAAATATTCCTTTAGTAACTTTATAATCCCATCGGCCATTACTATAGCGACATGCATAACCGTTTGCTCCTACCATAACAGGCTTACAATATCCTGAACCTCCACCACTAATTTCAGAAAGCTGAACATCTGATAGCTCATTTACAACTTCACCTTTTAGATTTAACATAAAATTCTCACTCTCTTTCATTTTTTAATATATTATTATTTAAATACAAAATATAACCAACAGTATAAAATACAACAATAATATGACAATAGAAAAAGGACAAAATATTAGGAATATCTGAGAAGAAAATTTTATAACCAACAAATGTAATTATAACAATAAACATCAGCAATGTTTTTTTAACAAACTTTTTGTATAAATCAAAAGTTTTTGATAAAGTAATTTCAGGTCTATTCTGTTTGTATGCAAAATAATGAATTAATATTTCTAATACCAAACTAGAAAGACTAAGCTTTAGTATGTTAATCGCTCTAATCTTAAAATACATTCCTACTATAGTAATTAATATAATAGATATCAGCATTGTTATTATTACTCTCTGTGTATTCTTCATATTTGTTCCTTTTTAACCTCCTTAATGAGCTCGAATAATTGCCCAAGCTCCTGTACAATACTGTGCCCCTAAAATAGCACCTACAGCAGTTCCAACTCCAGGAAAAACACTACCTATCGTTCCACCTGCTACTGTGCAAACAGCCAATGCCTGTGCTGCTTCCCCAGCTCCTATTTCCCCCCCTTCAACACTTGCCAGCATTTCAGAGTTCAGTACTTCAAATTTTTCGAGTGATTTTGTATTCATGATGAATACCTCCTTTTTATTTTCATATTTTTGTCCTGTTGCAACCTGACAAATTTAGTATAGCATATAATATATTTTATAAATTTATAAATCCTGAATGGTACTTCTGACATCCTGAATCGTATTTTTAACCATTTAGGACACCAAAGCTATCATTTGGGATTTCAATGAAATCTTTTATAAAAATTTTGTAGAATAAGAATATAAGGTTACCTCAAAATAGGAGATACGATGAAGAAATTAGCATTTTCACTCATTTTTATAATACTTTTTACTATTTTACTGGCAGGTTTTCCAGAAACTTTAGCCCTTCATATTGCTATTTTGTTTCAGTGGAATTTGGCAGCAGTTGGTGTTATGGTGTTGATTCAAGAGATATTAATGCTGTTCTTCATTCTTTATCTCTTGAAACGAGCAAATTTACACTCTATTTTTAAAAGGAAGAAAATCCATAAACGCGACATTGTAGCTTTTCTTGCTTTACTGTTCATCTTTTTCTTATTGGCAGACATAAGGAAAGACTTGGTGCAATATATGGCGCGAACGACTATGAATGCCAAACTTTACAGTAAGGTTGGTATCTGGAGTGGAGGAAAAATTTTTGATATTTGTAGTATTCTCATAACGGTATTGATTAGTCCAATTATAGAAGAACTTTTTTATCGAGGGTATGTCATGTCTCGGTTCTTTACCAATTCAAACTATTATTTAGACGTCTTGCTTTCTGCTAGTCTATTTACGTTAGGACACATGATCTTACTTCAGAGAGACTGGGTCAATCTCAGTTTTTACTTTTTAAGTGGATTGGCATTATCTCTATTTTACCGTTATAGTCAAAACATCCGACTTCAGATGCTCTTTCATGTATTGTGGAATTTATATACTTTCATAGCCTCTATCTGGTATATCATTTATAATTGGATTTATTTTCATTTCTTTTTTTAGTAAGCAAAAACAAGCTGATAGCTATAAAGTGTTATCAGTTTGTTTATTTTTTGAATCTATCGAATATTTTTATATTTTGTTCTTGTGAACTTCCAATCCTTTTTATATAATGAATACTAGAATTACACATAATTCTTACATATTTTATCAATCGGGAACATTATGAAAATGAATATTTTTATTTTAGAAGATGATCTTACTCAACAATATTATATGGAGACTATTGTTGAAAAAATTATCGAAAAACATCGTCTTCAATATCACCATTTTGAAGTTTTTGGAAAACCTAAACAATTACTAGAAGCCATATCTGAGAAAGGAAGCCATCAGGTTTTCTTTTTGGATATTGAAATCAAAACTGAAGAAAAAAAGGGCTTAGACGTCGCCAAAAAGATACGCGAGATAGATCCTTATGCCATTATTGTCTTTGTAACCAGTCACTCTGAATTGATGCCGGCAGCGTTTAAACTGCAAGTCGGCGCCCTTGACTATCTTAACAAATCGTTATCAAAAGAAACTTTTAAAAAACGGATCGAAACTGCGCTGCTACATACTGAAAACCTAACAGGCAAAGGCCTGGCAGACGATTCTCTTCTCTTTGAAACACCTCATACACAAATACAAGTGCCGTTTAAAGATATTCTTTACATCGAAACTTCCTCTCGCCCTCACCGTTTAGTACTTTACACACATAGAGGGCGTACGGAATTTACTGCCAATCTTTCAGATATGTTAAAAAAAGAAAAACGGTTCTACCAATGTCATCGTTCCTTTGTTGTTAACCCAGCTAATGTCCATCAAGTGGATAAAGTAAATCATATCCTTCACTTCCAGAATGGTGCTACTTGTCTTGTTTCTAGATCAAAAATAAAAGGGCTAACAGAAGCTATTGCAGCCCTGCACCGGAGGGAATGATATTATGGTGCAATTATCATTGATTATCGTAGACATGTTTTTATTGTTGTTTCTTTTTTCCTACATTAGTGGACAAAAATTAATAACTAGAACATATCTAATAGCAATTCTAGCTAACTTATTTTATAGTATAATTTTTTCTTTTATTCCAAATAATTTATTTTCTTATCTGATAGGTCCAACTTATTTTTTAATTTTTTCTTGGATTGTTGGAAAATCTTACAACAAAACGTTAAAAATTTTTTACGGACTTTTTCCAATCACACTATGGAATTTAATTCAACGCTTGATTATTTTTTTCATATCTCCTTTATTTAGTTTTAGTGTAGAAAGACTCAATAAAAGTTTATTTGGTCCGATTGTCACCTCAATTATGGCGACGCTGATAGTATTACTTTTTTTGCGTTTAATTCAATATAATTTTAAGACATTAAAATCTCAAAAAATTAATCACAACGATAAGAAAATTATCATCTTTGTAAATATCAGCATGATTATTTATCATCTTATTGTTCAAGTTCTATCTTATTTAGAAAATGAGAATAACTTACAGACACTAAATTTTAGAGAAAGTTTAGTAGTTCTTTATCTTATCCTTTTTGTGAGTGTTGCCAATTATTTAGACCGTCATTTACGGGAGAGAATCCAAAGTGATTTAATACTTCAAAAAGATTTACAGTTAAAAAACTTGGAAAACTACAGTCATCACATTGAGGAATTGTACACAGAAGTTCGGAGCTTTCGGCATGATTACGCTAATATTTTAACAACCTTGAAATTAGGAATTGAGCAAAATGATATAGGTATTGTAAAGAATGTCTATCATTCTGTTTTGAAAGATTCCAATAAGCGTTTTCGCAATCCCAAGTATGATATTGGACGGTTAGTCCATATCAAAAACGATGCCTTAAAAAGCCTGCTAGCTGCTAAATTTGCACAAGCTCAAGAGCATAATGTATCCGTTTCATTGGAGGTTCCAGAAGATATTTGTCCACAAGGAATGGAATTAGTTGACTTTATCACCATTGTCTCCATTTTGTGTGATAATGCGATTGAAGCTGCCACTCCAACTATGACGATTGCTTATGTTTTGTCAGAAAACAAGCAGGTATTCTCCATTGAAAATGCTATAAAAGAAGAGCATATAGACATGTCTTATATTTTTGATGCGGGAGTTAGTTCTAAAGGATCTGGGCGAGGAATTGGATTATCAAATGTCTTAGCAATTCTGGATCGATATCCAAATGTTTCTCTTACTAGCGCTAGTCAAAATTATCGTTTCCAGCATGTCCTTGAGATTCATCTGAATTAAAGAAAACCATTGCTGTAATATCAAGTACAGTAATGGTTTTTATGTTATCCTAAATCAGGTTGTCCAAGTTTGCCTAATTTATACTTTTTTAAATAAGGACTAAATAAGTCTTCCAACCAGCCGCCACCGACAACTTGTTCGAGTTCTTGACTTGTAAGTGTATGAAAATGATCCAATGTTTGTTTTTTATCCATAATAGAACCTCCTTTTTGATATATTTATTATAACCCAACTGTTGAATAATGAATCGTTAAATCTTAAACGGTAGTGATTTCGTCCTAAACGGTCATTCGACATTGTTCAACAGTTTGTCTTTGTAGTAATCAAAGAATGATTTTTTCGCAATGACAATAGTTACTCTTCCTTGTAGACCATACTTGATCACTTGTCCATTGGACTTAGAAATTTTAGCCTTGGCAGTTACTTTAAAAAGGTTTCCTTGTTTTGTTTCAGTAGCGGAAGTATCAATTTTATTGATATTTCCGATAATGGTGATGGACTGCTTTCCAATTTTTTCTAAAGTTAGACGAGTGGTTTGTCCTTTTTTTAAATTGGTCATATAGGTCGAAGGCACATAATAAGCGATAAGGACTTCGTTTGTTTTGGTGATATCTGGATAGATTTGGGCAATTTCAGTTCCTTTAGGTAATAAGTTGTTCCCTTTTAACTTTTCACTAATATGCAGAACACCTGTTTCGGGAGCGACTAATCTATTGTTTTGAAGCTGGACATTTGCTTGATTCAATTGATTCTGTAAATCAGTGATTTGGGTCATAAGGGTTGCTAACTGTTGGTCAGCCGTTTGGATAAATTGTGTGCGGAGTACTTCGATTTTCGTAGAAAGACTATTGTCATAAGTCGCCGCAGTTCCAGTACCAGCTTTTTGAATCTTTAGATTCGCAATGGAAGAGTTTAAATTGGATATATTGGTATCAATTTGAGACAAATACTGATTTGTGAGGGAAGTATCTGGATTAGCTTGATACTGTTTCTTATACATGTTGAATGTTGTCTGATGTGGATTACTCTTTGGTAAATGTGAAGCATTCTCCGAGATGACCTGATGCAGTTCACGATAATCATTTATCTGTTTTGTTAAATCATTGATTTGCTGATCAATCGCAGCAATTGTGTTATGAGCCAAAGAAGCTTGTTTACTGACTTCGATATTGCTTTTTGAAATTCCTAATGATAGATCCTGCGATTGCTTGATAAAATTGTTAAAAGTATTAGCATAGCCAAATTCATCTTCACCCGAAAAAAGATTTATCCCTTGATGCAAACTCGATTTGAGTGTTTCTATGCCAACTTTTTGTCGTTGATAAGTTGCAAGTTGAGTTTTAATAGCTGTTTGTTGAGAGACTTCCATATTTTTTGCATATTGAATCAACAACTCTCCTTTTACGACTGCCTTATTTTCGGCTAAATGGTTAATCAAAATCGTATTATTGCTGCTTGATTGGATCATAGCAATGACTTTCGTTGGTGTAATTTCACCGATAGATTTGATAGTCACTTCCTTTTGACCGATAAAAGAAAAAAGAACCAGAAATAGAACGAACAATACCAAAGGAAGAATAAGAACGGTCGCAAAGTTATGGTATCTTCGATGATAAAATTCTGCACTTTTAAACAGATTGGGATTCATAATTCACTCCTTATTTGCTAAATAAATGATGATAAAAACCTTTTCTTTCCATCAATTTAGTGTGGGAACCAGTTTCAATAATCTGTCCTTTATCAAGAACAATCACTTGATTTGTCCGCTTTGAAATGCTGAGACGATGAGCAACAAAAATAATCGTTTTGTCTTTTAAGCCCATCAGATTGTCAATGACCTTTTTCTCAGTTAAAACATCCAATCCGCTCGTTGCCTCATCAAGAATAAGAATTGGTGACTTTGTTAAGAGGGCGCGTGCTAGAGCAATTCTTTGCTTTTGTCCACCTGATAGACCAGCTCCATCGGACAATTCTGTTTGATATCCCATAGGCATTTGTTCAATATCCGAACGAATTTCTGCAATTTCACAAGCGCGAATAATCTCTTCTTGAGAAAATATTTGATTCGTCCCTAATGTAAGATTTGCTAAGATGAAACCACTAAAAATATAGGCTTGTTGTGGTAAATAATTGATATATTGACGAAGCGTCTTCTTATCAATCATTTTAAGATCATTTCCATTAAGACGGATTTGCCCTTTATAAGGCTCATAAAAATGAACCATCATTTTGGCAAGTGTTGTCTTTCCCGAACCACTGATGCCGACTAAGCTCACCTTATCTCCTGTTTTTATTGTTAAGTTAATATCCGATAACGTATCTCGTCCGAAGCCATATTTATAAGAAACATCATGAAAAGTAATGTCACCAGCCAAGAAATTTTTCTCTGTAATGACTTGTTTGGTTTTGAATTCGGATTCTACCAGATAAACTTCATTCAACCGCTTGTTAGCAACCTTAGCCGACTGCAGCTTAGTTTGCAGATTGATGATACTTTCAAGTGGACTTGTAAAATACGAAAGGAGTGCATTAAAAGTAATCAGCTGTCCAATCGAAATTTTTTGAGACATAGCCAGAGATGCTCCAACCCATAGAATAACAACATTCAAAATAAATTGTGCTCCTTGTTTGAGAGCTGTCTGCATAATGGAATATTTACTAAGCGTAAAAGATTTATCTAAATAATTTACAAATTCGCTGTCTATCTTTTGGTAACGAGTTTCTTCGCTGGTTAAAGATTTAATCGTTTCAATGCCATTAATATCTTCGATAATAGCAGAATTTACCATAGAATTGCTTTGCATGACGTCATGATTCATTTTTTCAAAAGGCTTTATAAAAGCAAAAATAATCACCGTATAGATAGGAATAGCAAGCAGAGTGAGGAAGAAAAGGTTGGTATTCTGTAATAATAATACCCCTCCTACTATTATCAAAATAGAAAGGTCAAGAAAGAGTGAAAGTATTGTAGAAGCGAGAGCATCAATAATGGAATTAGCATCTGTAAAACGAGAAATAATCTCTCCAGTGCGTCTCGTAGCAAAAAAAGACATCGGTAATTCAAAAATGTGTCGAATATATGATAAAATCACATCGATGGTCAGCCGCTGACTAAGTACAATCAATAAGTAATCTCTGGAAAAACTCATCATTTGCTGCAAAATATAAGTAATAATCAGACCAATAGACACTATTCCAAGAGTTGATCTCATTTGATTTGGAATGTATTCGTCTAAAATTCCTTGTAGGTAGTAAGATCCAACAATATTGATGAGTGTCACAAGCAAACTAGCTAAAACAATATAGGTGACCAGCATTTTCTGTTTAAAAATAAGAGGAATTAAGCTTATCAAACCATTTTTCTTATCCTTATGTGGTTTATAGCTAGGTTCTGGTGCTAAAAAAATAGCAACACCAGTCCATTCTGTTGCAAATGTTTCTTTTGAGATCTTGGTTATTTTTACACTTGGATCAGGATCTCCAACTAGCAGACCTTTTTTCGTATTTTTATAGATAACATAATAATGTGGGAGTTTACCTTTTTTCTGAACATGAACGATAAAAGGATAGGGAATAGCTTCCATATCAAACAAAGACATATCCCCTTGAATCGGTCGTGTCTCAAAACCTATTTCTTGCGCTGCTTGAACAATTCCAAGAGCCGTTGTCCCTTCTTTACTTGTCTTAGCAAGTTCTCTCAGATGTGCAAGAGAGTAGTCTGAACCATAGTATTTTGCAATGGAAGCAAGCGCAGCGACACCGCAATCTCTTGCATCTATTTGAGGAACAAATGTTTTCTTAACATTCACAACAATGATTTCCTTTCTAAAATAAACTCGGATTATTTTTTACGTAGGTAATAGTAGACACGTAATTTGAGATAAACATCTATTAAAACATAACTTATCATCATACTAAAAGCAAAGCTGGTTAGTAGAATACTTAATATGGGAATAGAATGGATAAATAAATAGCTGAGTGATAAAAAAAGAATAAACAGTGCTGTGGCATTGCTATTTCCCCAATTTTGAAATTTTTCTAGTCTTAATAGCACTGTCGCTGACGGACTGAAAAATTTATCTAAAATAATCATCTGATAGAATAAGCCCTTTCATCGTTATAATATGATTATCCCAAAATATTTTTAAATAAATTACAAAAATCTTAAACGGTATGTATAATGGCCTGAATGGTTCAAAAATGCTGTTCAGGACATTATACATACCGTTCAGGATTTGCTCAGTTATCTTTCATTTGATATGGTAGGATATAAACCAGGAGGAAAAATAATGATTCAAATTCAACCTTATTCTTTTATTAGCTCTATTTCTCTCTATTTTACGGCTCTCTATCTTCGAACAATCCATCAATTCTTTAAAATAAAGCTGCGATTGACGCATCCTGCGCAGCGAACTTTTCGCCCGACTACTTATTTTGTAGTACAATCCAAATTTTTCTCATTTGAAGATGCCACCAAAAGAATTGAAACAATCCGGAAATATGATAAAATGGGAAAAATTATCCTTATTGGAGAGCATATTGATTATGAACTGCTGTTTAGAAATCACTATCTTGTTTTCGGTGTCATTGATCGAACCAATGATCATTCTCTGAAATTCCTTAAACAACAAATCTGGTTTTATTTGGAAGAAATTTATAGGTTATTTTACTATAACAGAAAAAACGAACCTTAGCAGATTCGTTTTTTCTATCTCATTGCACACCTTATTTTGCTGCTGCGTACAATTCATTAACCTTATTCCAGTTGATAACTGAGAAGAAGGCTTTGATGTAATCTGGGCGAACATTACGATATTTCACATAGTAGGCATGTTCCCAAACATCAATTCCCAAAATTGGTGTTTTTCCTTCAGAGATTGGTGTATCTTGGTTAGCAGTTGACATAACTTCCAATTTGCCGTCTGGATTGACCACGAGCCAAGCCCAACCTGAACCAAAGCGACTTGTCGCAGCTGTTGTAAATGCTGCTTTGAAATCCTCAAATGAACCAAATGTTGCTTCAAGGTCTGCTGCTAATGCTGCTGACGGCTCTGTCTTTTCTGGCGTCATCAATTCCCAGAAAAGCGCGTGGTTGAGATGACCACCACCGTTATTGATAACAGCTTGACGAATATCCGCTGGAATGGTTTCTACATCTGACAAAAGTTGCTCCAAATCCTCACCGATTTCAGGGTGTTTTGCCAGAGCCGCATTTACATTATTGACATAAGTATTGTGGTGTTTGTCATGATGTAAATGCATCGTTTCTTCATCAATATATGGTTCCAAAGCGTCGTAAGAATAAGGTAAATCAGGTAAAATAATTGCCATTGGTTTGTTCCCCTTTTTCATTTTATATGAAAATGATAACGTAGACCTACAAAATTTTCAACTTATTTGCTTATAAGTTGTGGGTAGCAATCTTTAATAAAGCCAAGTCAAAGAGGTAGCCCTTCTCATAAACTCCAGACTTGATTTGGTAATCTGTTTCAATCAAGCAAGATAGAGACTTTTTCAAAAATTCTAAAGATAATGAGTGCATGTCACGTAAGGCATATTTGATTTGAAAAGGATTCACCTTTCGTCCTAAATAACTGGACAAGTCTGCTACAATCTGACTTTCATTACGTCCATTTTCAAAGAGGATTTTCACTTGTGCAAATATACGAAACTGGCCCAACATAATCGCAATCAGCTTGATTTCATCTTCACCTTGCAATGTCAAGTCTCGCACCAGGCTTCTTGCCGCATCTACCTTTTGATGCAAAATCATCTGGGTAAGATCAAAAATATTATCCTGTAAAGTTTTTGGAATTGCTTCAGCAATGTCATCGCTTGTAATGATGCCATCTTTTTTATAATCCTTTAAAAAAGCTAAGTTTTTACTAATTTCACTAAAATCAAAGCCGGATTTGACAAACAATTCCTCGAAAACTGGTGAACTAAATTCTAATCCTTGTTCCTGAGCCAACTTACTAAAGTATGCCCGCAGCTCCTGCTCTTTTGGCTCACTTGCTTCAAAAATTTTACCATCTCGCTTGAGCAATTTTACAATTCGCCGTTTACTGTCTAACTTCCCTTCTGCAAAAATGACTAATTTTGTCGTATCTGCAGGATTTTCCAAATATTGCTCAAAAGATTTTAGCTCATCATCCGTCAAATAGCATTTTTTAGCTGTTGTCACATCCAAAAAATGATCCAAAATGACGATCTTCTCTTCAGAAAAGAAGGGCAAACTCACTAGATCAATCTCCACATCTGGATAAACGGCTTCTTTCATATCAAAGTAAGTCATATTTAAATCTGCAGCATCGTATTGAATTTGACGTAAAAATTGTGATTTCATCCATTCAAATTGTCCTGTATCATCACCAGTCAAAATTGTCAGATTAGGTAAATTTGTCAGATTTACTGTTTTAATCTCTTCAATCGCTAACACAACGGCCTCCTTTTATGAGGTTTATTTGATTCATATTTTTTATTTTACCAAAAATCTCGAAAGCAAAGCAAATTGGTATCTCAAATCAACTCCGTCCCAGTTGCGTTCTGTTTAATCTTACCAGCTTTCATGAGGCCACCCAGGGCTTTTTTAAACTGTCCCTTGGAAATGCCGAAAGTCGCCTTAATATCCTCTGGAGCTGACTTATCATTCAAGGTCATGAAGCCACCGTTAGTCTCCAGATAAGTCAGGATCATCTGAGCATCATTTTCCAGCATTTCAAAAGAGCGTGGTTTGAGCGAAAGGTTCAAAGTCCTATCCACCTCACGAAAACCAATGACACGCACATCCAATACCTGGCCCAGACGCGGCTCAGCATAGCGCTCGCTGGGATGGATAAAGCCCAGCATGTTATTTTCAGGCAAATAGACAAAGGTTCCAGATAACTTCAAACGATAAACAATAGCCGGCCAATTTTGATTTTGCATGTTATTATAGGCTGGACGAGCTAATTCCTGGAAATCTTCTTGGTAGGCCAAAAGCCCCCAAATGCGGTCTTTTTTGTCTACATCCAAACGAATATAGAGGCGGTCGCCTTTTTTAGGCCAAAGTTCTTTTATTTCTGGCAAAATGTCGAGAGACACTACAATTTGCTTATCTGGAAGTCCTGTATCAACAAAAACACCTAAGTCCTTACGAACATCCGTCACTGCTCCCCAGCCAAAAGTCGTCTGGGTCGCTGTTACATCAAGAGTCGTCAAGCGAAGTTTCTGCTTCATGTCGCTGTAAGCAAAGCCCTTGACCGATTCGCCCAGCTGATGCTCCCCCTCTTTTTTAGCTAAAGCATACGTCTGCCCGTCTTTTTGGACAAAGTAAAAACGATCATTTTCATCGGTTACAAGACCTGTTATAAATGTTGCAAGATTTGTATTCATTTTTTATCTTTCTATCGTTCGAAGCCGATATGAAACTTTCTTCCTACTTCAAAAGAAGAAGCTGGAACAAAAGTGTTCAGCTTCCTTTGTTTATATAGTTATCATTCTAAGACGCAGTGATTTGGAGAAACTATGTTGACTTTAGTCAATTAGAGTTTCCCATGCACAATTATTTGGCACTTTAGTGCCTAATCAATCACTGCTGAGTGGGCTCTAACTCGTTAATCAATCAACTTTTACAGCCCTACTCAACTTTGCGGAAGTGGGACGAAATCAAGTTTCTAGGAAACGACTGATTTCGTCCCCCCTCCTTGCTTTCTATTTTTTACTACATACAGAGAAAAGCTTACACTTCAATCAATTCTTTTTCCTTGCTGGCAGTCATATCATCAATATGCTTAACAGCCTCATCTGTCACTTTTTGAATATCTTTTTCAAGTGTTTTCAATTCATCTTCAGTAATTTCTTTTGCTTTTTCTTGCTTTTTAGCTTCATCCATAGCGTCACGGCGGATATTACGAATAGCAATTTTAGCATTTTCGCCGACCTTCTTCACTTCCTTAGCAAGGTCACGGCGAGTTTCTTCTGTCAAAGCAGGAATGACCAAACGAATAACCGTACCATCGCTTGCAGGGGTGATACCAAGATCAGAAGCGTTGAGTGCGCGCTCAATATCTTTGATAGAAGATTTGTCAAATGGCGTCACCAAAAGAACACGCGCTTCAGGAATCGTGATAGACGCGATTTGATTGAGCGGAGTTTCCACTCCGTAGTACTCAACTGAAATCCTATCCAAAAGGCTGGCGTTCGCACGACCAGCACGAATGCTGCCAAATTCACGCGCCAAACTTTGGTGTGACTGTGTCATTCTTTCTTTCGCTTTTTCTACAATTGCATTTGCCATAAATCATTCCTCTTCTTTTTCTACATTATTTGAAACGGTTGTTCCGATTTGCTCACCAAAGACAACGCGTTTGATATTACCAGGTTCGTTCATATTAAAGACAACAAGGTCAATGTCATTATCCATTGAAAGAGTTGAAGCCGTTGAATCCATGATACGAAGACCTTTGTTAATCACGTCACGGTGGGTTAATTCATCAAATTTCACCGCAGTCTTATCTTTCTTCGGATCAGCGTTATAAACGCCGTCTACACCATTTTTTGCCATAAGAATCGCATCAGCTTCAATCTCAGCCGCACGAAGGGCAGCTGTTGTATCTGTTGAGAAGTAGGGAGAACCAACTCCAGCACCGAAAATAACGATACGTCCTTTTTCCAAGTGTCGCAGAGCGCGTCCACGAATATAAGGTTCTGCTACTTGCTGCATCGCAATCGCTGTTTGTACTCGCGTATCCACACCCACTTGTTGAAGTGAATCCGCCATGACCAAGGCATTCATGACTGTTCCTAACATTCCTGTGTAATCAGCCTGCACACGATCCATTCCTGCTTCTGCCGCAGGCTCTCCACGCCAGAGATTCCCACCGCCGATAACAAGGGCAATTTCAATACCCAAATCATGTACTTCCTTGATTTCCTCTGCCATTTTTTGAACGGTTGAAATGTTAATTCCAATACCTTTCTCACCAGCAAGAGCTTCACCTGATAATTTGATTAAAATACGTTTATATTTCGGGGCTACCATTTTTATTCTCCTTATTTTATCTGTACTATTTTACCATATTTTGAGATTTTTATATAGTCAAATTCTTTAAAAAATAAAAATTTCGATAAAAGGGAGAAGATAGTTTGCTATGCTATTTGAGCAACCAGCTATGGTGTCGTTCATTCATTATGCAACGAATATTGAAATCAGAAACTTTTGTCTCAGCTTCTTTGCCGTTTGTTTCATATGTAAAAATCAGAACCTAAGCTAAAAAATCTAATAAAACCTGAGTGAAATCACTCGTTGAAAGCGCAGGAACACCTTCTATCTGACTAGCAAAATCATCTGTCATCTTTTGAAGTGCTAACGCTTTTTCAATCGCTTTTATAATAACTTGCGCAGCTTCGGACCACCCAATGTAATCAAACATCATGCAGGCAGACAACAAAAGTGAACAAGGATTTGCTTTATTTTGATCTGCAATGTCAGGAGCCGTTCCATGCGTTGCTTCAAAAATAGCATGACCTGTTTCATAATTGATATTAGCTCCAGGAGCAATACCAATTCCGCCGACTTGAGCAGCCAGAGCATCACTAACATAATCCCCATTCAAATTTGTCAAAGCTACTACTTGAAATTTTTCAGGATTTAATAGAATTTGTTGTAAAAAATTATCTGCAATCACATCTGTCACAATCAATTGCCCAGCTGCTAATTCCTTTGCAAACTCCTTCTCGGCAAGCTCATAGCCCCATTTTCTGAAACCACCTTCTGTAAATTTTTGGATATTCCCTTTATGAACCAGAGTTACGTTTTTTACATTGGCAGATAGAGCATAATGAATCGCTGCACGAATCAACCGTTCACTTCCTTGGCGTGAAATTGGTTTAATGCCAATAGCACTCGTCTTCGGAAAACGAATTTTATCAATTCCCATTTCCTTTTGTAAAAATTGTATCACTTGTTGAGCCTCATCAGACTCACCTTCCCATTCAATTCCTGCATAAATATCTTCGGTATTTTCACGAAAAATTGTCATATTCGTCTTTTCAGGATGTCGTAGTGGGCTAGGAACGCCCGCAAAATACCTTACGGGACGTACACAAGCGTAGAGATCTAGTTCTTGACGCAAGGCAACATTTAAAGACCGAATGCCACCACCAACAGGAGTTGTAAGAGGACCTTTAATCGCAACTAAATGATGCTGGATTGTCGTTAAAGTCTCTTCTGGCAACCATTTTCCTGTCAAACGAAAGGCTTTTTCTCCCGCCAATATCTCTTTCCAAAAAATCTTTCTACTGCTTCCACAAGCTATCTCCACCGCTTTATCCAAGACAAGCTGTGCATTTTTCCAAATGTCATGCCCAATTCCATCACCTTCGATATAAGGGATAATGGGATTATCTGGAACTAGCAACTTCTTATTCACAAGACGAATTCTTTCTGCCATTTTATCTCCTCCCAATAGGAATATAATGTAAATTTTGAGCGCCAACATAATGAGAGCGAGGTCTAATCAACTTATTATTTTTGCGCTGTTCTTGAATGTGGGCAATCCAGCCAGACACCCGACTCATTGCAAAAATCAATGTATAGATACTACTGTCAATACCTAAAACATGATAAACCGTTGCTGAGTAAAAATCTACATTCGGTATTAAATGCTTGGTGTGCTTCATATAACGTTCGATTTCTTCTGAAATCTGGTACCAAATTTCTTTTTCTGTTCCTTTTGTCAATTCCTCTGCCATTTCTCGCAAATATTTTTCACGAGGATCCTGTGTTTTATAAACACGATGACCAAAGCCCATGATTTTTTCATGTGAGGCTAATTTTCGATCCAAATATGCATTCGTATCTCCCTCTGCTTTAATTTCCTTTAACATGTCAAAGACGCATTCATTGGCACCTCCATGAAGTGACCCTTTTAAAGCGCCGATTGCCGCCGTCACACAAGAATAAATATCGGTTAAAGTGGAAGCACAGACCCGCGCTGCAAAAGTTGAAGCATTTAACTCGTGATCTGCATGAAGAACCAAAGCACGATTGAAAGCTCGAATTTCTAATTCTGATGGTTCCTGCCCATTTAACATATATAAAAAGTTCGCTGCAAATCCTAAATCTTTTCTCGGTTCAATCGGAGTTTGCCCCGATCTCAACCTTGTAAATGTTGCAATAATCGTTGGAATCTTAGCCATCAATTGAATACTTTGTTCATAAGTTGCTTCTAGAGACGTCTCTTCAGCATGGATATTATAGACTCCTAAAAGACTAACTGTAGAACGCAATACACTCATTGGATGCAGATGCTTGCGCGACTGGATGAGAATACATTGTTCCACCGCATCACTAATGGCATAGTTGGCACGTAAATCGTTCACAAAATGTTTCAATTCAATCTGAGTTGGTAAATGCAAATTCCAAAGTAGGTAAATAACTTCTTCAAAACTTGCATTATTCTCCATCAATTCGGAAATATTATAGCCTGCATAAGAAAGAGTATCATCTATAATCTGACTGATACGAGTCTCACAGGCAATCGTATCTTTTAAACCATTGCTTTGTGTCATTGTTTTACCTCTTGCAATTTCTTTCTAACCACCATTGGTAAAATTCCCCCATTTTCATAATAACGAATATCCGCGTCTGCATCAAAACGAAGACGTGCTTTAAATCGTGCAATTCGATCGCCTTCTTTTGCAATAACCGTTATGACTTGTCCTACCTGTGGCTCTTTCGGCAATTGAATATCAAACGTTTCTTTTCCAGTTAATCCAAGATTTTGAGCATTTTCGCCGTCCAAATATTGAAGAGGAAGAATGCCCATCATGACTAAATTGGAACGATGAATTCTTTCAAAACTTTCAGCTAAAACCACTTTAACACCCAAAAGATTTGCTCCTTTAGCTGCCCAATCACGACTAGAACCCATACCATAATCGCGACCTGCCAAAATAATCGTATCCACTTTTTCTTTCTTATAACACATAGCAGCTTCATAAATCGGTATCAATTCACCCTTATATTTTGTATAACCACCAAGTTTTCCAGCTGCTAGTTCATTTTTTATCCGAATATTGGCAAAGGTGCCTCTCATCATTACTTCATGATTCCCACGACGACTACCATAAGAATTAAAGTCTTGATAGCTTACACCATGTTCCTCTAGATATGATGCTGCTGGACTATTTCTAGCAATATTTCCTGCTGGAGAAATATGATCTGTCGTAATCGTATCTCCAAATTTTGCTAAAACAGCTAGATTTTTCAACGGTTGAATGTTTGTATCATCTTCCAAGCCATCAAAGTAAGGAGGATTTTGTATATAAGTAGAGGCTTGATTCCAGTGATAGATTTTCGACTTTGTTGTTGGAATTTGATTCCATTTTTCACTATCAGTAAAAACATGCTCATACTCTTTTTTAAACAAACTACTGGTAACGTATTTTTGTACATAGTCTGCTACCAAATCATGATTTGGCATAAGATCCATGAAGTAAACAGGTAGTCCATTCCTATCATATCCAAGCGGTTCACTTGTTAAATCAATATTTGTATTCCCAGCTAAAGCATAAGCGACCACCAGTGGCGGACTAGCTAAAAAATTTGCTTTAACCAAAGGATTGATTCGTCCTTCAAAATTCCGATTACCTGATAGGACAGCACTAGCAAGTAAATCCGTATCCGTAATTGCTTTTGCCACTTCTGGTAACAAATTTCCAGAATTGCCAATGCAAGTGGTGCAGCCATATCCAACAACATTAAAACCTAATTTGTCCAGATAGACTTGGAGACCACTCTCCTTCAAATAGGCCGTAACAACCTTACTGCCTGGTGCAAGTGATGTTTTGACTGTCTTTGAAACACGCAATCCTTTTTCCACAGCATGTTTAGCTACTAAGCCTGCCGCCATTAAGACATATGGGTTGGAGGTATTGGTACAACTAGTAATTGCTGCAATAGCGACATGACCCGTTTTAATCTCTTCTTCATAATCATCAAACAATACCGTCGCTGTCTTCCTCAATTCCTCTCTTGGCAAACCAAAACCTCGAACACCAGCTTCTCGGATAAGACTCGCTTGAAATTCTTGCTTAGCATTTGTCAATTCAATTAAATCCTGTGGCCGTTTGGGACCAGAAATACTTGGAACAATGGTGGACAAATCAATCTCAACAATTTTTGAATAAATTGGCTCCACTTTTTCATCATAAAATAGATGATTCTTTTGAGCATAGAGGCTCGTTAACGCAATATGTTCTTCTTTCCGATTTGTTAATCGCATATAACGAAGGGTCTCTTCATCAATAGGAAAGTAACCGCAAGTTGCTCCATATTCTGGCGCCATATTTGAAACTGTTGCGCGGTCTGCCAAACTAAGTGTTGCTAGTCCTTCCCCAAAGTATTCTACAAATTTTCCAACTACATTTTCTTGTCGTAATCGTTGCGTGACTTTTAAAGCTAAGTCAGTTGCCGTTGCAATCTTAGGCAATTTCCCAACTAAGCGTACACCAATCACTTCTGGAACTGGAAAATAAGAAGCTTCTCCCAACATAGCAGCCTCTGCTTCAATTCCTCCAACTCCCCAGCCAAGAACCCCTATTCCATTGATCATTGTTGTATGACTGTCTGTTCCAAACATTGAATCTGGATAAAGCATGCCGTCTTTTTCAATAACAACATCACTAAGGAATTCAATATTAACTTGGTGAATAATCCCAGTTGCAGGTGGAACTGCACGATAATTATCAAAAGATTGCTCAGCCCATTTCAAAAATTCATACCGCTCATTATTACGTGAAAATTCTTTTGTTATATTTTCTTCTAAAGCAGTCTCACAGCCATAACAATCAACTTGCACACTATGGTCAATGACTAAATCCACAGGAATTTCAGGATTGATAAGTTCTGGATCTCCCCCATTTGTTACAACTGCATCGCGCATACTTGCCAAGTCAACAACAACTGGTACTCCCGTAAAATCCTGTAAAATAACACGACTTGGTTTAAAGGGCACTTCACCTCTCGGTTTAACAGCTTGATAGTGCATTAGATTCTCTATGTGATGTTTTCTTACAACATCGCCATCTTCTTTTCGCAAAAGACTTTCTAATAATATGCGAATAGAATAAGGAAGATTGTCTAAGTCTCCACCCATATCTAATGCAGCTTTTTCGAGATCAATATAGCTATATTCTCGCTTATCTTGATATAATATAGATTTATATGTTAGCATGAGAAACCTCCCACTAGGAATAATTATTTTATATTATACAATTTTACAAAAATTCATGCAATAGTTTTTATAAAAATATGTAAGAAAATATAACATTACCGGTTTTCGTTTACTATTTCACATATGTATTCGCCAAAAAATCCAAAGCATAAAAAAGCGATGAATTTCATCAATCCAACGCTTTTGATTTTGCAAAAGAAAAACTCCATCCGAAGATAGAGTTTTAGATTCTAAATTAAAGTGAGTTAACATCAACCTTAATACCCACACCTTGAGTAGTGGTGATAGTAAGATTTGTTATGTAAGTTCCTTTTACTGTAGCTGGTTTAGCTTTTGCAATCACATCGTGGAATGCTTTGAAGTTTTCAACCAACTTATCAGCGTCAAATGAAACTTTACCAATGATAGCTTGTACGTTACCTGCACGATCTGCACGGTAAGTAATTTTACCACCTTTAGACTCTTCAACTGCTTTTGCAACATCCATTGTTACAGTACCAGTTTTAGGGTTTGGCATCAAGTTACGTGGTCCAAGGATACGTCCAAGACGTCCGACAAGTGCCATCATATCAGGTGTAGCAATTACAACATCAAAGTCAAGCCAGCCACCGTTGATTTTTGCAACGAGGTCATCTTCACCAACGAAGTCTGCACCAGCAGCTTTTGCTTCTTCTGCTTTTGCACCACGTGCAAAAACAAGCACACGTTGAGTTTTACCAGTTCCGTTTGGAAGAACCATTGCACCACGGATTTGTTGATCCGCTTTTTTCACATCAATGTTCAAGTTATAAGCAACTTCTACAGTTGCGTCAAATTTTGCAAAGTTTGTTTCTTTTGCAAGTGCTACAGCTTCTTCTACACTGTATGCTTTTGTGCTGTCGATTTTTTCAAGAGCAGCACGAAGTTGTTTGCTTTTTTTAGCCATTTTCTATTCTCCTTGTAAGTGGTTCAATCGATTTTCATCTCCCACGTCCTTCTCGAAATGATGAAGTCTTGCGGGTTTGGGTGTTATTGATTAGTCAACAACAGTGAATCCCATAGAACGAGCAGTACCTTCGATCATACGCATTGCAGACTCAAGGTTTGCAGCGTTCAAATCTGGCATCTTAGTTTCAGCAATTTCTTGTACTTGTGCACGAGTAACTGTTGCAACTTTTGTTTTGTTTGGTGTACCTGATCCTTTTTCAACACCTGCAGCTTTTTTCAAAAGAACAGCAGCTGGTGGTGTCTTTGTTACGAAAGTAAATGATTTGTCTTCATATACTGAGATAACAACTGGGATAATCATACCAGCTTGATCAGCTGTACGAGCGTTGAACTCTTTCGTGAATCCCATGATGTTGATACCGGCTTGACCAAGCGCAGGACCAACTGGTGGAGCTGGAGTAGCTTTACCAGCAGGGATTTGCAATTTTACAAGTTTTTCGACTTTTTTAGCCATCTTTAAATCCTCCTTTGTGGTTTTGGCGGTAATATAAGATTTTTACCTCCCACAAGTATGCTTCTTGCATACCTTTCTATTATACACTAAAACGACTAAATTGCAAGAAAAAATACTAAAAAAATTCTCTATTTTTCTCGATTTTTGTGGTAAAATATGTGTATGACATTATTAAAAATCGCATCTATTTTATTTATCTTTTTAACTATTATTTTAACCATTATTATTACTAAATTATTTCGCTTGAAACGATTTGGCTTGAATTTTGCAGATTTGGCTTTTCCACTTTTTGTGTTAGAATTCTATGTCATCTCTGATAGAGCTTTCTACCACAGTTTCTTGCCAGAATTAGCATTAGCCCTTTCTGCCTTAGCAATTGCCATTACTGTCTACTTTCTTCGAGTTAAACGCAGTTTTTACTATCCTAAGTTCTTTAAATTTTTCTGGCGAGCTGGTTTTATTTTGACCTTCTTTCTCTACCTCGCCATGGCGATTGGCTTATTTTTAACAAAATAATAAAAAATATCGGACAGACTCATCTGCTTCCGATATTTTTATATTTAATATTTTGTTGAGAACTTATCAAATAGAGCAAATAACTTATTTGTTATGAATTGAAACAATCTCATGAGTGATTCTAACATTAAGGAAAGAATGACTGTGAGGATAATGGTAATCGGTGAGATTTTGGATAACAAAAAGATAGAGTGAAATAACAAGCCCGAAATCACCAAGCCGATGATGTTAAAGAGTACGACAATGGTTTTCATTCGATTGAGCGGCTGAATAAGCTTGATGATGATAATGAAACCAACCACTGCTAATAAGATAACAGATGATGTCGCAACTTCTTGCGTGGATAATCGAAAAATCCGACCACAAGCCATGACAATCAAAACGGCCAATAAATCAACAAAAGCTGCTGGTATCGCATTCTGTAAAACCGTTCTGATGAAACGCCCTCGAATGCGCTGCTTGTTGGGCTCCAAAGCTAACATAAATCCTGGTATACCAATAGTGAACGCACTAATCAAGGAAACTTGTGATGCTTGCAAAGGATAGGTAAAAGCAAACAAACTGGACAAAATAGCTAGTGAAATGGAAAAGATATTTTTCACAAGAAATAAACTAGCGGAACGCTGAATGTTATTGACAACCCTACGTCCTTCTGTCACAATATGCGGCATATGCGAAAAGTCAGAATCCAGCAAAACAACTTGTGCAATCTGTTTGGTAGCACCGTTGCCTGACTCCATAGCAATGCTGCAATCTGCAGTCTTCATTGCTAAAATATCATTTACACCGTCACCTGTCATTGCAACTTTATGTTGATTAGCTTGAAGTGCTTGAACTAATTTTTGTTTCTGTTGAGGGGTCACTCGACCAAAGACCGTATATTTTTCAACTGCTTGAGTGATTTTTTCATCAGTATCCAAGTTTTGCGCATCTACATAATTTTCAGCATGAGGAATCTCTGCTTTGGTAGCCACTGCAGCAACTGTGACAGGATTATCTCCTGAAATAACTTTGACTTCCACACCTTGAACATCAAAATATGAAAAGGTCTCGGCTGCATTTTCTCGAATTGGATTTTCTAATAAGATGAAGAGTAGGGGTTCTACTGTTTGAGTCAAATCACCTGTAAATGGCTGATCTTTTGATTCAGCAAAAACAAGAACCCTTGATCCACTTTCTGCATATTGTTGAAAATAGCTGCGATATTCTTCCAGCTTTTCTTTTAATACAAACTCTGGAGCACCTAAAATAAAATTGCCTTCTTTGAAAGAAATAGCACCAAACTTGGTCTTTGAACTAAACGGAAGGGTCTTCACTACGGTCCAAGCCTTTTCTACTACTTCTGAAACAAAAAAGTCTCGAATCGCTGCAATCGTTTCATTTTCATCTGGACTTGCTGCCAGATATTGTTTAAGAGCTTCCTGCGAAGCATTCTTGTCTTGCTGAACAGAGAGTACTTGTGCAACTTTCATCGTATTTTCCGTAATGGTTCCTGTCTTATCTACACACAAAACATCTACACGAGAAAGAGACTCAATCCCCTTCATACTGTTTAATAGAACCTGCTGTCTTGCTAGACTAGCTGCTCCCAAAGCCAGCGCTAGAGTCATCAAAAGATAAAGCCCTTCTGGAATCATCCCAATAATAGCTCCTACCGTGGAGACAATACTAACTTGAAAACTTTCGTGATTGGTCACATAACTTTGGAAAAATAGAAGAAGCCCTAAAGGAATAATCAAAAATCCAATCACTTTAACCAAATTATTGACCGAACGTACCATTTCAGATTCTTCTTTTCCAGAGACTTCTTTTGCTTTCAACGTCAGTTGATTGATATAGGATTCATCACCTACTTTTTCCAAGCGAGCATAGGCTTTACCAGATACTACAAAACTGCCTGACATAACTGTATCACTTATTTGCTTTGCTATTTCATCCGCTTCTCCTGTCAACTGTGATTCATTGACTTTCAATTCACCTGATACAATCTTAGCATCTGCATAGATTTGGTCCCCTGCCGAGAAAAGAACGATATCATCTTGTACTAAATCTTTTGTCTCTAGTTGGATTTCTTTACCGTCTCGCACTGCAATCGCTGTATAGTGATGAAGTAACTGCATGTTGCTCAATATTTTGCGCGCTCTAAGCTCTTGAACAATTCCAATCAAAGAATTGATAATAACAATAGGTAAAAAAAGTAAATTATTCCATGATTGTACAATAACTAGCAACATAGCAAGGACAAAAAATATAAAATTAAAATAAGTAAACACATTCGACTGAATGATTTGCCAAGTTGTTTTTTTCGTGCTAACTGTTACTTTATTGACTAAGCCTTTTTGAATTCGTTCTTCAACCTCTTGTTGGCTAAGCCCTGTGTATATCTGTTCTGACATATAGCCTCCATTCACAAATCATATTAGTATTCTATCAAAAAAGTTATCCTTAGGTCATAGAAAAGTCATAAAACTGGAAAACATGAGATTTTTCATACCTTTTCTACAAAACTTTAAAATAGAACAGCTACAAAAAAATCCCAACAGAAATTTGTTGGGAAAGGATGTTACATTTTTTAAACCACACCTATTTAGTTTTAGTTATTCAATAAAACTTTTCTTGGCTTGGTGCCTTCTGCTGGACCGATGACACCCGCAGCTTCTAGCTCTTCCATGAGCCGAGTCGCACGATTAAACCCGACAGACAATCGACGTTGGAGCATTGAAGCACTCGCTTTTTGCGTCTCGATGACTAAAGCCTTGGCTTCTTCAAAGAGTGGATCTCCTTGTTCACTCTCACTACCTGAATCCATGTCATTCTCAGATACTTCGCCTGGGTCAAAATTATCATCATAATCTGCTTCGGCTTGATTCTTAACAAAAGTGACAATGCGCTCTACATCTTCATCGGAAATAAATGATCCTTGCAGACGGACAGGATGATTTTCATCAATCGGCTTAAAGAGCATATCCCCACGTCCCAAGAGTTTCTCGGCACCATTTTCATCTAGAATCGTTCGGCTATCAGTTCCGCTAGAGACAGCAAAAGCAATCCGCGAAGGAACATTGGCCTTGATGAGCCCAGAGATAACATCAACAGACGGTCGCTGAGTGGCCAAAATCATATGAATACCAGCTGCTCGAGCTTTTTGTCCCAAGCGAATAATGGCATCTTCCACTTCTTTGCTGGCTACCATCATAAGGTCTGCCAACTCATCCACAATGACCACAATCAAGGGAAGAGGAATTTGTTTATATTCTGGTTGACTGGCATTGTACTCGGCTACTTTGGCATTGTAACCTGCAATATTGCGAGCACCGACCTTAGAAAATAGCTCATAGCGATTTTCCATTTCATCTACCACTTTTTGCAAAGCTCGGCTCGCCTTGCGCGGATTAGTCACAACAGGGATCAGCAAGTGAGGAATATCATTATAGATAGACAATTCAACCATTTTTGGATCAACCATCATGAACTTGACTTCATCTGGTCGTGCTTTCATGAGAATACTAGCAATAATGCCGTTGACTGCAACGGATTTTCCAGAACCAGTCGAGCCTGCCACCAGCAAATGAGGCATCTTTGCCAAATCAAATGTCCGAACAGAGCCATTGACAGCTTTTCCTAAAGGAATTTCAAGTAATTTCTTGTCGTCTGTCTTAGACTGCTCCCAAAGCTCACGGAAAGTAACCGTCGCAATCTCGGAATTCGGAACTTCAATTCCGACTAAAGATTTGCCCGGAATAGGTGCCTCAATTCGCACATCTTTGGCAGCCAAAGCCAGAGCTAAATCGTCAGCCAGATTGGAAATGCGATTGACCCGCACTCCGACAGCTGGCTTGACCTCGTACTTAGTCACAGACGGTCCGATTTCAGCACGTTCAACGCTAGCACGAATGCCAAAACTAGCAAATGTTTCTTCCAAAATCTTGATATTTTCGCGGACAATTTTCTTTTCTTTGGATTGATTTTTAGGCTTGTCTGGCGCAAACAAATTGATTGTTGGAAGTTTGTAATCTAAACTTTCTTTGGGTGTGAAATTAACCTCAACATCTTCATCTGTGTTATCTTGCTGCTCTTCTTTGTGTTGTTTCTCAGACAAACTCTCATCATAATCATAAATTTCTGGCTCTGCTTCTTCAAACTGAATCGGCGTATGAGCTAAGACCTCATCATCTAAAATTTCTCCCGTTTCAGAATCAATTTGTGGCTCGTCTTGCTCTACCTGAATAGCATTCATCGCTGCTTGCGCAGCTTTTTCTTCTTTTTCGATAAAACGTTGCTGACGCTTTGCTTCTCGCTTCTCACTCCAAGCATGATAGATTTCACTTAATTTTTCAAAAATATCATAAATCGAATATGGACTGATGAGTAGCGCCCCTAGCAATATTAAGAGGAGTCCGATAAAGTAGGTGCCAATATTTGAAAATAAAAAGGCTATAGGAGTATAGAGTGTCGCTCCTAATAAACCGCCACCAGCAAAAGCACTGACTTTAACAGCTGTCAAATCCGTTAAAATCCGTGACAAGGTTGTACTTAGAACCTGTCCTTTTAAATTTAAAACATTTACAAAATAAGCTTGAAACATAAGCAGCAAGCCAATAAAAATACTGAAAAAGCCTGATTTATACCCTTCATGCTTATTGACCCACTTAAAAAAGAAAAGATAAATGAGACTGGCTATAATAGCCATATAGGCTAAACTTCCTACTAACAATCGAATAAGGTTATATAGAGTGATTCCAACGGCACCCCATTTTAATGCTGCAAAAAGAAGCAAAAAAGCGATACCGAAAGTTGCAAGCATCCTCCGAATGGCTTTTTGCCGCTCCATTTCTGCTTTTGTAGGTCGTCTCGTTGTCCGACCTTTTTTACTATTTTTCTTACTTGCCATAAATTTTATTATACCACAAATTGAACACTAATCCAATGCAAGAAAAAAGCAGAAGCTCCATGCTTCCACTTTTGAAACAACATTGCTTACTTCCATATCACATCATCATTCCCATCATCTTCTGGCAAGACAAACCACAAAATCAAATAAGGGATTAGACCGATTCCATATACAAAAAATGCTACTCCCCAGATCAGTCGTACAATGGTAGGATCAATGTCAAAATAATTTGCTATACCTGCACAGACACCCGCAATTTTCTTATTTCGCACATCTCTTGTCAATCGTTTAGCCATTCTCTGTCCCTCCTTTATAAATCTATTATAACATAAATTTTTTACCATTAAATAAATATCATAAAGAATTTCCATGAACCAATTGTCAAACATTCATCGTCAGCAAGATTAAAAAAGTTGCTGTTGCAGTTGACCCAAAATAAAGCGAGAAATTGGTCCAACAATCAGAAAATTCAAGGGAAAAGCTACAATAAAATTGGTCAACCAAGCTCCAAGGTAATTGGTTACTGAAAGCGGCACGCCGTTAAAAAGCATACCATAAAGAGACATCAGTGAAACCATAATCAGAACCATAACGCCTGAAACAACGAGGATCTTCTGCCAAGGTTTATGGCGTTCTGTTAAAAATTTAAAAGCAACTCCCTTCACAACTGGTCCTGCCACAAGAAGGTCTAAGAGAAAAGCGGTAATCAATCCAGGAACATATCCCATTGCTAGATGAGCCCATGAAAAATATCCTACAACGGACAGGTTCCAAATGCTCATTCCAAATACCGTCATGCTACACATAAGGGCTGTAAAAAATAATAATTCCTTAAAATTCTTCGGCATAAAAACTCCATTTCTTTGTTGATAAACGCTATTTTAGCACAAAAAATTTTTTCTCGTAAGCGAATTTACAAAACTTTTCATAAGAAAATGTTTTCATACTCAAAACGATTGAGCTATCTTTACATCAAAAAGATAGCCCGATAGTGCCTTTCAGTTAGCAGAGACAACCTCTCAAAAGATTTGAAAAAGGCTTTTACTTATAGTAAAATGTGAATAGATCAACATTCAGAAAGGAAATCTATGAAAAAATTACTTATTTTAGGACTGGCTGCTGGTTTATTTTTGACAGGTTGTACCAATTTACAAAGAGCTATCAGAGGAAATGACTATGTAGACTCAAGTCTTGCTTCCGAATCCAGCTCAAAAGCAGCTGAAAAACAAAAAGAAGAGCAAAAAGCTGCTTTGACCGATAAAAATGCTCATTTCCCACAGTTGTCTGACAAGGTCGCTGACGATGAAGCGGAAGTGAAAATAACCACAACTGAAGGTATTATCTCCTTGAAGCTCTTTCCAAAATATGCTCCACTTGCAGTTGAAAATTTCTTAACGCACACTAAAGAAGGTTATTATAACGGCGTAACTTTCCACCGTGTCATTAAGGATTTCATGATTCAAACAGGAGATCCTAAAGGAGACGGGACTGGTGGTGAGTCCATTTGGAAAGGCAAAAACTCTAAGATCGACTCTGGAAGTGGCTTTAAAACAGAGATTTCGTCTTATCTCTACAATATCCGTGGTGCATTAGCCATGGCTCGTTCTTCCAATCCAAATTCCAACGGTAGTCAATTTTTCATCAACCAAAACACCAAGGACAGTTCTAATCAACTCTCTAACACAACTTATCCTGAAAAAATTATTGAAGCCTATAAAAAAGGTGGAAATCCAAGTTTAGACGGAAATTACACTGTCTTTGGGCAAGTCATTTCTGGCATGGATGTCGTGGATAAAATCGCTGCGATTGAGACAGGCGAAAACGACAAGCCCAAAAAAGAAATCAAAATCGAGAAAATTGAAGTCATTAAGGACTATACATTTAAGAAATAATCACAAAACGGAGTCTGGAGCAAAATATCCCAGACTCGTTTACTTTCTAGAATAAAACTCAATACGTAGTAGTTGAGAGGTCTCCTATGCGCTGATACTATCAGCTTTTGCAGCCCTACTCAACCTTGCGGGGGTGGGACGACAAAATCGATTTCTTACGAAATCCTGATTTTTTGTCCTACACCTCGTTTTCTTTATTCTTACGTTAATTGATTAAAATCCCAAATATGATCTACCCATCCTTCGTAGAAGTCGGGCTCATGGCAGACCATGAGAATACTGCCTTTGTACGCTTGGAGAGCGCGTTTGAGTTCATCTTTTGCATCCACATCAAGGTGATTCGTGGGCTCATCCAGCACTAAGACATTATTTTCTCGGTTCATGAGGAGACAAAGTCGAACCTTAGCCTGCTCGCCTCCTGAGAGAACCTGAATCTGGCTTTCAATATGCTTTGAGGTCAGACCGCAGCGAGCCAGAGCAGCACGAACTTCCGCTTGATTGAGTGACGGGAAAGCATCCCAAACAGCTTCCAGAGGAGTCTGGCGATTACCACCAGCTGTCTCTTGCTCAAAATAGCCCAATTCCAGATAGTCTCCACGCTCAACTTCCCCAGCGATTGGTGGTATAATCCCCAAGAGACTCTTCAAAAGAGTTGTTTTCCCAATCCCATTTGCCCCGATGATGGCCACTTTCTGATTACGCTCAAAGGTCAGATTAAGAGGCTGGGTCAGTGGACAGTCATACCCAATCTGCAAGTCCTTGGCTTGGAAAATAAAGCGCCCTGGTGTACGAGCCATTTTGAAGTCAAAGGAGGGCTTAGGCTTCTCGCCTTGCAGTTCAATCAGTTCCATTTTGTCTAATTTTTTCTGGCGGGACATGGCCATATTACGGGTCGCCACACGGGCTTTATTGCGAGCTACAAAGTCCTTGAGGTCTGCAATTTCCTTCTGCTGACGCTCATAAGCTGCTTCCAACTGAGATTTTTTCATCTCGTAGACTTCTAAGAATTGATAATAATCACCAGAATAGCGGGTCAAGTTTTGATTTTCTACATGGTAGACGATATTGATTACATCGTTTAAGAAAGGAATATCATGGGAAATGAGCACGAAAGCATTTTCATAATTTTGCAGATAGCGCTTGAGCCAATCAATATGCTCTGCGTCCAAATAGTTGGTAGGCTCATCTAAGAGCAAGATGTCTGGTTTTTGAAGGAGAAGTTTTGCTAAGAGCACCTTGGTTCGTTGACCTCCAGAAAGAGCGGTGACATCCGTTTCCATACCGTAATCCATAACCCCTAAAGCACGAGCTACCTCATCAATCTTAGCATCTAAAGTATAAAAGTCTCGACTTTCCAATCGCTCCTGCAATTCACCCACTTCTTCCATAAGGACATCAACATCCGCTCCATCTTCTGCCATAGCCAGATATATCTCATTGATCCGAGCTTCAGTCTTGAAAAGTTCATCAAAAGCAGTCCGCAACACATCACGTACAGATTGACCTTCTTTCAATACAGCATGCTGATCTAAATAGCCAGCTGTCACATACTTAGACCACTCAACCTTGCCTTCATCTGGCAACAATTGACCGGTTACAATGCTCATAAAGGTAGATTTCCCTTCGCCGTTGGCTCCAACTAAGCCGATATGCTCGCCCTTAAGCAAGCGGAACGATACATCCTCAAAAATAGCCCGGTCTCCAAAACCGTGGCTGAGATTTTTTACTTCTAAGATACTCATCTTTTCTCCTCTATCATTGATTACAGTTTCTTGATTATACCATCAAAAGGGATTTTTTGGCAAGGTAGAACAAATGAAAAGCGAGACTGCTTCATTCTCGCTTGCTTTCATCTAATTCAAATGATGGGTGTGTTTGGTAATCCACTGGGTTAGCTTGATATTAAGCCAAAAACCATAAATGCCAAAAGTAATGATCGTCAAGAGCCACCACTTCACCCAATTTCCAAAAAGCTGCATCGCAGTACCATCAAAATAGAGACGGTGTCCGTCAATGACTGTGTGCTTAATCTTCCAATTATACAGGATACACATGCCCCAAGGAGCACAGATACCTAGCGTCAAAACTGTAATCAAGATAGCTAAAATAGCATGACCAATGTAAGAAAAGAGGCCGCCGTCGAAATAAGATTCTTTATACACTATATTCTCCTTGTCTAAACCAATTCTTTCAGAAATTGAATCAGAGTGTCTGCTGAGCGCTTGCCAGCTTCATGAATAAATTCGTCAAAGCTGATATTGGCGTCATGAGAAGCTGTATCACTCATGGCACGAATGACCATAAAAGGCAGACCGATAGAATGCGTAGCCTGAGCGACGGCTGCGCCCTCCATCTCAACCGCTAGAACATCTGGAAAGTGTCCTTTGATACGGTCAATCTTATCCTGCCCCGCAATAAAACTGTCTCCTGTTGCAATCAAGCCAACGCGACTTGTCTGATGTGTCTTTTCTAAAGTCTTTTTCATCTCAGAAACCAAATAACGGCTCGCTTCAAAATAAAGTGGCTGGCGTGCCATTTGTCCGTATTCATAGCCAAAAGCTGTTACATCTACATCATGGTACACTAGCCGGTCAGCCACTACAATATCGCCGATTTGCAAACCTTCAGCTACCGCACCAGCAGAACCTGTATTGATGACAGCCGTCACTTTAAACTCATTGACCAAAACAGCCACGCTCATAGCAGACATAACCTTGCCGATCCCGCTTTCCACCAGCACAACTTCATGACGACCGATATTTCCCGTATGATAAACATGCCCCAAACGTAAGTGTTTTTCGGCATTTTCCAAGTTTTCCACTAAAATTTTTAGTTCCTCAGGCATGGCTGCAATAATTCCGATTTTCATTTTTTCCTCTCATTCTATCACAAAAAAAGCGAAAGTCGAGCTTATCGCTTTTTATAGCCAAATAATAGCAGCAATCAAAGCAATCAAAAGCAGGACAATCCAAAATAGAATTTTGTTTAATTTCGCTTGGAATACTCCGCGTTTTGCATTTTCAATGCGTCGACTTTTGGTCACTGTTGGTTCTACATCAATTTGAAGTGTATCTTGATTGAAACCGCTAGTTGGAGAAGAATAACCAAACTGACTTCTAGTCGTTTTTAAAATTTTGGTTTCTTCCTCATCATGCAAAGGTGGACCTGAAATATCTTCACCACGATTTGCCCGTTCAATCATTTCATCTGTTAATAAAGGTCTTCCCATGAGCGTCCCCCTATCTTCGATTCATTTTCATTTCCCAATATTGAAGTGCAATAATGGTTTTTGCATCACAAATATCACCACTAGCAAGGAGAGCTTTCGCTTCTTCCAAGGTCACTTCATGGAGTTCTAAGGTCTCGTCCTCATCTTGTGGACGAGGATTTTCAACTTTTGTCAAATGGCTAGCGCTATAAAGTTTGATTCGCTCATTGCAAAAGCCAATCGCCGAATAGAAATCATAGAGCAGTTCTAACTCACCTGTATAACCCGTTTCTTCTTCTAATTCGCGCAAAGCTGCAGCCTTTGGATCTGCATTTTCACCAACTTCTAACTTTCCAGCTGGAATTTCATAAGAGGTTGCTTCAATAGCTTTGCGGTACTGCCTGACCAAAATCATTTTGTCTTCTGAGGTTAACGCAATAACTGCTACAGCACCATTATGGAAAATCAAATCACGATAAGCTGTACCTTTCCCAGCCGGTAGCTGAACTTTATCCTTGACAAGGTTAAAAATAGGACCTTGATAAATTTCTGTTCGTTTTAGCGTTTTTTCTTCAAAATCCATAGCCGTTCCTACTTATTATCTGGATGATGTGGCAAGCGTTTTGCGTATTCATCTTTGTTAATCTGACGTCCACGTCCGATGGCAATAGCGTCTGCTGGTACATCCTTAGTAATGGTTGAGCCTGCACCTACAAGAGAATTGTCCCCAAGTTCTACCGGCGCAATAATGGTCGAATTAGAACCTACAAAGACATTGTTCCCAATGACGGTCTTAAACTTGTGCTGTCCGTCATAATTAACTGTAATTGTTCCAGCGCCAAAATTGACATTCGCACCCACTTCAGAATTACCAATGTAAGTCAGATGCCCAGCTTTGGTATTTTCACCGATAGAAGAACCTTTCACTTCAACGAAATTACCAACATGTACATTTTTAGCAAGGCTTGAACCTGGGCGGACATGAGCGTAAGGTCCCACCGTTACACCGTCTGCAACTGTAGATTCTTCAATCATAGAATTGGTAATAACCGTTTGTTCACCGATAACAGAATCAACAATATACGTACCGTTTGTCAGAATGCTGCCTGCGCCAATTTTCGTTTGCCCTTTCAAGGTAACATTGGCTTCAATTTGTACTTCTGGTTCAATCTGTACATCTACATCAATATAAGTCGCTTCTGGATTTACAAAGCTAACCCCATTCACCATGTGAGCTTGGTTGATTCGACGACGCATAATTCCTTCGGCAGTCGCAAGAGCTACACGATCATTCACACCAAGACTTTCATCAAAATCTTTCAGAGTATAAGCGCCGACTTTTTCGCCATTCTCACGGAAAATGCCGATTACATCTGTGATGTAATATTCTCCTTGCGCATTGTTGGTATTGATATTTTTCAAGGCTTCAAAAAGACGAGCGTTATCAAAAACATACGTTCCTGTATTGATTTCCTTGATTTGCTTTTCAAAATCCGAAGCATCCTTTTGCTCCACAATTTTGATCACTTCTTCATGCTGATTACGGACAATCCGCCCATAACCAAATGGATTTTCCGCTTCTGCTGTCAAAATCGTTGCAACATTTTTGTGGTTGACATGAAAGTTAATCAAATTTTTCAGGCTTTCTCCTGTGATTAAAGGAGTGTCTCCTGCAATGACTAATGTTTGCCCTGCCAAACCTTCCAGCACAGGCTCTGCCATCATCACAGCATGACCAGTTCCTAATTGTTCCGTTTGACGAACAAACTCTGTCTGCCCCGCCAATACCTGCTCCACCAGCTCTGCCTTGTGTCCGACCACTGTCACAGTCTTTTCTGGTGCAATGGCAGCAACACTTCTAAATACGTGTTCTAACATCGAAATTCCAGCAACTTTGTGAAGCACTTTTGGTAAATCTGATTTCATGCGAGTGCCTTTTCCAGCTGCTAAAATAATTGCATAGTTTGTCATAATAGTTCCTTTTATCAAAATAAATTTATTTTATTATAGCATTTTTTATATCATTTGTTAAGATTCTCTCTGTAATGCTTTAATCCGCATCTTTTATATCGGATAAACCTTGCAAAACTCCTCCAAGACCACGCCCGTCTCCTCTGAGAAAGCTAAGCCGGCTTCAGCCATCCATTCCGTGAAGAGTTCCTCATGCACCTGCCGCCAGTAAGCCAAAGATTTATCTCCCTCTCCTTCTTTAAAAGCGTGCTCTGCAGACACTTGATTGAAAGGGACAACCGTTACCTTGGTCACTTTAATGATACAGACAGCTTGACCTTGACCGTCTAAAATCACATCAAAGGTTCCTGCTTGAGGAATCGGCTCACCATCTATCTGATACAAATCGTAGGCAGAAGCTGTCGCAGTCTTCTCTCCTTTCAAAACTAAATCCGCCAGCTGATCTGGCTCTACACCAAATGCCCAGGCGTCAATGTCATCACCGATTGCGGGGTTGATTGTTTTGTATTCATTCCATAATTGTTCTGGTGTCATGGTTTCTCCTATCTGTTACTGATTTCAACTCATAAGCTGGATAAGCTCCTAAACATTGATAGCCTAGCTTCTCAGCTATTTTCTTTGAGGCTTCATTGTGGGCGTCCCAGAGCGGAAAAACGCCGCATTGCAGGGATGCCAAAATCATCTTCGCCCCAAGAACAGTAGCTAAACCTTGCTGTTGATAAGTCGGTTTTGTTGCAATCTCAATTTCAATGGCTTTTTGGTAGACAAGTGCTGTCGAGACCCCAGCGACGATTTCCTGACCCTTCCGGATCACAGAGCCAAAAGCTCCGCCTTCTTGAAAGTCTTTAAAAGTTGCAAAATTCCCCTGCAAATCCTGAGACCATTCTTCCTGAGCTAGTTCTTGATAGGTTCTTTGATTAATTGCCTCCATACAGAACTGCTCCGATAACTGCTCCACGATGTTTTTCAAAACCTTGTCATCAAAATCTGCCTCATCTTTAAAAGCATAACGGGTAAAAGGAGATAAGGCTGGACAAGAGGACAAGCAGCCTTGCCAAGAAGCCTCTTCAGATATGAGAATGCGGTAGTCTGGCTTACAAAAGTCCCTATAATCCGCCAGTAATGCCATATCTGCCTGCCCAGCCAAAAAGAGAAAATCTCCTTGTTCATACAAAACGGCAGTCTCGTCTTCATTTGTATAAAACTGCCCTAACTTCGCCTTCAAACCATATCTCACCATGTTCTTTTGCCAATGTTGGAAACATTCCTGCAGTCTTGGCTCAATGCTCACTGCTTTCATTCTACTTGCCTCTTCACTTCAAACTCCAGCCACCGTCAATCTTGACAATCTCGCCCTGCATGGACTGAGCTTTTCCCGAGGCGAGAAAGAGGGTCAACTCGGCAACTTCTTCTGGTTCTATCCAACGCTTGATGGGAGTTTCACTCGCCACCCAATCTGCTAAGCCTCCCGGCTCAAAGTCCGTTGCTGTCATACTTGTTTTAACTGCGCCCGGTGCAATCCCAAAAACCTGCACTCCCTGCTCCGCATAATCCAGTGCCAACTGTTTGGTAAATCCTGCCAGAGCATGCTTGGAAGAAGTGTAAGCATGACCACCACCGCCAGCTAAGCTAGATGCAATTGAGCACATATTGATGATGATGCCTGATTGTTTCTTCAGCATCTGCGTCAGATAATAACGAGTTAGCTCTACTGGTGTTACATAGTTAATCTCGAAAATTTCTTGGATCTCCTGAGCAGTCTGCTCCAGTAAGGGCTTGTAGTCATCCAGCACTCCAGCTGTATTACAGAGGACATCTACCTGCGAACACCAAGCAAAAACTGGTTGAAGTCCTAACGTCAAATCTTGTTGAAGGAAATAAAAATCCCCTGTCAAACTTGGCTTTTCAGACCGGTCTACACCGTATACGCGCCAGCCATTTTCCAAAAAAAGCTGCGCCTGAGCCAGACCAATCCCTGAGCTAACACCTGTCACCAAAATCGTCCTAGTCATGGACTTCCACCCAGTCATCTGCTAATACGTCACAAGGCGTCGGACTCCACATGGAAAAGCCTTCTCCCTCGCCTGATACATTGATGAGAAAATAAGGCGTCACTTCAAGCGCCACTCCGTTCTGCTCAATACTGTCAAAAAGCTGGACATAATTCTCAGCACCGCCCCAGCCTATGCGGACATATTTCTTTTTGGCTTTCAAACCCGGTAAAATTTCTTCAAATGTCATTGTTTTCTCCTTTATCGTTTATAAACGTTGATTTAACAAGGTTTCTTGAACTATGTAATGAGTTGTTTTATGAATTTGTTCCCCTTTTTGTGGACTTATAAATTATTTATAGCCTTTTCGTAATATGAAACTGCTTCTTTTTCTTTGTCCTTTGATAGGTGACTATAAATATCCATAGTCGTAGCTAGGGTAGCATGACCTAAGCGATACTGTAATTCTTTGTAACTGATCCCAGCATTTAGCAACAAACTAGCGTGAGTATGGCGAAAAGCGTGAAAGGTAAACCGTGGACAGTTAATTTCTTTCAAACGTCTATCTAAACTCTCTTGCCTGGTAGCCATATTTTGATATTCCTTTGTTGGAGTTGCAAAGACTACGGTCGGAGCTTGTGAATCAACTTCTAGGAATAATTGCTTTTGTCTATTCTTATAAAGGCGTAACATGTTGACCGTTTTCTTGTCTATGCTGATTACTCTAACTCCTGCTTTACTCTTTGGTGTACCTATGAGCTTTAACAGTCTATTATAGTTCTTTGTAATACTAATAGTCTTTTCCTTTAGGTCAATATCTGACCATTCTAGCGCTACCACTTCACCAAAACGGCAACCCGTGGCAAGTAAGACACTATATAACACATAGTCGAGATAATAGCCATATTTTTGATTAGAAAGACTTTCCATATAATCCATTAAAGCCTTTATGTTCTCTGGAGCTATGAATTTGATAACCTTATTTTCACGTTTTAGCACTTTAGGTAATATAACATCTCTAGCAGGGTTGAACGGCAACAACTGCAGAGATACACCATACTGTAAAACACGCCTATTTATTGAGTGTACTACACTATAATGAACCAACTCCTTTGATAAGTCATTGATAAAGTCCTGAATATAGTAAACTGTTATCTTATTAGGTTTCATAGTCCCAAAAGCTGGGATAAGATGATTATAGAGCATTCTTTGGGTAGCCCTAAAAGTTTGAGGTTTGACCGTAAGTTGGTAACTGCTTAACCATAAGTCAGCGAGTTCCTGATAGGTTCTGACTTGCATCTCCTTTTTAACCGTTGATCCGTTAAGTTTAAAATCTATCTGGGCTTGTTGAGCTTTTGCTTTAACCTCTTTTCTTGTCCGTCCTGTCACGCTGGTTTTTACTTTCTTACCTGTTATCTGGTCAACACCTAGATAAACACTAGAACGATACACTGTTGTACCGTTTTTCTTTTTGAGTTCTGTTATTTTCATGATGATAACCCTTTCCATCAGCAGGCAAGCCGTAAAAGTTTTAGATTGGGTTTACATCATAAGAATGCGTCTATTCTTATTTGGTTTGTATAAGAAACAGACGCTTAAATGCGTTTTATGGGGTTATATGCTTTAATTATCCTTCTGTGTTTTTTGCTGGCTTGAATAATCTTTATGCATAACTGGATTATCGGCTAGAGATATTATAATTTGACTAACGGCTGCTTTATCTTTATCTTCTAAGGTTAGAAAATCAACAATGGGTATTTTTAATTCATCAGAAAGGGACATTAAACCAGCTAGAAAACGCCCTATTATATTATCTGAATAGTCTTTTAGGCTTTCCAATATTTCAGCCCGTCGTTCTTCATCCCATTTTTCTGCTTCTTTTCTGTTCAGTGCTCGCTCCCCATAGTAGTCTGTGGCGTGTCTAAGAGCTTCTATAACTTTATCCTGCACTTCCGTCCCTCGTGTTAGTGCTAAAAGACCATACCCACCAAAATCAGCAGGTTTTTTCATATTCTCTTCGTATTTTTCTATCATTGATGATAAATAATCATCTTTATAGCCCAACAGATACCCAACACTTACCCCGAAATAATCGGCGAGTTGTTGGGCTTTATCTTGTTTTATTTGTCTTTCTCCGTTTTCCCAACGTAGAATGGTAATTTTTGATACGCCAATCTTACCAGCTAAATCTTCTTGAGTTAGTTTTTTTTCTTTGCGTAATTCTTTCAACCTATTCATAAATTTCACGACCTTTCAAGGTTGATTATAACCGAAAATAAAAAAAGTATCAAGAAATGATACAAAATATTTCAAAAAACGCTTGACAGGTATCTGAAATGGATATATAATAATTTTAAAAGTTATCCGAAATGGATACTCCTACCCCTTCCTACCTTTCACACCTTTCAATCTAGGGGAGGGGGATTTTTCAAAGAAAGGAGAACGCTATGAGCAAACTCAAAGGCTACCGGGTCATGTTAGGGTTAACCCAGCAACAAATGGCAGACAAGTTAAATATTTCTTTACAGTCTTACAACAACAAAGAGACAAAGAAAACGCCCTTTAATGACAAAGAGCGCTTAGCTATTAAGTCAATGGTTGCTGAAATCAAACCAGATATAACTATAGACGAATTATTTTACAACTAGCATAGAAAGGAGAAACAACATGAACTTAGTTTATATGGACGGCAAGAGAGAGCCGTATACATTAAGTAGTATCGTGGCAGAATGTACTGGCTTACAGCATCACACGATTACAAAGACAATCCGCAAACATTACCAGCGTTTTGAGCGTTTGGGAAAGCGGACAGCACTCAAAAGATTATCTTTTGAATGAGCAACAGGCTACATTGTTAGTTACATTCTTGAAGAATACCGAGCAAGTCGCAAACTTCAAAGAAAACCTAGTCAAAGCATTCTTTGAAATGCGGGACGAGCTAGCACAGATTAAACTGCAACGTACTTTAGAGCAACCCAAAAGAAAAAGCCTACATGAGGCTATAGAACATTGGGAGAATGCCCCTAAGCACGCTCACAGTACAGTAAATAATCTTTTACTAAAGGGTGTTAGTGGTATGAATAAGCGTCAACTTATGGTAGCACGTAATGGACATAACGGTATTGATAGCTTAACTAGTGATAAACTTATCAGATACCAATCATTAGAAGATATGGCTATCGCTATGATTAACCTAGATATGACCTACCAGGAAATAAAAACCATAGTCTTTAGAAAACAGACACAAGGAGGATAAAAATGTATCTACCAGAAGAACGTGAGACGGTTATCCGTTACGATGAACTAGATAATTGTTGGTATTTTGAAAGTAATGTGCGGCGACACGTTACGAAGATTTTGAAAATGGAACACGCTTTTGAAAGCATCAAAAAAGAATTTGAGAATAATTTTTGCATCTCTGTACGAGCTAAATTATCAAATCTTGATGATTTTTCTGTCAATCCATTTGTCAGAAAAAAAGCAAAAATGACAGAAGAACAAAAACGAAGGAACACAGAGCGTTTAAAATCGATTTTAAGCTAATTTTCGCCCAAGTAAAATGGGCAAAAACGAAACTGAAATATATCGCAGGTATAATTATATCCCCAAACAAAAATAAATTGTTAAAACAAACAAGAAACAGCATTACAGAGAAACAACAAAAAAGCCTTAGCAGTCGGCAAACTTACAAGGCTTTTCACACAATCAACTAAAATAATACAGCAGGCAAGCCGTAAGGGTTTTAGTTATTTTATATCTAGATTATACCATAATCTAGCAGATATTGCCATATATAAAAATAAATAGAAAATCTAAAGTAAGGATTCCTTAACTTAGGATAGAAAGAGGATTAAGCATGAAAAAAGAAAACATCTCTACATTAGCCAAATT
Organism: Streptococcus sp. HF-100; assembly: GCF_015594635.1. Classification (NCBI taxonomy): domain Bacteria; kingdom Bacillati; phylum Bacillota; class Bacilli; order Lactobacillales; family Streptococcaceae; genus Streptococcus; species Streptococcus sp. HF-100. The sequence goes on from NZ_JADNQV010000001.1 coordinate 472,643, forward strand.
TAATGTTGATAATCAAGAATATAAACCTATTAAAAATGCAATATCAGAAGAATTGCAAGACGTAATTAGTAAAGTTTATCAACTGGATCCCGATACGGGAAGAATACTGCACTTCTTAACTGATATTATGATGAAATATTTTCATGAAGACGTGAAACGGGTGTTACAGAGCGAACTTTCTCCCATTGAGCATGCTTTGAATGGAATCAGGTCAAATATTGAAAAAACCCGTTTAGCTTTATTCAAAGACGGATACAATGACAACAGAACCGCAGATAATCCTATGTGGTACTTACAACTGGCACTATTTAATTTTGAACATATTGAAAAATTAACAAAGACAGAGAAATTACGGCATGAATGAGTTAGATTTAACACCAGAACAAACGATTATACTGATTTTCTTCTTGAGTTGGTTGCTTTGGAAGTTATGGCACTTTGAAAGTTCTTTTAAGCTTGATTTTGAGATAAAAACAAAGCGAGAGGAAAAAGATATAGATAAGTTAAACCCTCACTATGGAACTTATATACAACTTGCAGGGAAAAGATATAACTAGAATACAGCAAAAACTTAAAATCGTTTAATATTGAACGCTTTAGAAACATCAGCATTTTACCAAATCTCTCAACGTTGAAACATTTAATTAAGTTTAGAAATTTCCCGACGTTGGGAAATGTGGACAACGTTGTCCACATTTTAGCGATATATTGGCACATACCAACATCTAGGAATGAACATAAATACAGGGTTGACTTGGAAGGTCGAAACGTTACGACATTTAAAGCTACTTGCTCTCTTTCGAATTACTCAATGTTGAGAGATTTGGTAGCTATTGGTCTTAAAGAAAATCCCCAAAACGACCACATGGTCGCATTTGGGAAGCTAATCGAATGATGAAAGTTGCTAAAGAAATTTCAAATTATGAAACGTTTAATAATTTGGGTCTATCAGCCCTCTATCTCATAGCCACTCTATCGAACAAAGTAAAGCGAGAATACCTTAAAAAACAAGACAAATATTTGAAAGGCGGTTAATATGGCATTATTTAGCTTAGATACAGAAACACAATTAAAGGCGGAAGCTTTAACCTTGCTTTCTAACTTTCTGCAGTCTTACACGCAACCAAAGCCAAGACAGCTCGGACTAATGACAGCCCAACAGGTCAAGGAAGAATTAGGAATAAAATCCAAAACCTTGGCACGTTGGGAAAAAGCAGGTTTAAAACGATACCGCCCGCCACTAGAAGATACTAGAAAAGTTTTCTATAAAACTAGTGATGTTCTGATATTTTTGGGGGTTGATAACCATGAAAAAAATAATGCACACTTAAAGCATTTGAGAAAGCAAAGAAAGGATTAGATATGTATGAAATTATTGAGTTAACTTTACATACTAATAAGCTAGGATTATTTGGATTTTTGAAGCATAATCCTACCAAAGTTTTAAAGAATGGAGATTTTTACAAATTTTTATACTTTGCCCCCTTAGGTCGTGAGTTGATAGCTTTTTCTTATACGGACATCATAGTAAAGACGATAACAGGCGATCCGTCCAAAAGTGACACCCAAAAAGGTTGGATATTGGTAAGGGATAAGAAAATAGCACTGGCTAGTGCTGATCTTTGGGAAATTTTGCAAGATTTGGAATCTACCAGACTGGCAGAGAATCGACAAGGAACATGGATAGAATTAAAAGGAGAAATATTGGATATTGTTTCACAGGGTATCTATACAAGGCGTGAAGTTGCCTATTTTATTCGTTTATTATTTTTACATGGCTATGATTTTGATACCGTCTTAGAGTTATTTACAAATCTTATAAAACGCGCTGACTTAGCAGGCTTTTTTCTTGATACTATTACAAGCATTTATAAGGGGGAGAAAATTGGATAAAAACGAAATTTTAAAAGAAATTTACGGAAATGAAGAGAAAACACAGCTACTAGATAAGACAGTAGAAATACCAGCACCGCAGACTATGAAAGAACTTTATAATACCTTACATGAAGCGGGGAAAAAATGGCGGGAAGCTAACACCGTGACCGAATTTTACACTAATGGAGAGAAAAAAGGACAGGTAAAAAGTAAAAAAACAGCATTACCTAGACCGCTTGATGTGGCTAATATTCTTAAAAAAACTTGTTATTTTGTTTTTATCGGAAGAGGTATTACAACAGATCAGAACTTACTTTACTTGTATAATTTGGATGAGGGTATCTATATAGCTAGTGTTGATATTTTTAACAAGTTATGTATAGAATTTGACAGTCGTCTGAGGAGTAAGCACTTTAGAGAAATTCAGATTGTTTTGCGCACGATGACAAAACTAAAAGAACCGTTATCAGATAGAAACCTGATACCTGTGAAAAATGGTATCTTTGATTTGAAAAGAAAGGCTCTGCTACCGTTTTCTCCCAGTTATATCATAAAAAGTAAAATCAATACAGCATACCATGACAAACCTATGAAGCCAATTCTAGACAAGTGGTTTGATTTTGATGAGTGGTTAAAATCTATTGCTTGTAATGATGAGGATATTGTTACTCTATTATGGCAGATTATGAATGAAGCTATTAACCCTAACTACACAAGAGGAAAGATGGCGATTTTGTACGGTGAAGGAAACAACGGAAAAGGGACGTTTCAATCTCTTTTAATAAATTTAATAGGCGCTAAGAATATCAGCAACCTTAAACCCAATCAATTTGAAGAAAGCTTTCAACTAAGTGCTCTTGAAGGAAAGGTCTGTAATATAGGAGATGATATTTCTAACAAGTATCTTGATGAAGTAAGTGACCTTATGAGTGTAGTCACAGGCGATAGTGTACATGTTAATCCTAAGCACCAACAACCTTATGAAGCAGTGTATAAATGCTTCTGCTTGTTTTCTGGAAACGAATTGCCAAAGGCGAGGGCTAAAAATCAAGGATGGTATAGGCGTTTGTGTATCGTTCCCTTTAATGCAGATTTTAATGGACAAAAAGAGAAACCAGAAATCAAAAACCAATATTTAAAAGATGAACGCCTGCTTGAATGGGTACTTTATCGCATATTGAACCTTGAAAAGTTTGATAAATTCATAGAACCCCAAGCAGTAAAGGAACTATTAAGCGAATACAAAATAAATAATGATTTTTATTTTTCATTTGTCACCACATTCTACATACCTAACGGCTACCACGAATTGCAACATGTCCCACTAGCGATTATTAAAGATTGGCTAAAAGACTTTACAAGCAACGAAGGCATTAACGACCCCAATCTTTACGGGCATGGTCAGAAAGTAACAGCACTATTGAACAAGGAAACAAAGAATAAATACACTGTAAAGAGTTTTAGAGTATCTGAAAAAGACAAAAAGAGAATAGCCCCTCAAAGCTGGCAAGAAAAAAGCCTGATCGGGTCAGTCAAGGGAATATACAAACAATAAATCGTGACCGTGTGACTGTCTTGTTGTCCTACTTGGATAAGTTGGTAACAGGGTAAAAACATTGATTTAAAGACTTTTTCACAGATTATTTTTAGACTTGTGACCGTGTGACTGTGTTTTTTATTATATTACGTAAAAAATATTTTATAAAAAAACATTATATATAAAAAATAAAATTTAAAAGACGGTCACAACATAATAGATTAAAAAAAGTCAGTATTATCAGGGGTTTTCCCCGTGACCGTGTGACTATTGAACATAGTCACAAATTGGATGATTCTACATAATTTAATTAAAGAAAGAGGAAGACTAATGGAAAATGAATTTACACAAATGTTAAAAGAGGGCTTTATCTTATTTATAAAAAATGATAAAATAGATACAGAGTTACCTCCCAAGTTTGGGAAAATAACTTTACATTTTCAAGAAGGGAAATTAACCTATCTTGAAAAAACAGAAACTAAAAAATAATAGTCTACTGAAACAATCAGGGACATCAGAAAGTTCAATACTTTTTGGTGTCCCTTTTATGTTATAGACTAAAGGAGGAACAATGCAAAAAATAGAAATCAAAGGCGTTATTATCCCTAAAAGTTCTATACTAGAGTATAAAAAAGATGGTAGGGAGTATACTTCACTAGAAGATATAAAGATCCCTTTTCCATCTGAACCTCTTGAAGTCCGAATTAACTCAAGCGGTGGGGATGTGTATACAGCTAATGAGATATATGCAAAATTGAGAGGGCATAAGGGAAAAGTAACTGTAAAAATTGTAGGACTGGCCGCTAGTGCAGCAAGCGTGATAGCTATGGCTGGGGACGTAATAGAGATGAATCCTATAGCATTGATGATGATTCATAATGTATCAACCCTAACTTACGGGAACAGTCAGCAACTTAAGCGTCAAATAGAAACTATGGATGTAGCAAACGATGCATTAGCTACCGCCTATCAAGAGCGAACAGGGCTAGCAAAAGAAAAAATCAAAGAAATGATGGAGCGCGAGACATGGTTATCTTGCGATACTGCCATTTCTTTAGGATTTGCAGACAAGAAGATGTTTGTTAAAGATATTGATACCACAATGGTTAAACGAATTGTCGCAAGTTTACCACCTATAGGTGCATATGAATACACAGAAAAGACCATAAAACCTTTATTAGGGTTGGATAAGCTGGCAAGCATAACGAAGAAGAAAACTACAGACAACTTAGGGGACTATCTCCCTACATTTTAAAACAAAGAAAGGTTAAAAAACACATGGCAATTTTAGGAACTAAAAACACATTGACAATTAAAGAAGCACGCAGTATTTATTTTGATTTAAAACAAGAACTAGGTTTAATTAAAGGAACACTATCCTTTAACAACTCTTTTACAGATAAAGAAATTTTGATATATGTTGTTCCGTTATTAACAGGTATGGAGCATCAGGAAGCGAGTTCACATCTAAAAAGTAACAACGTTTTAATTGAAAAATTGATAGAAAAAATCCAACAGGTAACTGTTAATCGTTATCTAACGGATAAAGAAAAAGAAGCATTATATCTGGATATTCGCAAAAAGTATAATCAGCTACTTTCTGATAAAGCTAAAGATTTTACTAAAGCATTTAAACCGAATGTATCTGACGCACTAAAACGGATACAACTAACAATAGACACATTAAAAGAAGTTTATGATAATAGTTATCTAAAGATATTAAACTCCGTATTTTTGAAACTGCAGTATATCAATAATGATTTTAAAAATAGAGAACAGAATATTTTCTTTAACGGTCGTTTTACTGAAGTAGCTGATGTATTGGATACACTGCTTCCACTTTTTCCTGAATTGTCAGCACGAGACGAAAGTTATTATAATAAACGTTTTGTATATAATAATTCAAAATACTATGAAGCCTTATCAAGTTACTTAAAAGCGAAAGGGCTGCCAGTAAAATATATTTATATTGATACTGAAGCTGAAAAAGCTGGAGAAACTCCAACAGCTTATCGCGCCAAAATTATTGAACAATGGTTAGAGGATAATCAACGTCAAACTACTCAGCTTGAATATGCCAAAAGCAAAATAAACGAAATTGCCAACGGTTCAAATTTTGAAACACTAGAAGAATATAAAAAGAAATTCAAAGATAGCTTATTAGGGAATGATTAGCTCAAAAAAATAAATCTTTATCTTTCAATACATTTTTAAAAACAGAAATGATATATAATAAAAAAATGTTGCATTGTATATTTTAAAAAATAGACTAATCTATTAGAAAATATAGCGGTTAAGCTGTATTTAAAAAATGCAACACTTTCTAAGATATGTGACATTAAAAGCGAACGATACACCCCCCCTATCAAATAAATGTGCGTTTTTATCCAAAAACTGTAAACCGATGGATGCTCAACTAACCAAAAATGTGCGCTATTTTTACATATTAGGGGGGTGGTTTTAGATAAAACACGAACAAATAGGTTTTAAAGGTTGACAAATTCTTTAGAAAATCATAGAATAATAGCGTTAATATTAGGTCTTTCATCTTCTTTTTTTCATCATTTAAGAGGAGGAAAGAAACAAAAAAAGCGCACCTTATGGTTGCGCTAATTTCTTGCCTGCTGAACTCGTGATCGATAGACCTTTTAGGTCTATTTTTATACTCCCTTTTGTGGACTTTGAGAGGTTTCCCAATGGATACTAATGATATATGATATTTTACAAACCTTATAATACCAAGCTTTAGGGAATACAATGGGTTACTAATGACAATGAGAAACGAAAATTTCTTCAAATGTCATGATATACCTCTTTCTGCTTTTCATATTACTAGTATAGCAAAATATATTGCCAATCGCTGGCTTTTCCTTGCTTTTTACTCTTTCTTCTGTTAGACTAGCAAGAGTAAATGAATTTTGAGTGAGTATTTTTGTTTTTCATCTTTACTTTTTCTATTTTTTACGCAACATTTTAGAGAAAGGAAGTAAGATGTATGGCACAAGGTACAGTAAAATGGTTCAATGCTGAAAAAGGCTTCGGCTTTATTTCACAAGAAAACGGACCAGACGTTTTTGCTCACTTTTCAGCGATTCAATCCGACGGATTCAAATCACTGAATGAAGGCGAAAAAGTAACTTTTGACATTGAAGAAGGTCAACGTGGTCTTCAAGCAGTCAATATTACAAAATTAGCATAAGACAAGAAAAGGCTGGGCAAAAAGTGTCCCAGCTTCTATCATATTTATTAATAAACGAATAACGTAGCTTCAACATTCAGTGAATTGTTGAAGGCGGGAAATCAGCCTTGCACAGCAAGCCATCGTGATTGGACTCTTCATTCGCTTTTCAAGCTCGGAAGAGCACCTTTGACGAAAACTTCGTTTTCTTCATCTGCAACCTTAAACAGCTTGATAACTGTTTAAGCACCCTTGCGGGGGTGGGACTACGAACTAAAAATTTTCTATTTTTAGTTCTGTCCCACTCCCTTTTTTTCTCAAATAACGATAACTGCAACAGAAGTCAATCTCATACTTTCCCTATTTGATTGTCAAACTTTATTCCACTTTCTATCTGCGTCCATTTTATCTGCTTTCGCTTTCAGCAAACGGATGAACTCTTTATTGCTTCCCTTATTTATAATGGCATTCATCACTATCTTTCTTTGCAACAACTTGTTGAGAATATCTTTTGGGATTTGTTCTAATAATTCTTCCCAACTGCGTTTCGTTAAACGGTTCAAATTCTTTAAGGCACTTGCTTCCGCTCTTTTTCTTTCTGCTTCATGTTCAGGATAGCGAATGCCAAACTCACCATCAAATAGTTTATCTAATGTATATTGCAGGTTCAATTCGCCTTGCCAACCAAAATTTAAGCCGATTGACAGAGAAGCGACATTCCCTCCATTGATGCGTCCAAAGAGGAACGCGTCTTGAGGATTTTCTATATAACCACACAAAAGATCCGGTAAACTATTACAGGCAAGCATCATACCTTGACCTGAGGAACATCCTGTTACGACAAAATCGACTGCTCCGCTTTCCATTAAGAAACTGATCAAGATCGCTATTTCAACATAAGAATACTGCTCGTCCTCATCCTCAAAAATTCCAAAATTTAGCACTTCATCAGACGCTTGGACTGCTTTTTTTACAGATTCAAATAGCAGCAAATTCATATTTCTTCGAGTGGTTCCTTGGATAACCGCAACTCTCATTTCAACTCCTTTTCCATTTTGACAAAAAGGTAACTATCGCCATTGCTTTCCTGAGGCTGCCGTCCGATTACGTTGAAACCACAATTGAGATAAAGCCTTTGAGCTCTTTGATTAAAATCTGCTACTGATAGAGTCAGGATTTTCACTGAAATGTTTTCCTCGATAAACCGTAAAATCGTTTGTAAAAAATCTTTGCCTTGACCTTTGCCACAATACTCTGGCTTCATACCTAAACCCAGTTCCTGCTTGTCTTTGTCAATTGGAAAAAGGCAAAAAAAGCCATATAATTCATCATTTTTGAGAACCTGATAATAGTGATTTCCACGCGCTTCAGGAGATAAAATTTCTTCATAATCCTCAGGATCTGCTTGCATATCATAAAAAGCATAAATTCCTTCGTAATGCCAATGATTCGCAATTTCTTCTGCATTGCTTTGACTTAATGGTTCAATTTTCATAGAATTCCTTTCTTAAAATTTCCAATAAAAACGTTTCTGGTCAGCTTTCTCCTCACAGCCCAGTTTTCGATAAAATTCATGGGCTTCAGTTCGAGAAATGCCAGAGTTTATGCGAATACCTGCATAGCCTGCAGCTGAACCCTCTTCACACACGGCCTGCATCAGCACTTTGCCATATCCCTGACCTTGAAAATCTTTGTCAACTGTTAATGCCAACAGGTTGAGTAAAGGCGGAAAATAGAGGCAATCATAGCTAGCTGCATGGGCATAGCCGACAATCTTTCCTGCCACATTTTCTGCTACCAAGATAAAATGATCAGACCTATCCAATAGCTCTGATAGTTTCTGACGAGTTTCTATCAAGCCAAAATCATAGCCGAGAGCAGTTGCATTGATTTCCTGAATAGCCGCTGCGTCTGAAAGTTCTGCAGGTCGTATCATATTCGCACCTCTTTTTCTTTCTATTATAACAAAAAACAGCGGTAATCGCTGTTTAGAGATTATTTCGATATTTGCTCTAGTAACCAAGTTCTAGCATCATTCAATGGTGTGGTTGTAGCAATATCTGGCTCGATTGGAGTATTTTCATAACGATTACCCTTTCGGTCAATAATCCGAGAAACCGTCAGCTGAATTGTTGCCCCGTCATAAAGAGAATAAACCATATTTCCTGTTGTATAGCCAGCTGTTGGCTTGCCAAAAGTTTTAACGTTTGGTAAGCCTTTGAAAGCTATTGTCGTCATTTCACCAGAACTAGCTGTATTACCATTAACTAGAATTGCTATAGGAATTGTTTTGGAACTGCTATTTGAATTTTCTTCTGTCTGCTTGCTTGCCAATATTTGTGATAAAGTAGTACCTATTTTTTGACCATTTGCATATTCAAATTGAAAGAGAGTATCATTAGGCAAAATAGCAGCTAATCCACCAATCATAGGATACATATTGCCGCCGCTATTATTCTCCAAATCCACAATTACTCCCTTGTAAGTTTCCTTAGTTAGTGCTCGATTTAGGATCGTTTGATAAGCCTTAGCTTCTTTCTCGTTTCCTATAAAAGGAGGTAATTTCAAGTAAAGAATGCCATTCTCATTTTTTACAACAGGAAGCTGACTTTCTTCCTTTTGTGAAGTTTTAAATTCCTTCGGTGTATAAAAATAAGAATGTTTTCCTCCCGATAGTTTTGTCATTTTCTTTAGAACTGGATAGGTATCTGCATAAGTTTTGGCAGATTTGACTTCTTTTAATGCTTTTTCCTTTTCTTGTGACCAATTTTCATCAATATAAAGAGCAGAATTCATCTTATTTAGAGCAGATTTTGCGTATTGCTCAGGACTAGGTGGTAAAAGATAGATATCATCATTAGGACCGAAATATAACACTGCTCCCAATACCGCTAAAAGCAATACTCCTAGCACACCTAGACAACCAATACATCCTTTTTTCATTTTTTCCTCCATCACTTACTTTATTATCACTATTATATGGAAAAATGAGAGTGGGACAGAAATCAATAATCCGAAGAATTTGATTTCGTCGTCCCACCTCCGCACAGTTGGTTAGGATAGCCGATATTACCGGTATAACAAGAGATAAGGATATCCACCCAACCACTGCGTCTTACAACCCAAACTATAAAATGCATGAAGCTGGGACTTTTCCCCAACCTCATCTTACAATTTACAATTATTTCTTACATTTTTTGTAAGGTAAACTCATCAATTGATTTCCGAATGTTGATAGCCATAGATAAAATAGATAATTGTTCCGACTAGTAAGGCAAGCCCGAATGCCAGCCATGTGTCAAAGCCATATTGGGTCATGAAAGACAGACAGATAATAATGGATAAGATTGGCGTCAGAGGCACCAGAGGAGTTTTAAATTCCCCTGCTTGAGGAAGTCCTTTATCCTTGCGCAACTTCAAAATAGCCACTGCTAACAAAATCAGATAAGCCAAGGTGCAGATATTTAGAAAGGATGCGATACTGGCTAGCGGAAAAATACCAGCACAAATAGCTGCTACAATTCCTACCAAAATCGTAGCATTTTTCGGTACCCGACTAGTGGCAGTTAATTTTCTGAAAGACTTTGGCAACAAACCGTCACGCGCAATGCTGTAAATCATACGCGACAGAGCATAAGTCATGGAAATGCAAACGGTAATCAAAGTTAAAATCGCTACCACTGACACATAATTAGCCGCCCAGCTAAGCCCAGCACTGCGAAGCGCAAAAGCGACAGCATCTGCTACATCTAGCTTGCTATAGTGAACAATCCCTGTCAAAACTAGTGTCACCAATATATAAAGTACCGTTACAATGGACAAAGATAGCACAATCCCTCGTGGAACATTCTTTTGTGGCTCCTTAATCTCGTCCACTGCCATAGAAATAGACTCGAAACCAAGAAAGGCAAAGAACATCAGAGAAGCACCAGCCATAATTCCAACATTGCCACCATATAATTTTCCAAAGCCAAATGGGGCAAAATGAGACCAATTTTCAGGTTTAATAAAGAAAATACCTACAAAGATAAAAAGGGCAAGCGCCGAAAACTTCAAGACAACCAAAGCAGAATTAAATCGCAGAGCTGCTTTAGAATTTAATAAAACCACACCTGTTACAAATACCAAAACAAGAATCGGCAGTAAGTCTACATAGGTTCCCGCTTGCGGATTAAAGGTTCCATTGAGCGCTCTTGGCATACTCAAACCAAATCCATTCAGCAAGCCTTTCAAATAGGAAGCCCAACCAGAGGCAACACTAGATACCGCCGTCATAAATTCCATAATGGTCAGCCAACCTGCTATCCAAGCTGGAAATTCTCCAAAAACAGCATAGAGATAGCTATAAGCACCTCCATTTGCAGGAATTCTTGACGCAAATTCTGCATAAAAGAAAGCAGAAATACTCACGCAAAGAGCAGAAATAATAATCGAAACCACCAAAGCTGGACCAGCTAGAGTTGCAGCCGCCGTTCCGGTAATCGTGAAAATACCCGTTCCCACCATAGCGCCAATCCCTAACAAAATCAAATCAAGCAATCGTAAATGACGACGCATGCCAGTCCGATCTCGACTGACATCTTTTTTACGAAAAATATTCATCCTAAACTCCAATTTATTAGATTGAATTATTCTACCATAAAAGCAATCAAAAAGGAATCAAACGTCCCTCTTTTTTGTTAAATAAATTGAAAAAGGAGCAAGAATGTACTGACCCCCAAAAGTTGGACAAATAATTATTGAAAGGATTTAGTTCTGTACTGCACAGGGCTAAGTCCTTTTAGTTTGACCTTAATTCGTTTGTTGTTGTAATAATCAATGTAGTTCACAATAGCTTGTTCAAGGTCTTCTAAAGACCTAAAGTGATTCTCATAGCCATAAAACATTT